>NZ_CP031467.1:2416533-2718600 GCF_003368325.1 Paraburkholderia caffeinilytica | reverse complement strand
GGGGGCGGGCGCGTCGAGCCAACCGATCGCGCCGGTATAGAGGCCGCGCGGCGTGCTTTCCAGCGCCTCGATCAACTGCATCGTGCGATGCTTCGGCGCGCCGGTGATCGAGCCGCAGGGAAACAGTGCGCGCAGGATCTCGGCGAAAGACGTGCCGGCGCGCAACGTCGCATGCACCGTCGACGTCATCTGCCAAACCGACGCATACGGCTCAACCGAAAACAGCGCCGGCACATTGACCGAGCCGGTTTGCGCCACGCGCGACAGATCGTTGCGCAACAGGTCGACAATCATCACGTTCTCGGCGCGATTCTTCGGGTCGTTCGCGAGGAAGTCGGCGGCATTGCGATCCGCGTCAGGATCTGCCGACCGTGGCGCCGTGCCTTTCATCGGACGGGCGCGCAACATGGCGCCTTCCTTCTCGATGAACAATTCCGGCGAGCACGACAGCACCCACTCGTCGCCCGGCAACGCGATCAACGCGCCGTAGGGAACCGGCTGACGCGCTCGCAGGCGCCGATACAGCGTGGTCGGCGAGCCGAATACGTCGAAACCCAGCCGATACGTATAGTTGACCTGGTAAGAATCGCCCGCGCGCAGGGCGGCATGGATCGCGTCGATCGCTTCGTTGAATTGCTTTGGATCGACGCTCGCACGCACGTTTGCGGTCCCTGCTACCGACGCGTCGGCTGCTGCGCCGTCGCGCGCCATGAGCCAGGCGTCGACCTCGTCGCGCGATAGCTTCTCGCAACGTTCGAACAATAAAAAACGCAGCGTGGCATCGCCACGCTGCGTTTCTTTCAATGCCCGGTGAGGAAGGCCGCCGTCGAGAAGATGCCGGCCAAACTCGTAGTCGGCGAGCACGACGGCATGCAAACCACGCCGCGTGTCCGCGGCCACGGTCTCGCACACGGCTTCGAGTTGCGCGGGCGCAGCGCAACTCCGTCCATGCACAAAACCCGTGTACAGACGACTCGAACGGCGCGCCGCCGTCGCGTCGCAATCGTCGAGCAACGCGAACACTGCGTCGCGCTCATCTGCCGTCATGCTTACCGCCAAATCAAACCGCTATTAATCGAAAAAGCTCTTCACCCGATCGAACCAGCTCTTGCTCTGCGGGCTATGCCGCGCGCCGCCTTCCACGAGCGCCTTCTCGAATTGCTGAAGCAACTCGCGCTGCGGCTCGGTGAGCTTGACCGGGGTTTCGACTTGCACGTGCACGTAAAGATCGCCTGCAATGCTCGAACGCAGCCCCTTGATACCCTTGCCACGCAGACGGAACGTCTTGCCCGATTGCGTACCTTCCGGCACCGTGAAGCTTGCACGGCCCGCGAGGGTCGGCACTTCGATTTCGCCGCCGAGTGCCGCCGTGGTAAACGGAATCGGCATCTGGCAATGCAGATCGTCGCCGTCGCGCTCGAACACCGAGTGCTGCTTGATGTGAATCTCGACGTACAGATCGCCCGACGGACCGCCGTTGATACCCGGCTCGCCGTTGCCGGCCGAGCGGATACGCATGCCGTCGTCGATGCCTGCCGGGATTTTCACTTCCAGCGTCTTGGTTTCCTTCACCTTGCCCGCGCCATGGCAATGGCCGCACGGTTCGGGGATATAGGTGCCGGTGCCGTGGCACTTCGGGCAGGTCTGCTGGATGCTGAAGAAACCCTGCGACATCCGCACCGAACCCGAGCCGCTACAGGTCGGGCAGGTCTCGGGCTTGGTGCCGGGCTTCGCGCCCGAGCCGTGACAGATTTCACACGACACCCAGCTCGGCACGCGAATCTGCGTGTCGTAGCCATGCGCGGCCTGTTCCAGCGTGATTTCCATGCTGTAACGCAAATCGGCGCCGCGATACACCTGCGGACCGGCACGGCCGGCACCGCCGCGTGCGGCACCGCCGGCTGCCTGGCCGAAGATGTCGCCGAAAATATCGCCGAACGCATCGGCAAAACCGCCGAAGCCTTGCGCCCCGGCTCCGCCCATGTTCGGATCGACGCCCGCGTGGCCGTACTGATCGTACGCGGCACGCTTTTGCGAGTCCGACAGCATTTCATAGGCTTCCTTCACCTCTTTGAAATGCTCTTCCGCATCCTTGTTGCCCGGATTGCGGTCGGGGTGGTGCTTCATCGCAAGCTTGCGATAAGCCTTCTTGATTTCGTCGTCGCTCGCGTTCTTTGCGACGCCCAGAACCTCGTAGTAATCCCGTTTCGCCATATCGGTTCAACGCCACTCGCGCAATGCGACGCGGTGGCTCCTCTTGAATGCTGGAGTCTTGCGACTCGTCCGGCCGCTGTTCAAACCGTTTTTACGCGGCTCAGACAACGCCCTCCATAAAACAAATGTGCCCGGAGAGCCCAAACAGGCTCACCAGGCGCGATAACCGCTTTGCAGGTTCATGCACCCGGACGGGAGCAAACCGTTTTGCAGCCAGGCCGCACACATTGCTGTGTGCGGCTTTACGGTCAGATTGCGACCTGGCTTTAGTCTTTCTTCACTTCCTTGAACTCGGCGTCGACCACGTCGTCCTGCTGCTGATGGTTCGCGCCACCCGCCGACGCCGATGCGCCCGCGCCTGCCGCGCCCGCTGCCGCAGCTTCGGCACCTTGCGCTGCCTGCATGTCGGCGTACATCTTCTCGCCCATCTTCTGCGAGGCGGTGGCCACCACTTCGATCTTGGCTTCGATCGCGGCCTTGTCGCTCGAACCGCTCTTCAGCGTTTCCTCGAGGTCCTTCAGCGCGGCTTCGATCGCTTCCTTCTCAGCAGCTTCCAGCTTGTCGCCGTATTCGGTGAGCGCCTTCTTCGTGCTGTGGACCAGTGCGTCGCCCTGGTTGCGGGCATCGGCCAGCTCACGCAGCTTGTGATCTTCTTCCGCGTTCGCTTCGGCGTCCTTCACCATCTTTTCGATTTCGGCTTCGGACAGACCCGAGTTCGCCTTGATCGTGATGCGGTTTTCCTTGCCGGTCGCCTTGTCTTTCGCGCCGACGTGCAGAATGCCGTTCGCGTCGATGTCGAAGCTCACTTCGATCTGCGGCGTGCCGCGCGGTGCCGGCGGAATGCCTTCAAGGTTGAACTCGCCCAGCAGCTTGTTGCCCGCCGCCATTTCGCGCTCGCCCTGGAACACCTTGATCGTCACGGCGCTCTGATTGTCGTCAGCCGTCGAGTAGACCTGTGCGTGCTTGGTCGGGATCGTGGTGTTCTTGTTGATCATCTTCGTCATCACGCCGCCGAGCGTTTCGATGCCGAGCGACAACGGGGTCACGTCGAGCAGCAGAACGTCCGTGCGGTCGCCCGACAGAACCTGGCCTTGAATCGCGGCGCCAACGGCCACGGCTTCGTCCGGGTTCACGTCGCGGCGCGGATCCTTGCCGAAGAATTCCTTAACCTTTTCCTGCACCTTCGGCATGCGGGTCATACCGCCGACCAGAATCACGTCGTCGATTTCGCCGACCTTCACGCCCGCATCCTTGATCGCCGTGCGGCATGGTTCGATCGTGCGTTCGATCAGTTCTTCGACCAGCGCTTCCAGCTTGGCGCGCGTGATTTTCAGGTTCAAGTGCTTCGGACCCGACGCGTCGGCCGTGATGTACGGCAGGTTGATTTCGGTTTGCTGGCTCGACGACAGTTCGATCTTCGCCTTTTCAGCCGATTCCTTCAGGCGTTGCAGCGCGAGCACGTCTTTCGACAGATCGACGCCCTGCTCCTTCTTGAACTCGCCGATGATGTAATCGATGATGCGTTGGTCGAAGTCTTCGCCGCCGAGGAACGTGTCACCGTTCGTGGACAGCACTTCAAACTGCATTTCGCCGTCAACGTCGGCGATTTCGATAATCGACACGTCGAACGTACCGCCGCCCAGGTCATACACCGCGATCTTGCGGTCGCCCTTTTCGGCCTTGTCCAGACCGAATGCCAGAGCGGCTGCGGTCGGTTCGTTGATGATCCGCTTCACTTCCAGACCGGCGATGCGGCCTGCGTCTTTGGTGGCCTGACGCTGGCTGTCGTTGAAGTACGCGGGAACCGTAATCACCGCTTCGGTGACCTGCTCGCCGAGGTAGTCTTCAGCGGTCTTCTTCATCTTGCGCAGCACTTCCGCCGAGATTTGCGGCGGTGCCAGCTTGTCGTCGCGCACCTGGACCCATGCGTCGCCGTTGTCGGCCTTCATGATCTTGTACGGCATCAGACCGATGTCTTTCTGCACTTCTTTTTCTTCGAAGCGGCGGCCGATCAGGCGCTTGACGGCGTACAGCGTGTTCTTCGGGTTCGTGACCGACTGACGCTTAGCCGGCGCGCCGACGAGAATCTCGCCGTCTTCCATGTAAGCGATGATCGACGGCGTGGTGCGCGCACCTTCCGAGTTCTCGATCACTTTGACCGAATTGCCTTCCATGATCGCCACGCACGAGTTGGTCGTGCCGAGGTCGATGCCGATGATTTTGCCCATTTTTACTAATCTCCTGACTTTGATCGCTGCGGGAATCGCCTTGTTTGCCCAGCTGGCGGTAAGGCGATCCGCTCTGAATTCCTACCTGCACTCAACATAAGTGCGTCCGCATCGTTTTCAAGACCTCTTTTACGATGCGGTCTTTAATTTTTTTCAATCGGTCGAACTTTTGCCGCTTTTTTCACCATCGCGTCCGGCTGCGCCAGCCTGGCCTTCCTGGCGATCTAGCAGCCGAAGCAGGCGAGATCCCGGAAAAACACCACGGGCAGCCCATCACCCGTTTCGGCCAGCCGGCGCCGAATGACTCGGCGCTGAGCTCCTGCATGCCGAAGACAGCGAACGCAGTGGCGTCCACGGGAATGTTGGCCATAACGGCGCCTGTCGGCGGAACGGCTGATAAACAGCTTCTGCTGTGGCCTGTGCCGCGGCTTGTACTGCTTACTTCGGCGCCGCGACCGTCACGAGCGCCGGACGCAGCACGCGGTCGGCGATCACGAAGCCTTTTTGCAGCACAGCAACGACGGTGTTCGGCTCCTGGTCGGCCGGCACCATCGAAATAGCCTGGTGACGGTGCGGGTCGAACTTCTCGCCAACCGGGTTCAGGGCGACGACGCGACCCTTCTCCAGCGCGCCGGAAAGCTGGCGCAGCGTGAGTTCGACGCCTTCGCGCACCTTTTGCAGGTCGTCGGACGAGTGGGCAACCGCCGCTTCGAGGCTGTCGACCACCGGCAGCAAATGCTCAGCGAAGCTTTCGATCGCGAACTTGTGCGCCTTGGCGACATCCTCCTGGGCGCGGCGGCGCACGTTTTCAGTCTCAGCCTTCGCCCGCAGGAAGCTTTCCTGCAACTCGACGATCTTCGCTTCTGCTTCGGCCAATGCGGCTTCCGCACCGCTTGCCGGCGCTTCAGGCGCAGCGCTTGCAGCCGCGTCCTGCTGGGATGCCGCAGCCTCGGCGGCCTGGCGCGCGGTTTCGTCGGCGGGCGTGGGATTCTGGCTCGTCGGGTTCTCTTGCGTGTTTTCCATGTCGCTGAAAGTCGTTAAAAAAGTTAAAGCTAACGGTGACGGCAACGCGTCAAAAGCTGTCGCAATTTGTGCGTTGCAAAATTGCGACAGACAACTTGGTACGTTAACGCGGATCGAAACGGCAGATGGGGCCGGAAAGACCCATTTCAAGCGCCTCTCCCGGAACTTTTCGCACCGTGGACGCGCGACGGAAATGCCCGGTTACAACCATTATTGCGTCGCAATCAGATTGAGATTGAGTGCGCCCGACAAGTGGCCTATGCTCCAATAAAGCGTCGGAAAAGACACGTTAACCCTAATCTAACGTAAGCCTTACCGACATTTTTCAATTCCACCTGATTCGCCTGTTTCCGTCCTGAATCTTCCCAAGGGGAGTACCGTGAAACTGACCTTTGCAATATCGGTGGTCGCATTGGTACTGATCGCGGGCACCACGACCATCTGCATGTCCGGGGCCGTCAACGATCACACCACCGAATACGGCGGTGTGCACGCGACGATGGAACAATTGTTCAATCCCCACCTGAAAGTTTGTCGATAGTGCGCCGGTCGCGCTTGGTCGGTCTGCCGTGCAAAGCGGCAGCCGGCTCGCGGTACGTCTTGCGCCGCTCCTGCTCGACCTGCCGCTTCACCTTGCTCTCCTCGGTTTCCGCGTAAAGCGTCTGCGCGACGCTGGCTGGGCCGCGCACGTCGCACACGCCCAGCACTTCCACTTGCCAGACAATCCGCTCGATCTCGATCTCGACCAGGTCGCCGACGCGCACATCCTTGGCCGGTTTGACATTCGCGCCGCCGATGCGCACATGCCCTTTGTCGACGGCATCCGCCGCCAGCGAACGGGTTTTGAAGAAGCGCGCCGCCCAAAGCCATTTGTCGATGCGCAGCTTCGCGCCCGGTTCGGTCGAGATCCTGTAATTCATGAGCCTGCTTACGCCCCGCTCGTATGCGGCACCGGCACCGCTTGCACGGGCCAGCCCTGCAGATTCTGCGCGACGATTTCGCCAAGCGCGGCGACCCACGGCTGCGAGGCGTTCACGCAGGGAATCCGGTGAAATTCCTGGCCACCCGCATGGAGGAACTCGTCGCGCACTTCCATGCCGATCTCTTCAATCGTTTCAAGGCAATCGGCGGTAAAGCCCGGGCAGAACACGTCGGCACGCCGCACGCCTGCCGAGCCCAATTCCTTCAATGTGGGTGCGGTGTACGGTTGCAGCCACTCGGCCTTGCCGAAGCGCGACTGAAAGGTGATGCGGCATTCCACCTGCGTCAGTCCCAGCGCCTGCATCAACAACGCGCCGGTTTGCTGGCATTGCTCGTGATACGGATCGCCAAGATCCATCGTGCGCTTGGGTACGCCGTGAAAACTCAGCACCAGCTTGTCACCCGCCGCGAAGTCCGGCCGGCCATGCTGATGCCAGTAGTGATGCACCTGTGCGGCGAGCGCGGCGATATACGCAGGATGATCGGCATACTGGCGCACCGTGCGGATTTCCGGTTGATTGCGCATGCGCTTGAGGGCCGAAAAGGCTTCGTCGAAAGCCGTGGCCGTGGTCGACGACGAATATTGCGGATACATGGGCATCAGCAGCACACGCTCGGCGCCCGCCAGTTTGAGCTGGTTCAGCATGGCCGGAATACCGGGCGTGCCGTAGCGCATGGCGTAGTCGACCAACACCGTGTAGTCGTTCAATTGCAACAGATGACGCAAACCCTCCACCTGCTTCTCCGTGAAGACACGCAGCGGCGAGCCTTCCGGCATCCACACAGCCGCGTACTTCTTCGCCGACGCGGGGCTCCGGAACGGCAAAATCAACAACCGCAGGATCACCTGCCAGAGCAGCGCCGGAATTTCGACCACGCGAGGATCGGACAGGAACTGCGCAAGATAGCGACGGACCGCACGCGGCGTCGGCGCGTCGGGCGTGCCGAGATTGATCAGCAACACGGCGACACGGTGTGACGTGGCGTTCTGCGATGGCCGCTCGAGGTCGAAGCGCATAGGCAGCAGAGGTAACCGCTTTGGGCGGAGAGTCGGTTCAGGTGGAATTCATTATAGCGGCGCGGTCCATTGCAAGGTCCGCCAGGGGCCCCTGGCCATTCGGCCAATTGGCAAGCGGCGCGCCGTCGCGCATCATTTGCGACATGAAGTGCCGCAGCCGGCAGTAACCGCGGCTTGCTGCCGGTTACTGTTGACTCAGCGTCAGGGAAAGCAGCCGCGCGGTGATGTCGACAATCGGAATCACGCGGTTGTAGGCCATGCGGGTCGGCCCGATCACGCCGAGCGTGCCGACGATCTTGCCGTTCACCTCATAAGGCGCGGTGACGACGCTCATTTCCTCGATTGGCACGAGATTCGACTCGCCGCCAATGAAAATCTGCACGCCGGCGGCGTGACTCGACACGTCGAGCAACTGAAGGAGACTGGTCTTTTGGTCGAACACATCGAACAGCTTGCGCAAGCGCGCCATGTCCGACGACAGGTCGGCGACTTCGAGCAGGTTGCGCTCGCCGGAAATCAGCACGGTCTCGCCGGTGTCGGACTCATCCGTGCTGGCCGTGACCGCGGCGTGCATCAGCGTGGTCATGTCGCCGCGCAATTCGTCGATTTCTTCGCGCAGGCGGCGGCGCACGTCGTCGAACGAGAGGCCCGCGAAGTGCGCGTTGATGTAGTTGGAGGCCTCCACCAGCTGCGCCGGCGAAAAATCGCGCTGAGTTGCCATGATGCGGTTCTGCACGTCCCCCTCGGGCGTCACGATGATCAGCAGGATGCGCTTGTCCGACAGGCGCATGAATTCGATCTGCTTGAACACGTGGCTGCGGCGCGGGGTAAGCACCACACCGGCAAACTGCGACAGATTGGACAGCACGCCGGCCGCCGCGGCGACGACTTTCTGCGGCTCACCCGCCTGCAGCGTAGTCTTGACGATACGCATCACCGCTTCTTCGTCCGCGGCGGATTCCACCGTCAGCATGGTATCGACGAACAGCCGGTAGCCACGCGGTGTCGGAATGCGGCCCGCGGAAGTATGCGGACTGATCACAAGCCCCAGATCCTCGAGATCGGACATCACGTTGCGGATCGTCGCCGGGCTCAGTTCGAGGCCGGAATAGCGTGACAACGTGCGCGAGCCGACCGGCTGACCTTCGGCGATGTAGCGCTCGATCAGCGTTTTGAGGAGGGTTTGTGCGCGAGGATCTAGCATGACGGAAAATTTTAGCTCAATGACGCGGCTACAGCGAGCGCTAACGGCGCCAACCCCTGACTATCGCGCCGCCGGTTGGCGGGGCGGCGCCTGGTGTTCCGTGCAGCGCCTTGACTGGCGCCGTGTCCAGCGTCCTTGCCAGCGCGCCGCCCGGACTCGGGCTCCGCGCCTCGCCGGCCGCCACTTCGGTGCGTCCGCCGGCGGCACGCCGCCGCACTACAACCGGCGTGCATGTCATCAAGGTTTCACCATTCTAACGATAATCGCCCAATGCGCTGGCAGCCCGCTTGCGCCGGCTCGCTACCGGGTCTGTCTGCGGTTCTTTTCAGGCCCTACCTATGGTGTAATGCCGGCATGCAAGTGACCAGCCAGTTCAAGACCGTCGCGCTCGTCGGGCGCAACAATACGCCGGGCATCGGCGAGCCGCTGACCGAGCTCGCCTCGTGCATCGCGAGACGCGGCTTCGAGGTTGTATTCGAAGCCGACACCGCCGCCGAAATCGGCGTCACCGACTATCCGGCGCTGCGTCCCGCCGAGATCGGCGCGCGCGCCGACGTTGCCGTCGTGCTGGGCGGCGACGGCACGATGCTGGGCATCGGCCGCCAGCTTGCGCCCTACCGCACGCCGCTGATCGGCATCAACCACGGGCGGCTCGGCTTCATTACCGACATTCCGATCTCCGACATGCGCGAGATCGTGCCGCAAATGCTCTCGGGCAACTTCGAGCGCGAAGAGCGCATGCTGCTCGAAGCGCGCATCATGCGCAACGGCGCGCCGATCTATCACGCACTGGCCTTCAACGACGTGGTGGTCAACCGTAGCGGTTTCTCCGGGATGGCGGAACTGCATGTCTCGGTGGACGGGCGCTTCATGTACAACCAGCGCTCCGACGGCCTGATCGTCGCCACGCCCACGGGCTCGACCGCTTACGCGCTGTCTTCGCAAGGGCCGATCCTGCATCCGCAATTGCAAGGCATCGTGCTGGTGCCGATCGCGCCGCACGCCCTGTCGAACCGGCCAATCGTGCTGCCGGACGACTCGAAGGTGAGCATTCAGATCGTCTCGGGCCGCGAAGTGAACGTCAATTTCGACATGCAGTCGTTCACTTCGCTGGAATTGGGCGACACGATCGAAGTGCGCCGCTCGCGTCATACGGTGCCGATGCTGCACCCGGTCGGCTACAGCCATTTCGCGACGCTGCGCAAGAAGCTGCACTGGAACGAATACCCGTCGCACGAAGAAGATATCAAGCCCTGAGCGGCCCCGAATGCCGGACCGCCAGAACACGAACGCCGCCGCGGCCGAACCCTGAATCTCAAGCTCACCAGACGACCTCCATGCTTCGCCACCTCTCGATACGCGACTTCGTCATCGTCGCCGCGCTCGATCTCGAATTCGACAGCGGCTTCACCGTTTTCTCAGGCGAAACAGGCGCCGGCAAGTCGATCCTGATCGACGCACTGGCCCTCGCGCTCGGCGCCCGTGCCGATGCGAACGTGGTGCGCACCGGCGAGACCCGCGCCGACATCACCGCCGAATTCGAGACGCATGCGCAAGTCGAGCAATGGCTCGACGAGCAGGCGCTCGGCGCGGCCGCCGACGACGGCCACCACGGCGGCACCGTGATGCTGCGCCGCGTGGTGGATGCGAACGGCCGCTCGCGGGCGTTCATCAACGGCACGGCGGCGACGCTCGCGCAATTGCGCGAAGTCGGCGAAATGCTGGTGGATATTCACGGGCAGCATGCGCACCAGTTGCTGATGCGTCCGGACGCGCAGCGCGAACTGTTCGACACCCACGCCGGCCTCGCGGAAACCGCCACGACCGTCACGCGAGCATGGCGATCGTGGCGGGAAAAGGTGCAGGCCGTCGAACATGCGCAAACGCGCGACCGCGAGCTGCAACTCGAGCGCGAACGGCTCGCCTGGCAGCTTACCGAGCTGGACAAACTTTCGCCGCAACCCGGCGAATGGGAAGAGGTCAACGCCGAACACCGGCGCCTGTCGCATTCGGCCAACCTGATCGACGGCGTCCAGGGGGCGCTCGGCGCGCTGTCCGAGTCGGACGAGGCGATGATCACGCATCTCGCCTCGATCGTGTCGAAGGTGCGTGACCTCGCCGAGATCGACCCGGCGCTGAACGATGTGCTGGCGGCGCTGGAACCTGCCGAGATTCAGTTGCAGGAGGCGGCCTATTCGCTCAGCCACTACGCACAGAAGCTCGATCTCGATCCAGACCGCCTCGCCCAGGTCGAAAAGCGCCTCGACGCGCTGCACTCGGCCGCACGCAAATTTCGCCTGCAGCCCGAGACGCTGCCGGAAGAACACGAAGCACGTCGCGCGCAACTTGCCGCGCTCGACGCCGCAGCCGACCTCGACAGCCTCCACGCGGCCGAAACCAAGGCCAGGGAAGCCTTCCTTATGGAAGCGAAAAAACTGTCGAAGGCGCGCGCCAAGGCCGGCAAGGCTCTGGGCTCAGCAGTGACCACCGGCATGCAGGAACTGTCGATGAAAGGCGGCAGCTTCGAAGTGGCGCTGGTGCCGTTGCCGGAAGGTGGCGCGCACGGGCTCGAGCAGGTCGAATTCCGCGTCGCCGGTCATGCCGGCGTGCCGCTGCGGCCGCTCGCGAAGGTCGCCTCAGGCGGGGAACTGGCGCGGATCAGCCTCGCCCTGGCTGTCATTGCGAGCGCCGCGAGTCCGACGCCAACCCTGATCTTCGACGAAGTGGATACGGGGATCGGCGGCGGCGTCGCCGAAGTGGTTGGGCGGTTGCTGCATCAACTGGGGCAAGCACGTCAGGTGCTGTGCGTGACGCACTTGCCGCAAGTCGCCGCGCGCGGCGACCATCATTTCCAGGTGGCGAAGTCGGGCAACGGCAAGGGCGGCACGGTCAGCAGCGTGACCTCGCTCGACCGCGCGAGCCGCGTCGAAGAAGTCGCGCGGATGCTCGGCGGACTGGAGATCACGGCGACCACCCGCAAGCACGCGAAGGAAATGCTGGCGGCCTAGGAACGCGGGCAGGAAATCGTCGCGGAGCCTCAGCCAAACACCCGCTGCCACAGCCCCAGCACCGCCTCACTCTCAGTCGCCACCAGCGCCGGATCGACTCGCGCCTTCTCCATCCCGTCCAGCCGCAGTTGATGCTGCAGCTTCCGGTAGATCCGATAAGCCGCCCCGACCGTCTCCGCTTCCGCTTCGCTCATCAAGCCGAAACGCGACACTTCACGCAGCAGCGCGATGTTGCCGGTATTGCGGATCAGTTCGGGATCGCTCGCCGCATGCAGCAGCACCCAGTACTGCACGGTGAACTCGATATCGACCATGCCGCCGCGATCGTGCTTCAGGTCGAACAGCGCCGTATGGTTCGGATGCCCCGCCTCGACGCGCTCGCGCATCTCGACGATTTCCTTCGCGAGCGGCGCGGCCTCGCGCGGCGTGGTCAGCACCTGTTCGCGGATCTGCTCGAATTTCGCGCCGATTTCGGCGTCGCCCGCGCAGTAGCGCGCACGGCTCAACGCCTGATGCTCCCACACCCATGCCGTGTTGGCGGCGTCGCCTTCACGCAATTGATAACGGCGGAACGCGTCCAGATCGGTGACGAGCAGCCCCGACTCGCCGTTCGGCCGCAGCCGCAAGTCGACATCGAACAAGGTGCCCGCGCCGGTCGCCGTCGTCAGCCAGGTGATGAGGCGACGGGTATAGGTGGCATAGACGTCGGCGGCGGCATCGTCCGGATCGTCGTAGAGGAAAATGACGTCGAGGTCGGACGCGTAGCCGAGCTCCTTGCCGCCCAGCTTGCCGTACGCGATCACGGCGAACTTCGGCACATCGCGGTGGCGCTTGGCCAGTTGATTCCAGACTGCTTCGAGCGTGACGTCGAGCACGGCGTCGGCGAGTTCGGACAGGCGGTCGCTCACATGCTCGACACTCAGCCTGCCGGCCAGATCGATCAGCAGGATGCGGAACACCTCGGCCTGATGCGCGTGGCGCAGCAGATCCATCTGTTGCTCGACACCATCCGCCGCGGCCAGGCGCAAGCGCAGCGTGCGCTTGAATTCGGGCCAATCGAACGGACTGTCCATCGCCTCGTCGTCGAGGAGCTCGTCAAGCAACTGCGGATGGCGAATCAGATAGCCGGCGGCCCAGCGCGAACCGCCCAGCACCGACAGCACCCGATGCAGCGCCTGCGGATATTCGGTCAGCAGCGCGAGATACGCGCCGCGCCGGCTCACGGCTTCGAGCAGGTCGAAGAAACGCGCCACCGTATCGCCCCGCCGTTCGGGCGGCTCGAGAGTACGCGCGGCCTCCAGCGCGCGCTGCGCGACGATATCGAAGCGCTGGCGGCTCCGCTCGGCTAGCCCCGCGTAACGCGACGACTGCCACACCGCACGCAAACGCGCCAATAGCTCGCCCGGCTCGGACACACCCAGTTCGACCAGGCGCGCGCGAAGCGCGTCCTCGGCGCTTTCGTCGGCGAGCGCACTGCTCCAGACCCAGACCGCCGCGCCGTCTTCCGGTGCGCCGCAACCATCGCGACCGCTCACCTTGTCGGCGAAAATCTGGTCGAACTGCTGTTCGACGAACTCGCGATGCGCGTCGAGCTTGAGCATCAGCGCGGCATAGTCGTCGCAACCCATTGCCCGCGCGAGCGCCGCGCGCTCCTCTGGAACGACCGGCATCGCGTGAGTTTGCGCGTCGTTGCGATATTGCAGGCGATGCTCGAGTTCGCGCAGGAAGCGGTACGCCTGCGAAAGCTTCACGCAGACCGAGGTATCGAGCAGCCCGTGCGTGGCCGCGTGCCGCAAGACAGCGAGCGTCGGACGCACCCGGAAGCCGGCGTCCTGGCCGCCGCGGATCAGCTGGAACACCTGGGCGCTGAATTCGATTTCGCGGATGCCGCCGCGACCCAGCTTGATGTCGTCGGCCTTGTCGGGCCGCATCGAGGCGCGCCGCTGCGCTTCCTGGCGAATCTGCAAATGCAGCGCACGGATTGCGCTGATCACGCCAAAGTCGAGATAGCGCCGATAGACGAACGGCGTGACGATCGCGTCGAGCTGCTTCTGCAGACGCTGCGCTGCCTCGCTCGCACCTTCGGACACGAGCCGGCCCTTGATCCACGCATAGCGCTCCCACTCGCGGCCCTGCACGTAGAAATACTCTTCGAGCATGCCGAGGCTGCATACGAGCGGCCCGGAATCGCCGTTCGGCCGCAAGCGCATATCGACCCGGAACACGTAACCGTCGGCGGTCACCTCCGCCAATGCGCCGATCAAACGCTTGCCCAGACGCGTGAAAAAGTCCTGCGTCGCGATCGGCGGGCGCTGACCGCCCGCGGTCTCGCCGTCCTCTTCATAGATGAAGATCAGATCGATGTCCGACGAGACGTTCAGCTCACGCCCACCCAGCTTGCCCATCCCGACCACGCCGAGGGCGAGCCGTTCGCCCTGCGGTCCGCGCGGTTCGCCGTAGAGCGTTTCGAGTTCGGCGGACACGACCGCGAGCGCGCGCTGGATCGTCGTCTCCGCCAGATCGGTCATCGCGCCCGTGACTTCGGCGACATCCGCCTCGCCTGCCAGGTCGCGCTCCATCACGGCGCAAAATACCTCGGTGCGCAACTGCCGCAAGGCTCGTTTGAGTGCATCCTCGCTCAATGGGCCGCCGCCCGCGCCGGCCGCCTCGGCGCACAGCGCGTCAAAGCGCGCGTCAATCCGTTCGCGTGTCAGAGGCGCGGACGCAAGCGCCGCCACGTGCGCCACGATTTGCGGACGCGCCGCCGCGGCACGCGCCGCGTAATGCGAATAGCTGGAACTCAGGAGAGTGGCGTCAGTCATCAAGGGTCTGGCTCGCTCGTTGCTTTATAAGCGTTGTTCAGTTCGCGGCAACACACCGGTCCATGCAGGGTCCATGCGGGGTCCGGCCGCCTCGCGCGGGTCGCAAGACGGCATGGAGAAAGGGTTTGCCGGAGGTCCGCCGACGCTTTCTCGTGTGTTACATTTCGTCGTTAATTCGCAAAACTACCATACGCCCACCCGCCGCAGCATGTCCGAGCGAAACGAATCCGCCGACCCGCACGAAACCGGGCAGGTCCGGCCCGCGAGCGGAACCGCCCACGTGGTGCTGCATCGGACGTCCCACGTGGTGCTGGCGCTCGCACTCGCCTTCTATTTCATCGCGGCGGCTCTGTTTCTCGGTTTGCGCTACGTACTGCTGCCGCACATCGACTCGTTCCGGCCGCGCATCGAAGCCACCGTCTCCGACAAGCTGCACACGCAATTCACGATCGGCAAGCTGGCGCCGCATTGGAGCGGCTTTCAGCCGGGCCTCGACGCCACCGATATCGTCATCCGCGACCCGGAAGGCAAAGCGGCGCTGACCATTCCGCACGCCACCGCCACGCTCTCGTGGAAGTCGCTCTGGCAGTTCCATCCCGCGCTTTCCAGCCTGATCGTCGATCAGCCCGACGTGCTGGTGTCGCGCAGCAGCGACGGCGTGATTTCGGTGGCGGGCGTGCCGGTGCCGACCCGGCACAGCGGCAACGACACCTTGTCCACGTGGCTATTGCGTCAACAGGCGATCGTGGTGCGCGGCGGCGTGCTGCGCTGGCGCGATGCCCAGCATGACGCGCCGGAACTTGCCTTGCGCGACATCCGGATCGCGATTCTCAACGACGGCTACGATCACCAGCTCGCGTTGCAAGCGCCCGCCGACGGCCATGTCCTGCACGGGCCGATCGACTTCCGCACGCATTTCAAACACGCCCGGCTCTCCGCGATCGGCAAGCCGGTCAACTGGGCCGGGCAGGTCTATATGTCGACCGGTCCGGTCGATCTGCCGACCCTTGCGCGCTACATCAATTTCCCGATCGAGACGTTTGCCGGGCGCATCGACAATGCGATCTGGGCCGACTTCGCCGATGGCCGCATGAAGTCGGCGAGCGGGCAATTGGCCGGCATGGATGTCGCCATGCGGGTGCGCCCGACCCAGCCCAAGCTGGTCGTGCCGATCGCCAATTTCTCGTGGCGTGTCGAGGTCGGCCAGGGCGACTACACGCTGCAACTCAACGACTTGCACGCCGAACTCGGCCAGCCGCCGCTCGAAGACGGCACGCCGCTCACCCGCACCCTCGCGCTATCCACGCTGAACGGCCGCTACCGGACCGCCTCGCTGCAGCATGGGCAACTCGTCAGTGTCGAAGGCGACCGCGTCGATCTGGGCATCCTCGCCGAATTCAGCCGCGCGCTGCCGTTGCCGCGCCCCCTGCTGAACAATCTGGTGCGCTTCAATCCGCGCGGCATGGTGGCGAACTATGTGATCGAAGTCGAACGCGGCAAACCCGAATCCGGCGAAGCGGGCAGCGACCATCGGCCGAGCGGCGCAGAACCGATCGAGCGTTATCGCTTCAAGGGCGACCTGCAGGGCATCAGCGTTGCCGCGCAGGAACCGCCGCCGGGGCTCACCCCGTTGAATCACCCGCGGGCGGGCATTCCCGGCATCGAAAACCTGTGGGGCAGCGTCGACGCCGACGAAAACCACGGCACCGCGACGCTCAATACCTCCAACGTGGCGATTACGCTGCCTGGCGTGTTCGACGACCCGCGCCTGACACTCGACCGTCTGCATGGCCGGGCAGACTGGACCATCACGCCAAAGGCGCCGGGCGAAAATCACCGTGGCTTCACCGTCAAGCTGGCCGATTTCGGCATCTCGAACGCCGACGCTGACGCCACCGCCACCGTCGATTACAGCAACCCGGGCCATGGGCGCGGCTCGCTCGACCTGAAGGCCGACTTCCAGCGCGCGCAGGTCACGCGCATCGTCCGCTATCTGCCGACCAGCATCAGCGAAAAGCTGCGCATCTACCTGGGCCATGGGTTGCAAGCCGGCGTCTCACGCGGCGCGACGATCGAAATACATGGCGACCTGACCAAATTCCCCTACTCCCGCGCCCCGGAGGCAGGCGTCTTTCATATCGTCGCGCCGTTCAAGGGCGGCAAGTTCGACCCTTCGCCGTATCCGCCGCGCAAGATGAAGAACGGCACGCCGAATGTGTGGCCGCCGCTGGACGGCATCGACGGCGTGTTCGAACTCAAGGAGAACGTGCTGCGCTTCGATATCGACCGCGCCCATTACAAGCGGGTCGCTTTAAACAGGGTGAACGGCAGGATCGACGATCTCGGCACCAAGGCGTCCAACCTGGTCATCGACGGCAACGGCCGCGGGCCGCTTGCCGACATGCTCGACTACGTCAACGAAAGCTCGCTCGGCATCATGACCCAACATGAGACCGAGAAAGTGCGCGCCGAAGGACCCGCCGCGCTGGCGCTCAAACTGACCGTGCCGCGCACGCCGAAGCCGCATATCGCCGTGGAAGGCGCAGTGGGCTTCCAGAACAACCGCTTGACGGTCGACAACGTGCCGCCGCTGTCGCAACTGAACGGCAAGGTACGCTTTACCGAACATACCGCGCAGGTCGACCGGCTCTCGGGCCAGTTCCTCGGCGGGGACGTGCACGCGAATGGCGGCCTGAAGCAGGACGGCACATATGCACTCGATCTCGGCGGCCATATCGCCGTCGATGCCGCACGCGGCCTGAATCTGCATGGCCCGGCCGCCCAGGTGCTGACGCGCATGAGCGGCAGCGCGCCTTACTCGCTCAACGTGCGTGGCGCCAAGGGACGATTGCCGGAAGTCACGGCGAACTCCGATCTGAGCGGCCTCGCGCTCGACTTCCCCGCGCCGTTCAACAAACCGGTCGGCACCCCGATGCCGCTGCACTTCGCGGTCGGCCCCTTCGCCGATGCAAGCGAGGCCGGTCTGGAACGCGCAGACCTAACCTTCGGCCCGATCGCCGCCACCTACCTGCTGCGCTACGAGCCGAAAACACCGCCGACGGTCGTGAGCGGGGCGATCGGCGTCAACAAGCCAGCCGACTTGCCGTCCGAGGGCGTGATCGCCGCCGTCGATCTCGAAGCGTTCGATGCCGATGCCTGGCGCGCGCTTGTCACGCAGATGCGCAACAAGGACGCGCCGACTCCCGCGCCCGCCGCCACCGCCGCACCGGTAGCGCCCAATCCGACCGTTGCGCAATTCCTGCCGAGCCGCTTCGCGGTGCACGTCGGTACGCTGACGCTGCTCAAGCGCCACTGGGATAGCGTGATCGTCGGCGCGTCGCATGCGGACGGCAAATGGCAGGCCAACATCGCATCGAACCAGGTGTCGGGCCACGTTTCCTGGCTGCCGGGCGCCAACAAGGAATCGCCGGGCACGTTGCAGGCGCGCTTTGCCCGTGTGGTGATCCCTTCGGCCACGGATAAGGACCTGCTCGGCCAGGCCATTTCGGCGCCGGCGCAGAACATGCCGTCGATCGATCTGGTGGTCAATGAGTTGATCGTGCGCGATCGCAACATCGGCCGGCTCGAGGTGGACGCGCACAACTTCGAGGAAGACGGCGTGCCGGTCTGGCAGCTCGACAAGCTGGACATCACCAACCCCGCCGCCACGCTGACCGCCACCGCGAACTGGCGCACCTCGACCGGCCTCGGCAATACCGCCGACGAAGCGACGCCGCGCCGTACCGTGTTCGATTTCAAACTCGACATCAAGGACGCCGGCGCGCTGCTGGAACGCTTCGGCCAGCCTCACACGCTCAAGGCGGGCAACGGCACGCTGTCGGGCAAGGTCGTGTGGCGCGGCGGGCCGACCACCATCGACTATCCGACGCTCAACGGCAATCTGGCTGTCGATCTGCGCCACGGACAGATTCTCAAGGTCGACCCGGGCGTCGCGAAACTGCTGGGCGTGCTCAGCCTGCAAAGCCTCGCGCGCTTCGCCACGCTCAATTTCCGCGACGTGATCGGCGAAGGACTGCCGTTCGAGCGCGTCACCGGCACGGGCGAGATCCACAATGGCATTGGCCGCACCGAGAACTTCGAGATGGTGACAGCGCCGGCCCGCGCCGAGATGAAGGGCTCGGTGGATCTGGCGCAGGAAACCCAGGATCTGCACGTGCAGATCGTGCCGACCGTCAGCGCCGGCGCCGCCGTGATCGCCGCGACCGTGATCAATCCGCTGCTCGGGCTGGGTGCGCTGGTGGCCGATCTGGCGTTCAGCAAATCGGTCTCCACGGCGTTTGCGCGCGAGTATGCGATCACCGGTCCGTGGTCGAAACCTCACATCGAGCGGGTCACGAGCGATCGCGGTAAGATGGACGCTCCGGCTTCGACCGTGGAAGCGCACTGAGCTTGATTCGCCCCTTTGTTTGATCAGAAAAGCGCCGCGCCACCGGCCCCAGCCAGCCCTGAACGACGTATGCGGCGCCAGCGGTTCGCGCCGCCGCCTTGCCGGGAGTTTTTCGAAACGCTCATGAGCGAAACACACGTCTCTTCAACTTCGTCCGCCGCTTCGTCCACTGCCTCGCCCGGCGCGGCGCCCAGCGGGTCTTCCGAAAGCGCGTTCCGCGTTGCCGCGCTGCAAATGGTGAGCACGCCGGATCGCGAACGCAATCTGGCCGAAGCGGAACGCCTGATCGCTGAGGCCGCCGCCGACGGCGCGCAACTCGTCCTGCTGCCCGAATACTTCTGCTTCATGGGCTTCAAGGACACGGACAAGCTCGCCGTGCGCGAGCCCTACCAGGACGGCCCGATCCAGCGCTTTCTCGCCGATGCCGCGCGCCGCCACAAGGTGTGGGTGATCGGCGGCACCTTGCCGTTGATGTCGCAGGAACCGTCGCGCGTGCTGAACACCACGCTGGTGTTCGACCCGCAGGGCCACGAGGCCGCGCGCTACGACAAGATCCATCTGTTCAACTTCGAAAAGGGCGAGGAATCGTTCGACGAGGCACGCACCATCTGCCCCGGCGGCGAGGTCCGCACCTTCGAAGCGCCGTTCGGCCGGGTCGGCCTGTCGGTCTGCTACGATCTGCGCTTTCCGGAGCTGTACCGGCGCATGGGCGACTGCGCGCTGATCGTGGTGCCGTCGGCGTTCACGTACACCACCGGCCGCGCGCACTGGGAGATGCTGTTGCGCGCCCGGGCGGTCGAAAACCAGTGTTACGTGCTGGCCGCCGCGCAAGGCGGCAAACATGAAAACGGCCGCCGGACATGGGGCCACAGCATGCTGATCGACCCGTGGGGCGAAATCGTCGCGGTGCGCGACGAAAGCGCCGGCGTGGTGAGCGGCAATCTCGAGCGTGCGCGCATCGACGAGGTGCGACAGAGCCTGCCCGCCTGGCGTCACCGCGTGCTGAGCTGCTGAATTGTTGCCTGACATTGAAAGTGCGGCGCCGGTCACTCATATAGTGATGCAGGCGCTAACCGAATCCTTCGTATCGAGCAGAACATACTTCGCATGAACATCATCGAACCCGGTATCCGCAATCTCGCCACCGCCAAGGACATCCTCCTGACGCCCTACGGTCTCGACGAATCCCTGCTCACCCGCACGCTCGCCGAAATCTTCACGCACAAGATCGACTACGCCGACCTGTACTTCCAGTACACGCGCAGCGAAGCGTGGAGTCTCGAAGAAGGCATCGTGAAGTCGGGCAGCTTCAGCATCGACCAGGGTGTCGGCGTGCGCGCCGTGGCGGGCGACCGTACGGCCTTCGCGTATTCGGACGATCTGTCGCCCGAGGCGATCCGTCAGGCGGCACTCGCCACCCGTTCGATTGCCAAGGCGGGCGGCGGCAAGCAGAAGATCAAGGTGGCCTCATCGTTGACCGGCATCGCCGGGCGCGATCTGTATCTGCCCTCCGATCCGCTGCATTCGCTCGACGCGACTGCCAAGGTCAAGCTGCTCGAGCGCATCGAACAGATGGCGCGCGGCCGCGATCCGCGCATTCAGCAAGTGATGGCGGGCCTCGCCGGTGAATACGACGTGGTGCTGGTGGCACGCAGCGACGGCGCGCTCGCCGCCGATATCCGTCCGCTCGTGCGCGTGTCGGTCACGGTGATCGCCGAACAGAATGGCCGCCGAGAAATCGGCAGCGGCGGCGGCGGTGGCCGCTTCGACTATGGCTATTTCACTGACGAAGTGCTGTCCGGCTATGTCGACGACGCCGTGCATGCCGCGCTCGTGAACCTCGATGCCCGCCCGGCTCCGGCCGGCGCGATGACGGTCGTGCTCGGACCGGGCTGGCCCGGCGTGCTGCTGCACGAAGCGATCGGCCACGGCCTCGAAGGCGACTTCAACCGCAAGGGATCGTCGGCGTTCGCGGGTCGAATCGGCGAGCAGGTGGCGGCCAAGGGTGTGACGGTGGTCGACGACGGCACGCTGCCGAACCGCCGCGGCTCGCTGAACATCGACGACGAAGGCAATCCGACCCAGTGCACGACGCTGATCGAAGACGGCATCCTGAAGGGCTACATCCAGGACACGCTGAACGCACGCCTGATGAAGATGCCGGTCACGGGTAATGCGCGCCGCGAATCGTATGCCGCGCTGCCGATGCCGCGCATGACGAACACGTACATGCTCAACGGCGACAAAGACCCGCAGGAAATCATCGCGTCCGTGAAGAACGGTTTGTACGCGGTGAACTTCGGCGGCGGTCAGGTCGACATCACGAACGGCAAGTTCGTGTTCTCTGCCTCCGAGGCGTACATGATCGAAAACGGCAAGGTCACCTACCCGGTCAAGGGTGCGACGCTGATCGGCAGCGGCCCGGAATCGCTCAAATTCGTCAGCATGATCGGCAACGACATGAAGCTCGATTCGGGCGTCGGCGTGTGCGGCAAGGAAGGCCAGAGCGTGCCGGTGGGTGTCGGTCAGCCGACGCTGCGCATCGACAAGATGACGGTTGGCGGCACAGCCTGATTGAGATGCCGACGCATACTTCGCGCATGGAATGTGCGAAGTATGCGGATTTTCCGCATTTTTACACCCGGCAGCTTGTCAGCCGAGCCTGAGCGGGTTATAAAGTCACTCACCCTTTTTGACCAGCGACCTATTTCGCCATGTCCGCCAAGTTTTACTTTTACTTTTTTTGGCATCTCAGACCGCTGGCGGATCGAGAGGGGTGTTAGTGCACGCAAGACACTCAGAATTCACGAAAACCGCCAGCTAGCCTGGCGGTTTTTTTTCGCCCCACGTCTTTGAAATTTTTGCCGTTGAAATCTTTTTGATTGTTGTCCGCCCTGGCATCGCTGCCTGATTGTTGTCCGATCGCAGCCTTCGTTGCCCGCGCGAACACGCTACGACCCGATTCAGGAGAACAAGCATGCCCCCGCACAACACCGACGATGTCCGCATCCGCGAATTGAAAGAACTCACGCCGCCCGCTCACCTGATCCGCGAATTCGCCTGCGACGAAACGGTGTCCGACGTGATCTACCACTCGCGCAATGCAATGCATCGCATTCTGCACGGCATGGAAGACCGTCTGATCGTCATCATCGGACCGTGCTCGATTCACGATACGAAGGCGGCGATGGAATACGCCGGGCGTCTCGTCGAACAGCGCAAGCGCTTCGCCGGTGAGCTCGAAATCGTCATGCGGGTGTACTTCGAAAAGCCGCGCACGACGGTGGGCTGGAAGGGTCTCATCAACGACCCGCACATGGACAACAGCTTCAAGATCAACGACGGCCTGCGCACCGCACGCGAACTGCTGCTGCGTATCAACGAACTCGGCCTGCCGGCCGGCACCGAATACCTCGACATGATCAGCCCGCAATACATCGCCGATCTGATCTCGTGGGGTGCGATCGGCGCGCGGACGACCGAATCGCAAGTGCACCGCGAACTGGCGTCGGGACTCTCGTGCCCGGTCGGCTTCAAGAACGGCACGGACGGCAACGTCAAGATCGCCGTCGACGCGATCAAGGCCGCCTCGCAGCCGCACCATTTCCTGTCGGTCACCAAGGGCGGCCACTCGGCGATCGTCTCGACCGCCGGCAACGAGGACTGCCACATCATCCTGCGCGGCGGCAAGACGCCGAACTACGACGCGGACAGCGTCAATGCGGCATGTGCGGACATCGGCAAGGCCGGTCTTGCCGCGCGTCTGATGATCGACGCGAGTCACGCGAACAGCTCGAAGAAACATGAGAACCAGATTCCGGTGTGCGCGGACATCGGCCGTCAGATTGCTTCGGGCGACGAACGGATTGTCGGCGTGATGGTGGAATCGCATCTGATCGCAGGCCGTCAGGATCTGCAGGAAGGCTGCGCGCTGACGTACGGCCAGAGCATCACCGATGCCTGCATCGGTTGGGACGAAAGCGTCGCTGTGCTGGAAGGTCTCGCCGAAGCAGTCAAGCAACGGCGTGTGGCGCGCGGCAGCGGCAACTAAAAGGTCTCTGCGCACTTCCGTGCGATCGCTGTAGTTGGCTCACCGAAAACCCGGCTCGCTCAGCCGGGTTTTTTATTGGCCGAACGGACGAATGGTGCTCCCTGCACCGCCTCTGTACCGTAACAACTCGTTGCCGGGTCGAATACAACTTGACCAGGTTGAGAAGTACGTATAATATTTTGTACATGAAAGGTGGTTATGGAGCAGGAAAAAGAAATTCGCTGGATGGGCTCCAGCTATCGCGATTTACTTGTTTTTCCCGAAGAACCGCGTCGCCGGGCCGGATTTCAGCTTGGCAAGATCCAGGCAGGACTGGACCCCGACGACTGGAAGCCGTTTGATTCGATCGGCGCTGGAACGCGTGAGATCCGCATCAAGGAAACCGACGGCATTTACCGCGTGATGTATGTCACCAAGTTCGTGGAAGCGCTGTATGTGTTGCATTGCTTCCAGAAGAAAACGCAGAAGCTAGGCCCGCACGATAGAAAGATTGCCGAGATGCGGTACCGTGCCATCATCAATGAGAGGAAAACTTAACAAATGACGATCGACACGAAAATCCGTCACGTAACAAAGCCCGGCGCAAACCTGTTTCTCGAACTCGGCTTCTCCGCCGAAGAAGCGAAGCGCTTGCACGCCGCGTCGCAAAAACAGATCAACGACACGCGGCTGCTCAAGGAGCAGTTGATGACGGAGCTGTCCAGCTGGATCGAACAGCATCATCTGAAGCAGGCCGAGGCAGCCGAGATTCTGATGGTGTCGCGTCCGCGCGTGTCCGATGTGGTCAACAAGAAGACCACCAAGTTCACTATCGACACCCTGGTCGAAATGATGAGCCGGATAGGCAAGCCGGTCACACTGGCGATTGGATAAGGTGCACGGCACGCCCTCGCGTGTTTTCACACGCCGCTTGCCGTGCGCCCTTGCTTCACTCCACCACGCCTGAACCGAACACTTCGGTGTGAATCCGCGCCGCATCCACACCGAGCGAGGCCAACGCCTCGCATTGCGCGTGCATGAACGGCAACGGTCCGCAGATGTAGTAATCCGCATCCGGAACGATCACCTTGCCGGCGATTTTCGCGAGATCGAGGCGGCCTTCGAAATCGTAGTCGATACCGGCGCGATCACTTGCTTCAATGGCTTCGTAGAACACCGCACGTGTAACGTTGGGATGCGCTGTGACCGCATCGTTCAGCCATTGCCGGAACGCGTGCACGCGGCCATTGCGGCAGGCATGCACGAAGGTCACGCTGCGCTCGCTCTGGTCGGCAAGCAACGTCGCCAGCATCGAGGTCATCGGGGTCACGCCCACACCGCCGCTCATCAGTACGACCGGCGTCGTCTTCTTGCGGTCGAGTGTGAAATCGCCCATTGGCGCGCTGACATGCACTACCGCGCCCACTTCCACGCCGTCGTGCAGCAGGTTCGATACATGGCCTGGCGCCACATCTTCGCGGCCGGCCTCACGCTTGACCGAAATGCGCAGCCAGTTGCCGTTCGGCGCATCCGACAAGCTGTACTGCCGCGGTTGATCGACGCCGAGTTCATCCACGAAACGCTTCACGCTCAGATATTGGCCAGGCTCGAAACCGCAGGCCGGCGAGCCATCGGCGGGCGTCAGATAGAACGACGTGATTTCATCGCTCTCCACTTCCTTGCGCGCAACCTTGAACGGCCGGAAGCCGCTCCACGCCGCGCCTTCGTAAAGCGTGGCCTCCGTGCCGATGAAGATCTTCGCGAGCTGCCCATAAGCGGCTTCCCATGCGCCGAGCGTTTCCGGATCGACGGCGTCGCCGAGCACGTCGACAATTGCGCCTAACAGGTGGCGTCCCACGATCGGATATTGCTCCGGCCGGATATTCAGACTCACGTGCTTATGCGCGATGCGCGAGACAGTCGGACCCAGCGCGCCGAGGTTATCGATATTGGCGGCATACGCATACACCGCCTTTGCCAGCGTTTCCGGCTGATTGCCGCTCATCTGATGAGTCTGGTTGAACACGTTCTTCAACTCGGGATGGTGCGCGAACATGCGCTTGTAGAAGTGTTTGGTGATGGTCGTGCCGTGCACGGCGAGTACGGGAACGGTGGCTTTGACGCGGGCGATCTGGTCGGCGGTGAGAGCGGTCATTGCGATTTCTCCTTAAAGATGCGGCTACAATACCTCTTTAAGGAGAAGTTTTGCCCCGGACAGATTGTCACAGTGCTTAAAGGGACTAGAACGGGGACTGGCGCGCGGTGTCAGCCGGGGCGACGATCGTGCCGCCATAACACGTCGCTGCCGCCGTCCGCGCGATTGAGCACGCGCGCCAGCACGAACAGCAGGTCGGATAACCGGTTCACATACTGACGCGGCGCCTCATTGATCGCCTCGCTTTCACCCAGGGCGACGATCGACCGCTCAGCACGCCGGCACACCGTACGGCACACGTGCGCAAGCGCGGCCGCGCGCGAGCCGCCGGGCAGAATGAATTCCTTCAATGGCGGCAGGGTCGCGTTGTAGTCAGCCAGCCAGTCGTCGAGTTGGCCGAGATGCGTGTCGGTAATCATCGTGTGGCCGGGAATGCAGAGTTCACCGCCCAGATCGAACAGATCGTGCTGAATCGCGATCAGTGCCGTCCGCACCTCGTCGGGCAAGGTTTCGCACAGCAACACGCCGAGATTCGAATTGAGTTCATCGACGTCGCCGATCGCGGCAATGCGTGCGCTGTCCTTGCGCACGCGCCGGCCGTCGCCGAGACCGGTGCTGCCGTCATCGCCCGTACGGGTGGCGATCTTGCTCAAGCGGTTGCCCATGATGTCTCCCATGCATTCATTCAGTGACGATGCGTCGGCACGGCGCCGCCGAATCCATCCGTTGAATCTATCCGGCAAATCCGGCAGGTCAGCCACCACCAGGCCGGCCACCGCGTTTATCCATATTGCGCGCATCGCGAGGTCGCCGCCATTATAGGAGCGGCAGCTACCCCCCGACGCCGGCCCGCAGACGATCGGCGTAAAATGAAGCACATGCTGTAGAACAACTCCGCCCCAATATCTGGAGACATGCGTGAACCATCCCGTGCCGCCGGCCCCGCTGCGCCGGCCGTTTCCCGCCGAGTTGCTGGCTGCCCTCAAAGCCGCTTTCGGCGAACGCGTGTCCACCGCGGAGGCCGTGCGTGCCCACCATGGCCGCGACGAGTCGCCGTTCGATCCCCAACTGCCCGACGCCGTCGTATTCGCGCGCAATACGGAAGACGTGCAAACCATCGTCAAGCTGTGCGGCCAGCACAACGTACCGATCATCCCCTACGGCAACGGATCGTCGCTCGAAGGGCATCTGCTGGCGGTGCAAGGCGGCGTGTCGATCGACCTGTCGGAAATGAACCGCGTGTTGTCGATCAACGCCGAAGACCTGACCGTCACCGTCGAACCCGGCATCTCGCGCAAACAGCTGAACGAAGCACTGCGTGACACCGGCCTGTTTTTCCCGATCGACCCCGGTGCCGACGCGAGCATCGGCGGCATGTCGGCTACGCGCGCCTCGGGCACCAACGCCGTGCGCTACGGCACGATGCGCGAAAACGTACTCGGGCTGACCGTGGTTCTCGCCGACGGCCGCGTGATCAAAACCGGCACGCGCGCACGCAAGTCGTCGGCGGGTTACGACCTCACGCGCCTGTTCGTCGGCTCGGAAGGTACGCTCGGCGTGATTACCGAGATTACCGTTCGGCTGTATCCGCAGCCGGAAGCGGTCTCGGCGGCAGTCTGCACGTTCCCGTCGATGGGCGATGCGGTGCGCGCGGTCATCGAAACGATTCAGATGGGTGTGCCGATTGCGCGCGTCGAGTTCGTCGACGCGCTCGCGATCCGCTCGATCAATCGCCATTCGAACCTCACATTGCGTGAGGCGCCCACGCTCTTCTTCGAATTCCACGGCACCGAAGCCGGTGTGAAAGAGCAAGCGGAACTGGTGCAGGAGATCGCCGCGCAGAATGCCGGCGAAGGCTTCGAATGGGCAACCCGGCCGGAAGACCGCAGCCGCCTGTGGAACGCGCGTCACAACGCCTATTTCGCGATGCTGCAACTGAAGCCCGGTTGCCGCGCCGTCACGACCGATGTGTGCGTGCCGATCTCGCGCCTTGCGGAATGCGTGGTGGAAACCGAGCAGGATCTGAACGCGTCGCCGCTGCCTTGCCCGATCGTCGGCCATGTCGGCGACGGCAACTTCCACGTCGCGATCCTGATCGATCCGAACAAGCCGGAAGAACTCGTCGAGGCCGAACGCCTGAACCATCGCATCGTGCAGCGCGCGCTGCGCATGGACGGCACCTGCACGGGCGAACACGGTGTCGGTCTGCACAAGATGAACTTCCTGCTCGAAGAACACGGCGAAGTCGCCGTCGACACGATGCGCTCCATCAAGCACGCGCTCGATCCGCGCAATCTGATGAATCCGGGCAAGATCTTTTCCTGGGCGGCTTGAGAGATCATCGACGCTCAGCTGAGCTCAGCTCAGTTGCGACAGCGACAGCGGCAGCAGCAACGTCCGCAGCCGCACAACCAGGCTTGACCGGGCACGCAGGGTGAAGGACACCAGGAGACAAGTCATATGAACGCACCCGTCGAACTGACGGCCGAAGTTCTCGCCCAGCGCCAGCGCGAAGTCGTGCAGGCGTTGATGGCGGTACTGCCGAACCACTGTCTGCTGTATCGAGAAGAAGACACCGTTGCCTACGAATGCGACGGCCTCGCTGCGTACAGGCGTCTGCCGCTCGCAGTCGCATTGCCCGAGACGGAATCGCAGGTCCAGCGCATCGTGCAGATCTGCCACCGGCTCGACGTGCCGATCGTCCCGCGCGGCGCGGGCACCGGTTTGTCCGGCGGAGCGATGCCGATTCGCCACGGCGTGGTGGTGTCGCTCGCCCGCTTCCGCAAGATCGTCGAAGTCGACCCGTACGCCCGGACCGCGACCGTGCAGCCGGGCGTGCGCAATCTGTCGATCTCCGAAGCCGCCGCGCCCTACGGCCTTTACTACGCACCCGATCCGTCGTCGCAGATCGCCTGCACGATCGGCGGCAACGTCTCCGAGAATTCGGGCGGCGTGCACTGCCTCAAATACGGCCTGACCGTGCACAACGTGCTGCGTGTGCGCGCCGTGACAATGGAAGGCGACATCGTTGAATTCGGCTCGCTCGGGCCTGACGCGCCCGGGCTCGATCTGCTCGCGGTGCTGATCGGCAGTGAAGGCATGTTCGCGATCGTCACCGAAGTCACCGTCAAGCTGATCCCCAAGCCGCAAACGGCGCAGGTCATCATGGCCAGTTTCGACGACGTCGTGAAAGGCGGCGACGCCGTCGCCGGCATCATTGCCTCAGGCATCATTCCGGCGGGTTTGGAGATGATGGACAAACCGGCTACGCGCGCCGTCGAGGAGTTCGTCAACGCGGGCTACGACCTCGACGCGGCGGCGATCCTGCTGTGCGAATCGGACGGCACGCCTGAAGAAGTCGCCGACGAGATCGTGCGCATGACCGCGGTGCTGCGCGAACAGGGCGCAACCCGCATCCAGATTTCGCGCTCGGAGAATGAACGGCTGCGCTTCTGGTCCGGGCGCAAAAACGCGTTTCCGGCAGCAGGACGCATTTCGCCCGACTACTACTGCATGGACGGCACCGTGCCGCGCCGCAGTATCGGACCGCTGCTGGCGCGCATCGAAGTCATGGAGAAGAAATACGGTCTGCGCTGCATCAATGTGTTCCATGCCGGCGACGGCAACATGCATCCGCTGATCCTGTTCAACGGCAACGATATGGACGAGTGGCACCGGGCCGAAGCGTTCGGTTGCGACATTCTCGAGACGTGCGTCGAACTGGGCGGCACGGTAACCGGCGAGCATGGCGTGGGCATCGAGAAAATCAATTCGATGTGCGTGCAGTTTTCGCCCGAAGAGCGCGATGCGTTCCACGCCGTCAAGCGTGCCTTTGACGCGCCGGGCCTGCTCAATCCAGACAAGGGCATTCCCACTCGTGCGCGTTGCGCCGAGTACGGCAAGATGCATGTGCGCGGCGGCTTGCTGCCGCATCCGGAGCTGCCGCGGTTCTAGGAGGCATGCGACGCTGCCGGCCGAGGGCGGCCCGGCAGCGTCGCATGGCACGGCCGTCCCGCGCGGCTGGGCCTGTCCGGATCGCGGAACGCCCGCATGCCGCGCCGCCCGCTCCCCCGCACGCAAGTTCCCCGCCGATCCATCCCGCATGACCCGCGCCCGCAGCGCTTACGGGCTCCCACCCTGATTACCCGGATGCGGGTCCGTTCCGGGTTGCCAGCGCGCCCCCGCCCGGTACAATCAATCGAAACACAACGACGCAGGACACCATGGAAGAGGACGACATCGTCGCCATTTGGTCTGAACGCGTGCGTTCAGCCAGCGCCGAAGGGCGCACATTGCGCATCCGTGGCGGCGGCACCAAAGACTGGTACGGTCAGACGCTGGAAGGTGACATCCTCGACACGCGCGCTTATCGCGGCATCATCGCCTACGACCCGGCCGAACTGGTCATCACGGCGCGCGCGGGCACGCCCCTGCTGGAGATCGAGGCCGCGCTCGCCGAACATCATCAGATGCTCGCCTTCGAACCGCCGCACTTCGGGCCGCAGGCTACCTTCGGCGGCTGCATCGCGGCGGGCATTGCCGGTCCACGCCGCCCGTCCGCCGGTGCGGCGCGCGACTTCGTACTGGGCGCCGTCATCATGAACGGCCAGGGCCAGACGCTGCATTTTGGCGGCCAGGTGGTGAAGAACGTCGCCGGGTACGACGTCTCCCGCTTGATGGCGGGTTCGCTGGGCACCCTTGGGCTGATCCTCGAACTGTCGATCAAAGTGCTGCCGCTGCCGCAGGCCGAAGCCACGCTCAAGTTCGACATGAACGGCACCGACGCGGTCCGCAAGCTCAACGAATGGGGCGGCCGCCCACTGCCGATCACGGCGAGCGCATGGCGCCACGGCACGCTGGCTGTGCGCATGGGCGGTGCGGAAGCCGCGGTCAAGGCAGCGCGCACCGCGCTCGGCGGCGAAGTCGTCGATGCCGTTGAGGCGGAGCGTTTCTGGGCCGGCTTGCGCGAACAGACCGACTCGTTCTTTGCAGCGATCCCGCCGAAGGCCGCGCTATGGCGCCTCGCCCTGCCGTCGATCACCGAGCCGATGCAATTGCCCGGCGCGCAATTGATGGAATGGGGCGGCGGCCAGCGCTGGTGGATCACCGACACCGACGCGCAAACCGTGCGCATCAGCGCCAAACAGGCCGGCGGCCACGCCACCATCTTTCGTACCGGCTATGGCTACGACCGCAGCGCCGGGGTCTTCACGCCGCTGCCCGCACCGCTCATGAAAATCCATCGCGGCCTGAAAACCGCCTTCGACCCGGCCCGCATCTTCAATCGCGGCCGCCTCTACCCCGACTTCTGAGCGACGCGATGCAAACCAACCTCGCGGACTTCATTCGCAACACGCCCGATGGCGACGAAGCCGACGCCATCCTGCGCAATTGCGTGCATTGCGGTTTCTGCACGGCGACGTGCCCGACCTATCAGATACTCGGCGACGAACTCGACGGCCCACGCGGCCGCATCTATCTGATCAAGCAGATGGTCGAAGGCGCGGCGGTCACGCGCAGCACCCAGGTTCATCTGGACCGCTGCCTCACGTGCCGCAGCTGCGAGACCACCTGCCCGTCCGGCGTTCAATACGGCAGGCTGGTCGAGATCGGCCGCAAGATCACCGAGGAAAAAGTCACCCGTCCGCTCCGTCAGCGGATGGTGCGCCGGCTGCTCGCGAGCTTCGTGCCAAACAGCGCATTGTTCACGCCGACCATGCGCCTCGGTCAGCATATCCGCCCGCTGCTGCCCAGAAAACTGCGCGACAAGGTGCCCGCGCGGCAGCGTCCGCTCGAATGGCCCACCGCGAACCATCCGCGCAAGATGCTGATGCTCGCGGGCTGCGTGCAACCGTCGATGATGCCGAACGTCAACGTCGCGACGGCGCGGGTGCTCGACGCGCTCGGCGTGGAAACGTTGATCGCGCCGGAAGCCGGCTGTTGCGGGGCGATCCGTCTGCATCTGGGCTACAACGAAGAAGCGCTCGACGACCTGCGCGCCAACATCGACGCCTGGTGGCCGTATATCGAACAAGGTGTCGAAGCGATCGTGATGAACGCGTCCGGCTGCGGCGCGACGGTCAAGGAATACGCGCATCTGCTGCGCAACGACCCTGCGTATGCGGAAAAGGCGCGCCGCGTGACCGAGCTGACGCGCGACGTCGCGGAGATCCTGCCGGAATTCGAGGAAGCGCTCGTTGCCGTGACGCGCCGCCGCGCGATCCATACGGTCGCATTCCATCCGCCGTGCACCTTGCAGCACGGCCAGCAGGTGCGCGGCAAGGTCGAACATCTGCTGACGGCGCTCGGCGTGGAAGTGCGTCTGCCCGCCGACAATCATCTCTGCTGCGGCTCGGCCGGCACTTATTCGCTGACCCAACCCAAGCTCTCGTACGCGCTGCGCGATCAGAAGCTCGAGCGGCTGCAGGCGCAGGAGCCGCAGGTGATCGTGTCGGCGAATGTCGGCTGCATTGCGCATCTGCAAAGCGGCACGTCCACGCCGGTCGCGCATTGGATCGAACTGGTGGAGCACATGCTGTCCGCTTGAGGCGATCGATTTTGAGGCAAGCGCGGCACGTGGCTTGCGGTACACGTCACGGTGACCGCCTTCGCTCCTGCAACAGGCCGCAACCCGGCTGCCCAGCGGAGTTCCCGACCTGGTTGGCGGCATTGCCGATCAGGTCCGCAACGGTATAAGGCGGCGTCCGTATAATTCGACCATCGCCTTTCGCTGGATTTCCGGATCCGTTCCATGCCCGATCTGATTCACAACCTCGAAGCGGTGCGGCAGCGCATCGCCCAAGCCGCGCAGGCGGCCGAACGCGACCCGCGCTCGATCGCCCTGCTCGCGGTCTCGAAGACGTTCCCCGCCGAAGACGTGCGCGCCGCCCACACGGCCGGCCAACGCGCGTTCGGTGAAAACTACGTGCAGGAATCCATTGCCAAGATCGACGCGCTGGCCGATCTGCGCACTTCGCTCGAATGGCATTTCATCGGACCGCTGCAATCGAACAAGACGCGGCCGGTTGCCGAGAATTTCGACTGGGTGCATTCGGTCGACCGCCTGAAGATCGCACAGCGGCTATCGGAGCAGCGCCCGGACAACCTGCCGCCGTTGAACGTCTGCCTGCAGATCAACATTAGCGGCGAAGCGTCGAAAAGCGGTGTGAGCATTCCCGAGGCCGTGGAGGTCGCGCAGGCAATCGCCGCGCTGCCGAAGCTGAATCTGCGCGGCCTGATGGCGATTCCGGAGCCGGTCGGCAGCATCGAAGAGCAGCGCGTGCCGCATCGGCAACTGCGTGAACTGTTCGAGCGTCTGCGTAACGACGGCCTCGAACTCGATACGCTGTCGATGGGCATGTCGAGCGACCTCGAAGCCGCCGTGCTGGAAGGCGCGACGATCGTGCGCGTCGGCACCGCGATCTTCGGCGCGCGCGACTACGCTCACTGACCGTTTCAGGCCTTTTCCTTTTCTCGACACCTCACGGCACTTCTTTCGGAACATCATGAAAATTGCTTTTATCGGCGGCGGCAATATGGCTGCGGCGTTGATCGGCGGTCTCATCAAGCGCGGCGTCGCGCCCGCTGACCTGTACGCAATCGACCCCAACGAAGACGCGCGCAAACGCAACGAGCAGCAATTCGGCATCAAGACCGGCGCTGCCGCGGACGCCGCGCTCGCGTCGTACGATGCCGTCGTGCTGGCGGTGAAGCCGCAGATCCTGAAGAGCGTCGCCGAGGCGCTGGCGCCGTATCTGACGGCGCCGCAACTGGCGATCAGCATCGTCGCGGGCATTCGCATGGATGACATGTCGCGCTGGCTGAACGGCCACGCGCGCATCGTGCGCGTCATGCCGAATACGCCGGCGCTGATCGGCATGGGCGTCACGGGCCTGGTTGCGACCGGCAGCGTCGACGAAGCCGGCCGCGCGCTCGCATCGCAGGTGCTGGGCGCAGTCGGTGAAACCGTCTGGTTCGACGACGAAGCGAAGATCGACGCCGTCACCGCGATCTCGGGCAGTGGCCCCGCTTACGTGTTTTATTTCATCGAAGCGTTGCAGGAGGCCGCGCGCCAGCTCGGCATGGATGAAGCGCAAGGCCGCGCGTTGGCCGTCGCGACCTTCACCGGTGCGGCACAATTGGCCGCGAACTCGGACGAGCCGCCGAGCCTGCTGCGCGAACGGGTGACGTCGAAGGGTGGCACCACGGCGGCCGCGCTGACGTCGTTCGACGCTAGCGGGATCAAGGACGCGATTGTGCGCGGCGTACTCGCCGCCGATGCACGCGCCAGGGAAATGGGCGACGAGTTCGGCAAGCTGTAAGCGCGGTTGGTGGCTGGCGCTTGGCGCTTGGCCCTTGGCGCTTGGCGCTTGGCGGCTGGCCGTCTGGCCGTCTGGCCGTCTGGCCGTCTGGCCGTCTGGCCGTCTGGAAGGAGTGTACGTAAAGCGACGCTGCGCCCCGGATAGAACCCGGGCGGCGTCCGCGCCGCAAGAGGGGCTGCTCGGCGCGGTTCAAACCAAAGTAGCTTATATGGCCGGGGTATGAAGAAGCGCGGAAGAATTAAAACAAGCCGGCTTCTATGGCGCGAGCCATGAAAAAAACCAGAAGAACTACAACGAAGCAGCAGCGTAATGCGCGGCAATGCCGACAAACAACGCGCCGCCCAGCCAGTTGTTATGACGGAACGCCGCGAAGCACGCCATGCGCTCGCGATTGCGGATCAGCGTGTAGTGATAGATCGCGCAACCCGCCGCCGCCGCCCATCCCAGCCAATACAACACGCCAAAGCCGAGCATCATGCCGATGCCGACGTAAATTCCCAGCGTCACCGCATAGCACAGCATGATCGCCGCCACGTCGAAGCGGCCGAACGTCAGCGCCGACGTGCGGATGCCGATCTTGATGTCGTCGTCGCGATCGACCATCGCGTATTCCGTGTCGTACGCAACCGACCAGAACACGTTGGCCAGCAGCATGACCCACGCGAGCATCGGCACGTGATCCTGAACTGCGGCGAACGCCATCGGAATGCCGAAGCCGAACGCGATGCCCAGATAAGCCTGCGGAATCGCAAAGAAGCGCTTCGTGAACGGATACGAACCGGCAACGAACAGCGCCGCCACCGACAACTCCTTGGTCAGCGTATTCAGCGGCAGAATCAGCAGAAAGGCTAGCAGCGACAAGCCGGCCGCCAGCGCCACCGCTTCCCATGCCTTGATCTTGCCCGAGGTGATCGGCCGGTTTTCCGTGCGCTTCACGTAGCGATCGAAGTCGCGATCGGCGTAGTCGTTGATCGCGCAACCCGCCGAGCGCATCAACACCGTACCCACCGTAAAGATCGCCAGCAGCGGCCACGACGGATGACCGTTGGACGCGATCCACAGCGCGTTGAGCGTCGGCCACAGCAGCAGCAGGCTGCCGATCGGCTTGTCCATGCGGACGAGGCGCAGATACAGGGGAAGTCGGGCGAACATGGGCGGATTCGGTGAAGTGCAGACAGTGCCGCTATTTTACGGGATGCGGACGTCAGGCAGCCTTCGGGCAAGCAAGGCGAAAATGCCGAGCGCCAAAACCGAAACCAGCATCAAGACCAACGCCAGGTCCGAGTTGAACCCCGAAGCTCACAGCCGAAAACCTGCACCTCAAAAAAACAAAGCCTCCCGCAAAGGGAGGCTTTGTTGGTGTTGCCATTCAACGATTCAACGCCACGCTCAGGCACGGCGCTGAAATTCCGGGCACTACGCCCGGAACGCCAGGGCATTCAAGCCAGCATGGAGCGCAGCATCCACGCGGTCTTTTCATGCGTCTGCATGCGTTGCGTCAGCAGGTCGGCGGTCGGCTCGTCGTTGGCGGCTTCCGTCGACGGGAAAATCGCGCGCGCGGTGCGCACCACGGCTTCCTGACCTTCCACCAGTTGGCGGATCATGTCTTCCGCACCCGGCACGCCGTCCGCTTCCGGAATCGACGACAGCTTCGCGAATTCCTTGTAGCTGCCCGGCGCATGCACGCCCAGTGCGCGAATACGTTCAGCGATCGAATCGACCGCGAGCGACAACTCGTTGTACTGCGTTTCGAACATCAGATGCAGCGTGTTGAACATCGGACCCGTCACGTTCCAGTGGAAGTTGTGGGTTTTCAGGTAGAGGGTGTAGGTGTCGGCGAGCAATCGCGACAGACCTTCCGCAATCTTCTTGCGATCCTTGTCGCTGATGCCGATATTGACGTGCTGTACGGTTTCTTTCTTGGCCATGATGACTCCTTTGAAGAGCGATACGAACCGATCGGTAGAGTGACGGCGCGCGGATAGCAAAGCCGGCGCGCCGAACGCCCGCCAGTTTAGCCTGGAAAGCCGTTGCGTTCGTGTGACGCGTGGTCGCTCGCGGCACCCACGGCCTGCCGTTCAATCACCCACCGAGCGCATGTTGCACGGCTTGCGCAACGATCACCACGAGTCCGCTCAGGACGATCGCGAATCCCACGGCCTTGCGCAGCATCGATGCGTGGTGCCGGTGCGTGCCGCGGGCGGCCGACGAGCCGCCAATGGTGGACATCATCATCTGGATCATGATCGTGCTTCCTCGATTCGTATCAATACCGGCGGGGCCCCGTTGCGCCCCGCCCTGCTGCATCGACTCACTTCGACTGATTACTTCTTGCCGCCTTCGGCGAGTTCGGCTATCGCGGCGATCACGCCTTCCGCATAGGCCGGATCGGCACGGCGGAAATGCTCGATCTGACGCGCGACGATCTCTTGCGGCACACCGTCGATATGGCGCGCAATGTTGTCGAACAACCGCTGACGCTGTGCCGCATCGAAGAGCGCAAACAACATGCCCGGCTGCGTGTAGTAGTCCTCGTCCAGCCGATGATCGTAGCGATCGACCGTGCCCGCTGCGAGCGGCGGCTCCGCCGCGTTGCTGTCCTGCGCGAAGTCGCCGAAGCGATTCGGCTCGTAGTTCACATTGCCGCCGAGGTTGCCGTCCGTGCGCATCGCGCCGTCGCGATGAAACGAATGGTGGACCGGGCAGCGCGGTGCATTCACCGGAATCTGATGGTGATTGACGCCGAGACGATAGCGCTGCGTGTCGCCATACGAGAACAAACGGCCTTGCAACAGACGGTCCGGCGAGAAGCCGATCCCCGGCACCACGTTGGCCGGCGTGAATGCTGCCTGCTCCACGTCCGCGAAGTAGTTCGCCGCGTTGCGGTTCAACTCGATCGTGCCGACGTCGATCAACGGGTAATCCTTCTGCGACCACACCTTCGTGATGTCGAATGGATTGAAGCGATAGGCGGCGGCTTCCGCTTCCGGCATCACCTGAATGGCAAAACGCCATCTCGGGAAGTTGCCTGCCTCGATGCTCGTGAGCAGATCGTGTTGCGCGCTTTCACGATTCTGTGCGACCACTTGCGCCGCTTCGGCATCGGTAAAGTTCTCAACGCCCTGCATCGACTTGAAGTGGAACTTCACCCAGAAGCGCTCATTGTTCGCGTTGATGAACGAGTACGTGTGCGAGCCGAAACCGTGCATCTGGCGGTAGTTCTGCGGAATTCCACGATCGCTCATCAGGATGGTGACCTGATGCAGCGACTCCGGATGGCGCGACCAGAAATCCCACGCCGCGACATTGCTGCGCATGTTGGTGTACGGGTCGCGCTTTTGCGTGTGGATGAAGTCCGGGAACTTCAGCGGATCGCGGATGAAGAACACCGGCGTGTTATTGCCGACCACGTCCCAGTTGCCTTCCTCCGTGTAGAACTTGATGGAGAAACCGCGCACGTCGCGTTCCGCGTCGGCGGCGCCGCGTTCGCCCGCCACCGTCGAGAATCGCATGAAGACCGGCGTGTCCTTGCCGACCTCGGCGAACACTTTCGCCTTCGTGAAACGCGAGATGTCGTGCGTGACCTTCAGCGTGCCGAATGCGCCCGAACCTTTGGCATGAACGCGGCGTTCCGGAATCACTTCACGGTCGAAATGAGCGAGTTTTTCGAGCAGCCAGACGTCTTGCAAGACGACCGGACCGCGCGCGCCGGCGGTCATCGAATTCTGGTTGTCGGCGATGGGTGCGCCGGCTGCATTGGTGAGCTTACGTTCGGACATGCGTGACTCCTGAGTGGCTTTTATCGGAAACGAAATGTGGGGAGAGGTGCGGCGCGCCGATGCTGACGGCTTATGCGGACAAGGCCCGATCGACCAGCAAGGACACGGCGACCGTGCGTATGCTGCGCACCGAAGCGGCGAAAGTGCCGGTGCTGCCGGTGGCGATACGAGCCGGTTGGGTGGCGACGGTTTGGACTGGTTGCGAGTTCGATTGCGTCATGATTTCCTCCGGGTCTGGTGGGATCGGGCGATCCATGGAGGAAACTATAACAACCCTATCGAATTATCGTGTTTGATTAATTATATCTATTCGATAGGGATTGCGACCATCGGCGCCTTGGGCGCCGCCGAACCGGCGCGCAGAGAGTGCGCGGCGGTCCGGCCTGGGTGCGGGCGTGGCCCTTTAATTGACGGCGACAGGCAGATCGAGCTTTTTGACGCCCGTCAGATCGCAGGCGTTGATGGCGTCGCAAATGGCGTCGATCGCGGGCATCCGCGTGAAGCTCTTGCGCCAGGCAAGCACGACGCGGCGATCCGGCACCGGCTCGTCGAAGGCGACATAGCTGAGCAGACCCGCGTCGATACCGCCGGCGTGCGGCTTGACCTCCTGCACCGACATGCGCGGCAGCACGGTAATACCGACGCCGCTCGCCACCATATGACGGATGGTTTCCAGCGACGAACCTTCGAAGGTCTTCTGGATGCCGTCCGCGTTCTGCGAGAAACGCATCAGTTCCGGACAGACGCCCAGCACGTGGTCGCGGAAGCAGTGCCCGCTGCCGAGCAGCAGCATGGTTTCCTGCTTCAGATCCTCGGCGTCGATCTTCGTGCGGTTTTCCCACGCGTGACCGGAAGGCAGGGCGACGACAAACGGTTCGTCATAGAGCGGGCGTTGCATGAGACCCGTTTCCGGGAACGGCAGTGCCATGATGGCGACGTCGATTTCGCCCTGTTTGAGCAGTTCGATCAGCTTGACCGTGTAATTTTCCTGCAGCATCAGCGGCATCTGCGGAACGCGCTGGATCATCTGTTTGACGAGCGTAGGCAGGAGATACGGCCCGATCGTATAGATGACGCCGAGGCGCAACGGCCCGACCAGCGGGTCTTTGCCCTGTTTCGCGATCTCTTTGATGGCGAGCGTTTGCTCGAGGACGCGCTGCGCTTGCGTGACGATCTGTTCGCCGATCGGCGTGACACTGACTTCGCTGGTGCCGCGCTCGAAAATCTGGACGTTGAGCTCGTCTTCGAGCTTTTTGATTGCCACCGACAAGGTCGGCTGGCTAACGAAACACGCTTCGGCGGCCCGGCCGAAGTGCCGCTCGCGGGCAACCGCGACGATATATTTCAATTCGGTGAGCGTCATTGGGGGACCAATCAGTGCGATGAGTTCGATAGGTTCTAGTTATACACCGATAGGGTCGGTTCGCCAACCTAGGCCTTCAAATATTGCTCGCGAGCGCCCAGCCAGCGGGTCAGATGCTGCATCACCACGTCCGGATACGTCGCGAGCAAAGCCGCGGCGGCCTCTCTGGCCGGCTCGATGAGCCACTGATCATTCTGGAGATCGGCAAATCTCAACATGGCCGCACCCGACTGCCGGGCGCCCAGAAATTCGCCCGGACCGCGAATCTCCAGGTCGCGCCGGGCGATTTCGAATCCGTCAGTCGTCTCCCGCATGGTCTGCAGGCGCGCCCGCGCCGTCATCGACAGCGGCCCGGTATAGAGCAGCACGCAGACCGACGCGGCACTTCCGCGCCCCACCCGCCCGCGCAACTGATGCAACTGCGCGAGACCGAACCGCTCGGCATGCTCGATCACCATCAGCGACGCATTCGGCACATCGACGCCCACTTCGATCACCGTCGTCGCCACCAGCAACTGCACCTCGTTGCGCGTGAACGCATCCATCACGGCAGCCTTCTCCGCCGGCGCGAGACGTCCGTGCACGAGACCGACATTCAATTCGGGCAACGCGGCCACCAGCGTCTCGTAGGTCTCGACCGCGGTCTGCAGCTGCAAGGTCTCGCTTTCCTCGATCAGCGGACACACCCAGTACACCTGGCGCCCCGTCAGCGCAGCCTCGCGGACCCGGCCGATCACCTCCTCGCGGCGTGCGTCGGAAACGAGCTTGGTCAGAATCGGCGTGCGTCCAGGCGGCAATTCGTCGATGGTCGAGACATCGAGGTCGGCGTAGTAGGTCATCGCCAGCGTGCGCGGAATCGGCGTGGCGGACATCATCAATTGATGCGGCTGGAAATCGTGCGCGCCGTCGGCGGCGTTCTGCGCCTTGGCGCGCAAGGCGAGGCGCTGCGCCACGCCGAAGCGATGCTGTTCGTCGACGATCACAAGGCCCAGCCGCGCAAACTCGACCGCGTCCTGGATGATCGCGTGCGTGCCGATGACGAGTTGCGCGGTGCCGAGCGCCGCCGCTTCGATCGCGGCGCGCTTTTCCCTGGTCTTCAGACTGCCGGCGAGCCACGCGACGCTTACGCCGAGCGGCTCCAGCCAGCCGCGCAATTTGCGCGCGTGCTGTTCAGCCAGGATTTCGGTCGGCGCCATCAGCGCGGCCTGGTAGCCGGCGTCGATCGCCTGGGCCGCGGCCAGCGCGGCCACGATTGTCTTGCCGCTGCCGACATCGCCCTGCAGCAACCGCTGCATCGGATGAGGCTGCGTCAGATCGAGCGCGATCTCGCCACCCACGCGCTCTTGCGCCGCCGTCAGCGAAAACGGCAGCGCCTTCAGCAAACGCGCCACCAGCGCCGATTCATCGCCCAGCTTGCGGCGCGGCATGGCCGGCGCCGCACGCGTACGGCGCTCGTCATGGGCGCGCTTCAAGGACATCTGCTGCGCCAGCAATTCCTCGAACTTGATGCGCACCCACGCCGGATGCGTGCCGTCGATCAACGCGGTTTCATCGGACTGCACACCCGGGTGATGCAGCGTGCGCACCGCCTCCATCAGCGCAGGCACGCCGAGCGGCTGCAAATAAGCTTGCGCGATCGGCTCGGGCAGCAGCTCCGGCAACGAGGTGCGCGACAATGCGTTGTCGATCGACTTGCGCAGATACGCCTGCGTCACGCCTGCCGTGCTCGGATACACCGGCGTGAGCGCCTGCGGCAGTGGCGTGTCTTCGTCCACCACACGCACTGCCGGGTGCACCATCTCCACGCCGAAGAAGCCGCCGCGCACGTCGCCGCGCACGCGCAGCCGCGCGCCGATCGCCATCTGCTTGACCTGCGAGCCGTAGAAATTCAGAAAGCGGAGAACGAGTTCGTCTCCGGCATCGTCGCGCAGTTTCACCAGCAACTGCCGGCGCGGGCGATAGGCGATCTCGTTGTCGAACACCACGCCTTCTGTTTGCGCGATGCCGCCCGGCAGCAGATGCCCGATCGGCGTCAGCGAGGTCTCGTCTTCGTAGCGCATCGGCAGATGCAACACCAGATCGATGTCGCGCGTGAGGCCGAGTTTGGCGAGCTTGTCGACGGGTTTGGCCGCGGGTTTGGTGGTGGATTTGGCGCCGGCTTCGGCAGCCGCCTTCCCGGTGGCTCTGCCCACGGATTTGCCGGCGGGCTTGTCACCGAATGGGTCGGCAATCCCACCTTCACGCGCGGTCTTGCCGCTCTCCAGCGCGGCACCCGCGGCGAGGTCGTTGACGCCCGCCGCCGCTGCCTTGCCCCGCGAGACGCGGCGCTTCGGCTCGGCGCTCACTTCGTCGGTAGCGGAGGGCAATCGGCGTTCGGACAAAGGCATGGGTTGCTTCGCAAGTACAATATCGGCTGTCAAAGGTGTCGCCGCCAATCAGCGCGCGGGCTCGCGGGCCGCTCCGGCGTCCCGCAATCATAGCCGCCCGGCTCCGGCTTCGGCTCAATTCAGTCCCAATTCGCTTTCAGTCGTCCGCATGTTTACGCTTTCCGATTTCGATTTCGATCTGCCGCCCGAGCTGATCGCGCAAGTCGCGCTGCCCGAGCGCAGCGCCAGCCGTCTGCTCGAAGTAGCCAACACGGCCGATGCCCCCGACGCCGCGCGCCTGATCGACCGCCGTTTTGCCGAGTTACCCGAGTGCATCGCGCCCGGCGATCTGCTGGTGTTCAACGATACCAAAGTCCTGAAGGCGCGCTTCCTCGGCCAGAAGGCCAGTGGCGGCAAGATCGAAGTGCTGGTAGAGCGCCTGACCGGCGAACGCACGGCGCTCGCGCAGATCCGTGCGAGCAAGAGTCCGCAGCCGGGCACCACGATCCGTCTCGCCAACGCGTTCGACGTGACAGTCGGCGAACGCGTCGAGCCGTTCTACACGCTGCACTTCCCCGACGACTGCCTGACGCTGATCGAGCAATTCGGCCGCCTGCCGCTGCCGCCGTACATCGAGCACGATCCCGACGCAACCGACGAAACCCGTTACCAGACGGTGTTCGCGCAAAATCCGGGCGCGGTGGCCGCGCCCACCGCCGGCCTGCATTTCGACGACGCGCTGCTGGCGCGACTCGACGCCCGCGGCGTGGAACGCGCGACGCTGACGCTGCACGTCGGCGCCGGCACATTCCAGCCGGTGCGAGTGGAAAATCTGGCCGAACACAAGATGCACAGCGAGTGGTATCACCTGCCGCAATCGCTCGCCGACAAGATCGCGGCGACGCGGGCGCGCGGCAACCGCGTGATCGCGGTGGGCACGACGTCGATGCGCGCGCTCGAAGCCGCCGCGCGCGATGCCGAAGCCGCCGGACGCCCGCTCGGCGCGGCCAGCACGGAAACCGACATCTTCATCACGCCCGGTTACCCATTCCGCGTGGTTGACCGGCTGGTGACCAATTTCCATTTGCCGAAGTCGACGTTGCTGATGCTGGTGTCGGCGTTCGCGGGCGTTGAAACCATCCGCGCGGCGTATCGGCATGCGATCGAACAGCGTTACCGCTTCTTCAGTTATGGCGACGCGATGCTGCTGACGCGCCGCGACGTTTGACATGTTCCGTGTCGCACAGGGATATCCCGTGCGATAGCGTTGCGCGCCGGCAGCGCGCGCGGTAGTCTGCCGCTCCTTGCTACGTTGGTGTAGCGGCAGGTCGTCGCTGACCTCTCCTGCACTCACGTGCAACAGCAGATCGGCGCTGCATTTCGAGTTTTCTTTACCCAGCCGCCGTGGCCTACCCGGCGGCGTTCATCATTTGCGCCGGACTTGTCGATCCGGAGTTAGCGCTTCAGCGCTTATTCCGGTCCCATGCAAGGCTGTTCTCCGGTGGCACAGGAGTCCCCATGACCGACGGTCATACCCACGATACAAGCGGTACCTGCACTACCTGCGCGAGCCAAGGCGAGCGCCCTGAAAACGGCCTCAAGTTCGAACTGCTCGGCACCGACGGGCAAGCCCGCCGCGGGCGCGTCACGCTGAATCACGGCGTAGTCGAAACGCCGATTTTCATGCCGGTCGGCACGTACGGCACGGTGAAGGCAGTCCAGCCGCGCGAGCTCGAGGAAATGCACGCGCAGATCATCCTCGGCAACACCTTCCACCTGTGGCTGCGCCCGGGCCTGGAAACGATCGAGGCGCACGGCGGCCTGCACGGCTTCATGGGCTGGAAGAAGCCGATCCTGACGGATTCGGGTGGTTTTCAGGTATTTTCGCTCGGCGATCTGCGCAAGATCACCGAAGATGGCGTCACGTTCGCATCGCCGATCAACGGCGACAAGCTCTTCCTGTCGCCGGAAGTGTCGATGCAGATCCAGAAGGTGCTGAACTCGGACATCGTCATGCAGTTCGACGAATGCACGCCCTACGCAACCAACAATGTGCCGACCTCGCATCAGGAGGCGGCCGATTCGATGCGCATGTCGATGCGCTGGGCCCAGCGCTCGATCGACGAATTCAATCGCCTCGGCAATCCGAATGCCCTCTTTGGCATCGTCCAGGGCGGTATGTTCGAAGACCTGCGCGACGAATCGCTGGCGGGCCTCGCGGAGATGGATTTCCATGGCCTCGCGATCGGCGGCCTCTCGGTCGGCGAACCGAAAGAAGACATGATGCGCGTGCTGAACCACATCGGCCCGAAGCTGCCGGCCGACAAGCCGCACTACCTGATGGGCGTCGGCACGCCGGAAGACCTGGTGGCGGGCGTGGCCGCCGGCGTCGACATGTTCGACTGCGTGATGCCGACCCGCAATGCGCGCAACGGCTGGCTCTTCACCCGCTTCGGCGACATCAAGATCCGTAACGCCGTGCACAAAAACTCGCTGCGCCCGCTCGACGAGCAATGCGGCTGCTACACCTGCCGAAATTTCACCCGTGGCTACCTGCACCATCTGCATCGTGTAGGGGAAATCCTCGGTGCGCAGTTGAACACGATTCACAACCTGCACTACTACCTCGAATTGATGCAGGAAATGCGCGACGCGATCGACGCAAAACTGTTCGAGCCTTTCCGCAAGCGCTTCCACGAGAACCGTGCGCGCGGCATCGACTAGCCGGTAGCCGGAAATCAGCTGACGAATTTGCCGGACGAATCGGCCGGCTTCGCACGGAAAACCTTACAATTAACTTTCGTGCGCAGCAAAAAAGGCTTTAAACGGTTGATCGCAAAGCCGATTCGCCGCGCCGAGCCTTGTCTGGCCGGTGGTAGAATAACCGGCTGATTTTTTTGATCGTTTTGATTTATAACGGAGAGACCAACGTGTCGTTCATTTCCAATGCCTTCGCCCAAGGCACAGCAACAGGTGGCATTGAATCGAACCTGATGAGCTTCCTGCCGCTGATCCTGATGTTCGGCGTGCTGTACTTCATCATGATTCGCCCGCAAATGAAGCGCCAGAAGGAGCACCGCAACATGCTCGCCGCCATGGCCAAGGGCGACGAAGTGGTGACGAATGGCGGCATCGTCGGCAAGGTGACCAAGGTGGGCGAGGCTTACGTCGGCGTCGAAATCTCGGAAGGCACGGAGATCACCGTGCAAAAAGCGTCGGTCACGACGATTCTCCCGAAGGGCACGATCAAGTCGCTGTAAGGCCTGCTCTCTCGCGTCCGGCGCGGCCTCGCCGGCGGTTCTCGCGAAACAACGCCGAACTGCCCGCGCTCATCGCCGGACGCATCGCTTCCAAGCCAACCTTCCCGTTGGACCACTCATGAATCGCTACCCCCTCTGGAAATACGCCGTGATGCTGGTGGCTCTGGTCATCGGCCTCGTGTACACGCTGCCCAATCTGTTCGGCGAAGCGCCGGCGGTGCAGGTGTCGAGCGGCAAGGCAACGGTCAAGCTCGACTCGACCACGCTGTCGGCAGTCGAAGCGGCGCTTGCCGCCAATCAGATCAAGCCTGACGACGTCACGTTCGACAACTCGTCGACCAACGCGAACATCCGCGTGCGTCTCCTCGACACCGACACGCAATTGCGCGTGAAGGACCTGTTGCAGAAGTCGCTGAACAGCGACCCGACCGACCCGCAATTCATCGTTGCACTGAACCTGCAAAGCGCGTCGCCGCGCTGGCTGACCGCCCTGCATGCGCTGCCGATGTACCTGGGCCTGGACTTGCGCGGCGGCGTGCACTTCCTGCTGCAGGTCGACATGGCCGGCGCGCTGAACAAGAAGCTCGACTCCGACGCATCGGATGCACGCACCATGCTGCGTGACAACAACATCCGCGACGGCGGCGTGAACCGCGTCAACCAGACGGTGGTGATCAATTTCGCCGACCAGGCTACGGCGGACGCGGCATCCAAACAACTGGGCCGCGGCATCAGCGAACTCCAGTGGGCCTCGCAAGCGAACCCGGACGGCGGGGTGCAACTGGTCGGCACGTTCACGCCAGTGGTGCAGAAAGCCGTGCAGGACGCAGCGCTCAAGCAGAACATCACCACACTGCATAACCGCGTGAACGAACTCGGCGTGGCCGAGCCGGTGATCCAGCAGCAAGGCTCGGACCGTATCGTCGTCGAACTGCCGGGTGTGCAGGACACGGCGAAGGCGAAGGACATCATCGGCCGCACGGCAACGCTCGAAGCGCGCCTCGCCGACCCGGTGAACACGCACCCGAATCCGTCCGATCCGGTGCCGCCGGGCGACGAGCTGTTCACGCAAGGCAATCAGACGCCGGTCCTGCTGCGCAAGCAGATCATCTTCACGGGTGACCGCATCATCGACGCGTCGGCAGGTTTCGACGAGCACCAGCGTCCGTCGGTGAATATCCGGCTGGATTCGGCGGGTGGCCGCGCGGTGCGCAGCGTCTCGCGCGACAACATCGGCAAGCCGATGGCGATGGTGCTGTTCGAAAAGGGCAAGGGCGAAGTGCTGACGGTGGCGACGATCCAGTCGGAACTGGGCGATCGCTTCCAGATCACCGGCCAGGCCACGCCGCAAGGCGCCGCCGACCTCGCACTGCTGCTGCGCGCCGGTTCGCTGGCCGCGCCAATGGACATCATCGAAGAACGCACGATCGGCCCGAGCCTCGGCGCGGACAACATCAAGAAGGGCTTCCACTCGGTGGTATGGGGCTTCGCGGCAATCGCCGTCTTCATGATCGCGTACTACATGCTGTTCGGCGTGATCTCGATGATCGGCCTGTCGGTCAACCTGTTGCTGCTGATCGCCGTGCTGTCCATGTTGCAGGCCACGCTCACCTTGCCGGGTATCGCCGCTATCGCGCTCGCGCTCGGTATGGCGATCGACGCGAACGTGCTGATCAACGAGCGCGTGCGCGAAGAACTGCGTAACGGCGCGCCGCCGCAACTGGCGATCCAGAACGGCTACGCGCACGCATGGGCGACGATTCTCGACTCGAACGTCACCACGCTGATCGCCGGCCTCGCGCTGCTCGCCTTCGGCTCCGGCCCGGTGCGCGGCTTCGCGATGGTCCACTGTATCGGCATCCTGACCTCCATGTTCTCGGCCGTGTTCTTCTCGCGTGGCCTCGTGAACCTCTGGTACGGCGGCAAGAAGAAGCTCAAGTCGCTGGCCATCGGTCAGGTGTGGCGTCCGCAGCCGGAAGGCATCGACGGCGCTGCCGCCTACCTCGGCAACGATGACGCCGCGACCGACACAGCACGAGCCGTCGCCGCGGCCAGCGCCAAGCCCAAAGCCAAAGTTGCGGCCCAGGCGCGCGCCAAGCCGACCGTGCGCCGCCGCGACGCGTCGGGTTCGTCGAACACGCCGCAGAAACCGGGTTCATCCCGCTGAGTCCCGGAGAACAAGACCATGGAATTTTTCCGTTTTCGCAAAGACATTCCGTTCATGCAGCGTGCGTTGCTGTTCAACGCAATCTCGCTGCTGACGTTCGTCGCCGCCGTGTTTTTCCTGCTGCATCGCGGGCTGCATCTGTCGGTGGAATTCACCGGCGGTACGGTCATCGAAGTGCAGTATCCGGGGGCCGCACCGCTCGAACCGGTACGTGGCACGCTCAACAAGCTCGGCTATGCCGACGCGCAGGTGCAGAACTTCGGCACCTCGCGCGACGTGCTGATCCGTCTGCCGCTCAAGCAAGGCTACACGTCGGCTCAACAGAGCGATCAGGTGATGGGCGCGCTGAAGGGCCAGGATCCGCAAGTGCAGCTGCAGCGCGTCGAGTTCGTCGGCCCGCAGGTCGGCAAGGAACTCGCTACCGACGGCCTGCTCGCGCTGGCCTGCGTGGTGGTCGGCATCGTGATCTACCTGTCGTTCCGCTTTGAGTGGAAATACGCCGTGGCCGGCGTGATCGCCAACTTGCACGACGTGATCATCATTCTCGGCTTCTTCGCGTTCTTCCAGTGGGAGTTTTCGCTGTCGGTGCTCGCCGCGGTGCTCGCGGTGCTCGGCTACTCGGTGAACGAATCCGTCGTTATCTTCGACCGGATTCGCGAAACCTTCCGCCGCGAACGCAAGCTGACCGTGATCGAGGTGATCAACCACGCGATCACCAGCACCATGTCGCGCACGATCATCACCCACGGCTGCACGCAGATGATGGTGCTGTCGATGTTCCTGTTCGGCGGCCCGACGCTGCACTACTTCGCTCTGGCGCTGACGGTCGGTATTCTGTTCGGTATCTACTCGTCGGTGTTCGTCGCCGCGGCGCTCGCCATGTGGCTCGGCGTAAAGCGCGAAGACCTGATCAAGGACAAGAAGGAACGCGTCGATCCGGACGATCCAAACGCAGGCGCACAGGTTTGAGCTTGCTGTAGCTGGAAGTCGCAATAAGAAAGGCCGGTTCTCGCGAACCGGCCTTTTACGTTTACCGCTTTGCCGCACTGCCTGCCTGGTTGCACCGGCCATCTGCACCGGCTCGCTACGCGCTCGCCGAGCCCTGCCGCGCGGCAGGACAACCCAGCAACGTTTCAGCGGAACCCGAGCTTGCGCCGCGCCGCCATCAGCGCCACCAGGCTCACGGCCGCGGCAAGAATCATGTAGTAGCTCGGCGCGGCCTTCGAACCGGTAAAGCTGATCAGCCACGCGATGATGAAGGGCCCGAAGCCGCCGAAGATCGTCACGGCGATGTTATAGGCCAGCGACATGCCGGTCGTGCGCGTCTGGACCGGAAACATCTCGGAGAGCAAACCCGGCAGCGCCGCGAAGTAACCCGTCATCAGAAAGCCGAACACGACCTGCAGCGCAATCAGCGTACCGAAAGTCGGATGCGCGACCAGATACACGAACGCCGGATTGATCAGCACGAGAAGCAGCAACGCCGAGATCAGCATGATCGTGGTGCGCCCGTGACGGTCCGACAGATGTCCGACCAGCGGCGAAAACACCATCTGGATCACGCCGGTGAGCGCGATCGCCGCGAACGCGACCGAAGGCGCCAGCCCCAGCTGCTTCACGCCATAAGTCGGCATGAACAGCACCAGATAGGTCGACACCGTACCGAGCACGACTACGCCAATCGCGATCAGGAGGCGCAGTTTCTGGTTCGTGAACGTGTCGCGCAGCGGCGTCGTGGTGGTGTCCGCCGCAAGGAACTCCGGCGTTTCGTCGAGTTTGGTGCGGATGTACCACGCCACTGGCCCGATCAGAAGACCAAAGAAGAACGGCACGCGCCAGCCCCACGAAGCCATCTGCTCCGGCGACAGCTTGCCGGTCAGCAGCACGCCGAAGCCGGCCGCGAGCAGCGTGGTGAGCCCCTGGCTCGCGACCTGCCAGCTCGCGAAGAAGCCACGCCGTCCCGGTACGTGTTCCGCGAGAAAGGCCGTGGCGCTGCCGAACTCGCCGCCCGCCGAAAAGCCCTGCATCAGGCGCGCCATCACGAGAATCACGGGCGCGGCAATGCCGATGCTCTGATACGTCGGCAGAACCGCGATGATCAGCGTGCCGCACATCATCAGCAGGATCGACAGCGTGAGCGCCGCCTTGCGTCCGGCGCGGTCGGCGTAAGCGCCGATCACGATCGCACCGAGCGGCCGCATGAAGAACGACACGCCGAAGGTGCCGAGCGTCAGCAGCAGCGACACCGTGTCGTTACCCGCCGGGAAAAACAGTTTGGCGATGGTGACCGCGAAAAAGCCGTACACCACCAGGTCGAACCACTCCAGCGCGTTGCCGATCGAGGCGGCGACCACCGCGCGCCACGAATTCTGCCGGCTCCCCGCGAGATTTGCCGCTGTCGTTGCATTCATGCAGATCTCCAATGCGCGCGAAATATTTTCTACGTAGGTTTTACGCCGGATCTTGCCGAACTGGGTGCGCGCACAACCAATGCGGTGTCAGCGCTCTATGTACCTGAAAAATTAAAACGGCGCGAGCGCCAAATCGCTTGTTGCCATTGCACAAGGCTTCCGGCGTTTCGAGCGGGCAATAAAAAACCGCTTTGTCGCAAAAGCGAACAAAGCGGTCTTCTTTTTTGTTGCGGCGCAATGGCCGCGCCACCCGTGACATTCAATACGAGTACGCAAAAGGCACGTTAAAGCGCTTATTGCTTGATGCCTTCAGCCTGAATGTGCAGCTTGGTATCCATGCTGAAGCCGTACTTGGCGCCGAAATCCAAGCCATAGTCGTTGCGGTTGAAATGAGCGCTCGCTTCCACGCCGCACACTTCGCGCTTGAGCACCGGATGCGGCATGCACTTGAACGATTCGATCGTCAGATTCAGCGGCTTGGTCACGCCACGGATCGTCAGGCTGCCGACCACTTCGACCGGCTTGTCGCCGTCGAACTTGATATCGGTGCCCTTATACGTCACCGACGGATATTTGGTCACGTCGAAGAATGCGTCCGTCTTCAGATGGTCGTCGAGCTTGGTGTTGCCGGTTTCGACCGAAGCCGGGTCGACCGTGACGTCCACCGTGCCGGTCTTCGCTGCGCGGTCGAGCGTGACCGTGCCGGCGCTCTTGACGAACTTGCCGCGCCACACCGAGAGGCCGCCGAAGTGATCCGCTTCGAAGCTCGGATACGTGTGAGTCGGGTCGAGCTGATAGGTATCGGCAGCGGCAAACGCGCCGAGCGAAAAAGAAGAAGCCAATGCGCCGACGGCGATCAACAGGGATGTTTTCAATTCATGCTCCTTATGTTTCCGGAATTCCCGACTGAAAGGGAAGCGGCTGCGCGCGGAGGGCGCGGCGAACGTCACTTGTGTGCTGCGACGATACGAAACTTGATCACCACGTCGTCGGCGACCACCGAGGTGTCTTTCCATTCGCCGGTGCCGATGTCGAATTGCGAGCGCTTGATCGGCAGCGAGCCGTCGAACGTCTGGGTCGCGCCCTGCTGGGTGACCGTGACCGGCACCACGACGGTCTGCGATTTACCCTTGATGGTCAGCTTGCCGGTGACCTTGTACTGACTGCCGCCGGCCGGCGCGATCGCGCTCGACACGAACGTTGCAGTCGGATAGGTCTTCGCGTCGAACCAGTCCTTGCCGCGCACCTGGTCGTTATAGCTTTCGTCGCCGAGATCGTAGCTGGCCACGTCGATGCTGAACTGCGCACTGCCCTCGGCCGGTTTTGCCGGATCGAACTTCACTTGCGCCGTGAATTTGCCGAACTTGCCTTCCACCGGCACGTTCATCTGCTTCGAGGTTGCCGTCACCGAACTCTTCGCGACGTCGACCTGGGCCAGCGCACTGCCGGCTGCGGTCAGCGAGGCCGCGGCGAACGCGGCGAGCATGTAGCGATAAAACGAAACTTTCATGGTTATCCTTATTTGATGAAAGGGAGCATGCGCGACAACAGGCCGTCGCGGTCCAACCATTGATGCTTGAGCGCCGCCGCGACGTGCAACGCGACCAGCACGAGCAACGTGTAATTCAATGCGATGTGCACGTTCTTCAGCAACTCCTTGAGATGCGGATCCGGTGCGATCAGGCGAGGCAGCGGAATCAGGCCGAGGTACACCACCGGTATGTTGGCCGCCGAGCTATACAGATAGCCAGAGGCCGGAATCACGATCATCAGCACGTAGAGCAGGAAATGCGTGAGATGCGCGGCGCCGCGTTGCCAGGCCGGCATGCGGCGCGGCATGGGCGGGCCCGCGTGGGTAGCGCGCCACAGAATGCGCAGCACGGCGAGCGCGAACACCGTACAACCGATCCATTTATGCCAGGAGAAGTAGCGCAGCTTGGTGGGCGTGAAGCCGGGGATGTCGGTCATCACCCAGCCGAGCGCGAAGCCGCACACGATCAGCAGCGCGATCAGCCAGTGAAAGGCTATGGCGGTCCGCGTGTACGACTCCCGGCCGCCGAAAGAAGGATTGAGTGCCATGACAGGTCAACGCAAGCTAAGAAAGGTTAACGGCGCAGCCGGCCCTGCTATTCCACGCCGCCAAGGCAGACTGCCTCGTACGACACGATAGAAAGCATGGCCGCTGCGGCACACGCCAAGGCCGCCATGCTACCGCAAGCGGAAAAAGCTGGCTGTGTCGACCCGAGTTAGCGCTTTAGCGCTTACTCAGGTCCCATGCAAAGCCGTCGACCTGAGTTAGCGCTTTAGCGCTTACTCAGGTCCCATGCAAAGCTCTTACTCCAGTCCCATGCAAAGCACTTACCCCGGTCCCAGCCGAGCTAGCGGCCCTGAAGGCTGTCATGCGGAAAATTTCCCCGCGTGCAGAATGATATTGAACAATTAGGGACGGACAGTGTCAGAAGTAAGCATTCTTGTGCAAGACTATTCCTAATCCTAATTCCGGCACCGCCGGCTTCACTACTCGCACAGGGTGCAATGGCCAGCCCAGCGGCGAAGCGCGTTTGGTACTATTGCCCCACGCTTTCTGCAGCCCTGCCCTAAAATCGGCACCGCGCGCCTCCCATCACGTCGTTAGCCCTTCTGCCGTATGGACCATGACAACCTGATCGCGTGCCATGAATGCGATACGCTGTTCCGCAAGCCTCGGCTTGTCGGGCGTACGGTCGCGCGCTGTCCGCGTTGTGGCGCGACACTCTATCGCGGCGTCTCCCGCAAGCTCGACAGCATCTGCGCGATGACGCTGGCCGCGCTGATCACCTTCATCATCGCCCAGGCCTTCCCGATCGTCGAACTCGAAACCAGCGGCATCACCTCGCAAACCACGCTGTTCGGCGCGCTAGTCGCGTTATGGGGCGAGGATATGCAGATCGTCGCGGTCATGGTGTTCTGCTCGACCATCCTGTTCCCGCTGACCGAGCTGGTCGCGCTGCTCTACGTGCTGATCCCGCTGCGCGCCGGTTATGTGCCGCCCGCCTTCAACCGGGTGTTGCGCGCCATCCAGTTCGTGCGGCCGTGGGGCATGATCGAAGTGTTCATGCTCGGCGTGCTGATCACCATCGTGAAGATGGTGAGTCTCGCGCGCGTGATTCCCGAAGCTGCGCTATTCGCGTTCGGCGTGCTGACGCTGATGATCGCGGTGGTTCTCACGTTCGATCCGCGCGTGCTGTGGGATGTCGCCGACGAAATAGCCGACCGCGGCCGGCGGCCGTTGCCGGGTACCTCCGCGGACAACGCGGCGGCTACCGTCGGTTCGGTCGCCGGGCCGACCGCGCCGCCCGAGGTGCGAGGCGGCGCGCAATCCGCATTGCCGCCCGGCGCGCCACCGGCCCCGCATCAGGGATGAGCGCACGATGAAATACGTCACTGCGAAGCGCGCGGGTCTGGTCTCCTGCCATGCGTGCGGACGCGTCGAGCCGCGCATCCGCTCGGTCACGCCACAGCACTGCAGCCGTTGCAGCGCGGTGCTGCACGGGCGCCACCCCGATAGCCTGATGCGCACGTGGGCGCTGCTGATCGCCGCTGCCTTGCTGTATATTCCCGCGAATCTGCTGCCGGTGATGCATACGTCGTCGCTGCTCGGTTCGGAAGACGACACCATCATGAGCGGCGTCGTGTACTTCTGGACCTCGGGCGACTGGCCGCTGGCCGTGATCGTGTTCATCGCCAGCATCATGGTGCCCATGCTCAAGCTCAGCGTGCTGGTGCTGCTCACCGTCACCGCGCAGCGCCGCTCGCGCTGGCGGCCGGAGCAACGCACCACGTTGTACCGGATGGTCGAACGGATCGGGCGCTGGTCGATGCTCGACGTGTTCGTCGTCACGCTGACCGTCGCGCTGGTCCGCTTCAAGTCGCTTGCTGTGATCACGGCCGGACCGGGCGCGATCGCCTTCGGCTCGGTGGTGATTCTGACGATGATGGCATCCATGCAATTCGATCCACGGCTCATCTGGGACAACGTGGAAGGCAGTACCCAAAAACCTCAGGACCTCGACCATGACTAGCCCGCAAGGACCGACGCCCGCCTCCGATGCGCCGCGCAACGATTCGAACGGACCGAAGCTGCCCCCCGAACTACCCGATCCCGAGATCGAACAGCGCCGCCGCTGGCTGCCCTCGCTCGTCTGGGTGATTCCGCTGATCGCCGCGCTGATCGGCGTCGCACTCGTGATCAAGTCGGTGACCGAAAGAGGCCCGACCATCACGATCACGTTCGTCAGCGCCGAAGGCCTCGAGCCCGGCAAGACCAAGGTCAAGTACAAGGACGTCGACGTCGGCTCGGTAAAGACCATCACGCTGTCGAAGGATCTCTCACACGTGCTGGTTCAGGTGCAGCTCACCAAGGAAGGCGAAGACTTCGCGGTCAAGGATTCGCGCTTCTGGGTGGTGCGCCCTCGCGTCGGCGCGAGTGGCGTATCCGGGCTGACCACGCTGCTCTCGGGCGCGTACATCGGCGCGGACGCCGGCCATTCACCGGACAGCGAGAGGAACTTCGTCGGCCTGGAAACGCCGCCGCCCATCACCGGCGACCAGAAGGGCCACCAGTTCATTCTGCACGGCGACTCGCTCGGCTCGATCGACATCGGTTCGCCGATTTTCTACCGACGCGTGCAGGTCGGCCAGGTAGTCGGTTTCTCACTGGACAAGGACGGCACCGGCGTGACGATGCAGGTCTTCGTGTCGGCGCCGTTCGACCAGTATGTCGGCACCAATTCGCGCTGGTGGCATGCGAGCGGCGTCGATCTGCGGCTCGATTCGAGCGGCTTCAAGCTGAATACGCAGTCGCTTGCAACGGTGATCGTCGGCGGCTTGTCGTTCCAGTCGCCGCCAGGCCAGGGCGTGGGCGCACAGGCGCCGAACAACACGACATTCCGCCTCGGCTCGGATGAACAGGACGCGATGCGCGAACCGGACGGCGTCCCATTGCGCGTGGTGATGAACTTCAATCAGTCGCTGCGTGGGCTGTCGGTCGGCGCAACCGTCGATTTCCGCGGCATCGTGCTGGGCCAGGTGACCAACATCGGCATCGACTACGATCCAAAGACGCGCAGCTTCACCATGCCGGTAACGATGAATCTGTACCCGGACCGTCTCGGCAAGCGCTTCCGCGAAACCGCGCCGGCACCGGGCAGCCTCGCGGGTCAAACCTTGCTGCAGCAACTCGTCAAGCATGGCCTGCGCGGCCAGCTGCGGACCGGCAATCTGATCACGAGCCAGTTGTACGTCGCGCTCGATATCTTCCCGAAAGCGCCGCCGGCCACGGTCGACGTCACGGGCGATCCGCTCGAGTTGCCGACCATTCCGAACTCGCTCGACGAACTGCAGGTGCAGCTCGCCGACATTGCGAAGAAGCTCGACAAGGTGCCGTTCGACCAGATCGGTTCGAACCTGAACAGCGCGTTGAAGAATGCCGACCAACTGTTCGCGCGACTCGACAAGGAAGTCGTGCCGGAGGCGCGCGACACGCTGGCCGCGGCGAAGCGGACCTTCGGATCGGCCGAGGCGACGTTGCAGCAGGACTCGCCGTTGCAGTCCGATGTTCATCAGGCGTTGCAGGAGCTGACGCGCACGTTGCAGTCGCTGAATGCGTTGTCGGATTATCTGGAGCGTCATCCGGAATCGCTGTTGCGCGGTAAAACAGGAGATAAACCATGATGTTTGCCCGGCTCCCCCGCCCGCCGCGCGGGCTCGTGCGCGGCGCTGTTTATGTCGGCGCTCTGGCCGGACTGGTGGCGATGGCGGCGTGTTCGTCGCCGAGCAGCCGCTTTTATACGCTCGGCGCGGAAGGCGCGCCCGCTGGCTCCGCGGCGCCGGTTAGCGCCCGGACTTCTGCTGCACCGGCATGGCTGATCGAGGTCGCGCCGATCGATGTGCCGCCGCAAGTGGCGAAGAATCAGCTTGTCGTGCAGACGGGACCGACACAGGTTCAGGTGCTCGAACAGGAGCGTTGGGCTTCGTTGCCGGGTGACGAGATTCGCCGGGCCTTGTCGACCAGTCTTACGCAGCAGCTAGGCACGATCGACGTGTATGGCACCGCGTATCCGGATACGACGCCGGTGTACCGGGTCAGCATGAATGTGCAGCGGTTCGAGTCATGGCCGGGGTCGCATGCGTTGATCGATGCGGTCTGGAGTGTGCGGGCTGTGCGGGGTAGTGCTGTGATGACCTGCCGGAGTGTGGTGAATGAGCCGGTTAGCGGCGGCTACGATGCGCTTGTTAATGGGCATCGGGCGGCTTTGCAGCGGATTGCTGTGCAGGTTGCTGCTGGTGTGCAGGGGATGGCGGGGTCGGGGCTTAAAAGTGGCTCCGCTGCCAAGGGGACTGGTTTTGCCGTGCCGGCGTGTCCTTCTGCTGGTGTGACTGCTGGCGCGGGTAGTTGAGGAAGGTTTTTTCCCTGCGGGTGGTGGGTGGCGCGATCTGGTAGCGGGTGTTCCGGCATCCGCTGGACTTGGTGTGGCCGGCCAAAGTGGTGCCTCACCCCGACCGCGTACAATAGCGCCTTATCTAACGCCTTCCGGCAACCTCAATGTCCTTCGATTTCTTCCTTCCCTGTCCGCGCGGCCTTGAAGCCTCGCTCGCCGCCGAACTCGCCGAAATTGCCGCGAAGCACCTGAACGGCGCGCCGTTCACGGCCGGCGCGCAAGTGCCCGGTGGCGTGCATTTCCGCGGCGGCTGGGCCGCCGGTATGGCCGCCAATCTGCACTCGCGCCTCGCAAGCCGCGTGCTGCTGAAAATCGCGCATCGGCCGTATCGCAGCGAACAGGACATTTACGCGCTCGCAGTTGAACAGCGCTGGGAGCAATGGTTCTCGGCGAACGAAACGCTGCGCGTGGACGTCACCGCCATCAAGTCGCCACTGCGCAGTCTCGAATTCACCACGCTGCGCGTCAAGGACGCGATCTGCGACCGTCTGCGTGAAGTAAGTGGCGCGCGTCCGAGCATCGACACCGCCATGCCCGATGTGCGCGTGTTCGCGTTCCTCACCGCCACCGACTGCACGCTCTACCTCGACACCTCCGGCGATCCGCTCTTCAAGCGCGGCTGGCGGCTGGACAAGGGCGCGGCGCCGCTGCGCGAGAACCTCGCGGCAGGTATCCTGCGCCTGACCGGCTGGACCGCGGGCACGCCGCTGTACGATCCGATGTGCGGCAGCGGCACCTTCCTCGCGGAAGCCGCGCAAGTGGCGCTGAATATCGCGCCGGGCGCGGAACGCCGCTTCGGCTTCGAAAAGCTCAAGCAATTCGACGCCAAAACCTGGCAACCGCTGAAGGCTGCCGCGCTCGACGCCAAGCATGCCGCCCGCTCTTCGCGCGCCGATCTGCAAATCTTCGGCAGCGATATTTCCGGCGACATGCTCGACAAGGCGCGTGCGAACTTTCAACGTGCCGGTTTGCCTTCCATTCCGCTCAAACAGGTCGATGCGCGCGGCATGACGGCGCCGTCGGCGGAGCCGGGCATCCTCGTCGCGAATCCGCCCTATGGCGAGCGGATTGAAGTGCGCGGCCGCAATGCGCGCGGCGAAATCCGCGAAGGCCGTGCGGCGCGCGAAGGCCGCGACGACGACACCTTCCACCGCGCCCAGGAAGAAGCACCAGACAGCGAGTTCTTCCAATCGCTCGGCGATGCGCTGAAGCAGCGTTTCACCGGCTGGCACGCGTTCATCCTGACGTCGGATCGCAAACTCCCGGGCCAGTTGCGTCTGCGTGAATCGACCAAGACGCCACTCTTCAACGGCGCGCTCGAATGCCGGCTGTTCCGCTTCGATCTGATCGCGGGCAGCGTTCGCCAACGGCCGCAGAGCAACGACACGCCGGCAGCGTAAGCCAAAGCTGAAGCTGAGGCTGAACAGCATCGAAAGAAACCGCGGATCCTGGTCCGCGGTTTTTTTTCGCCGATACTCGGCGGTCGCCCGGCGCACTCCTCCTCCCCCGATCCTTTTACTGCACTCGCCGCGCCCTACTGACACTACGCTGTCAGTAGCACCCCCGCACACTCCTTCTCACGCCATCCGGCGCTTTGCACGGCTTACCGCCATTCACAGGAGAGTGTCATGTCCGCATCATCCAAAGTTGTTGCATGGTTCGAAATTCCGTCCGTCGATTTCGAGCGCGCTGTGCGCTTTTACGAAACCGCACTCGACGTCAAACTGAATCGCGAGGAAGTCGGCGGCCAGCCGATCGCCATCTTCGGCTACGAGGAACCGGCCACCGGCGGCGCAATCGTCCATAGCCCGTCGATGACACCGACCGACGACGGCGTGCTCGTCTATCTGAACGCGCAACCCACCGTGGACGCGGTGCTCGCCCGCGTCGAACAGGCCGGCGGCAAGACCGACGGCCCGGTGATCAAACTGCCGCAGGACATCGGCTACATCGCGTTCTTCATCGACACGGAAGGCAACCGCCTCGGCCTGCATTCGCGGACCAACGGTTAAGCGCGCGGCCAGCAGGCACCACGCAGAACGCCGACCGGAGCGCAGCATGCGGCGCTATCATCGCGGGACTGTCCCCGTCCTTTTCTACAAGACGCCCACGATGACGCGCCGCGCCGACCGCCTCTTCCAGATCGCCGAACTGTTGCGCGGACGGCGTCTGACCACCGCGCAACAACTCGCCGACTGGATGAATATCTCGCTGCGCACGGTCTATCGCGACGTGCGCGATCTGCAGCTATCAGGCGTGCCGATCGAAGGCGAAGCGGGCATCGGCTATCGGTTGAGCCGCGCGGCGAGCCTGCCGCCGCTCACTTTCACCGTCGATGAACTGGCCGCGCTCGCAGCAGGCGCGCGAATGCTCGAATCGTGGGGTGGCGCCGGCTTCGCGAGCGGCGCGCGTGGGGCGTTGGCAAAGATCGCCTCGGCAATGCCCGCCGACAAACGCGCAACGCTCGAACGGCTGGCGATCTTCGCGCCGTCGTTTCACATCAAGGCGGATTTTTCAGCGAAGGTGGATATCCTGCATCGCGCGATCGACACCCGGCACGTCGTGAGCTTTGCCTACACCGATGCGAACGGCGCCGCGACCGAACGGCGCGTGTGGCCCCTGGCGCTGGCCTATTGGGGCGCACGCTGGACACTCGGCGCATGGTGCGAATTGCGCAGCGATTTCCGCAATTTCGGTCTGGAGAAGATCCAGGATCTTCAGGTGCTCGAAACGTATCCGGATCAGGAAGGACGACGCTTGGCGGACTTGCTGCGGCATGTGAATGCGAAGCCGCGGTAAAGATGTGGATGCAACGCAGCAGTGAGACGCGAGCGCATGTCCAGGATTTGACACCCGACCTCACGTGCCGGTCGCGCAATCTGCCTGAATTTCAAGAACGGACAGTCCCAGGCGGTGAATCACGAAGCGCCCTGCGCCGGCTAGATTTCGCACACGCATCCAAGGCTGTACGCCCGGCAGTCCGCCGCCTGCCGTCAGGCAAGCCGCGAACCGCCGAGGCAACGAGGCGCGTTACTCCACCGCCTTCACCATATCCTCGATCACTTTCTTCGCGTCGCCGAATACCATCATCGTCTTGTCCATGTAGAACAAGTCGTTGTCGAGACCGGCGTAGCCTGCCGCCATCGAACGCTTGTTCACGATGACCGTGCGCGCCTTGTACGCCTCGATGATCGGCATGCCCGCGATCGGCGACTTCGGATCGTTCTTCGCCGCCGGGTTCACCACGTCGTTCGCACCCAGCACCAACACCACGTCGACCTGGCCGAACTCGCCGTTGATGTCGTCCATCTCGTGCACCATGTCGTACGGTACTTCGGCTTCCGCAAGCAGCACGTTCATGTGGCCCGGCATCCGGCCGGCCACCGGGTGAATCGCGTACTTCACCTCGATGCCCTTCTCGACCAGCTTGTCGGTCAGTTCCTTCAACGCATGCTGCGCGCGCGCCACGGCAAGACCATACCCCGGCACGATCACCACGGTTTCCGCATTGCCGAGCATGAACGAAGCGTCATCAGCCGAACCGGATTTCACCGGACGCTGCTCCGCCGACCCACCCGCCGCCGCCGCACCCGCCTCGTTGCCGAAGCCACCGAGAATCACGTTGAAGAACGAGCGGTTCATCGCCCGGCACATGATGTACGACAGGATCGCACCCGAGGAGCCCACCAGCGAGCCCGCGATGATCAGCATCGGATTGTTCAGCGAGAAGCCGATGCCCGCCGCCGCCCAGCCCGAGTACGAGTTCAGCATCGACACGACCACCGGCATGTCCGCGCCACCGATCGGAATGATGATCAGCACGCCGAGCACGAAGGCGATGATCGTCATGATGATGAACGGCAGCCACGATTGCGTGAGGAAGAAGATCACGCCGAAACCGAGCATCGCGAGCGCAAGCATCAGGTTGATCAGGTGCTGCCCTGCATAGACCACCGGTGCGCCCTGGAACAGCCGGAACTTGTACTTGCCCGACAGCTTGCCGAACGCGATCACCGAACCGGAGAACGTAATCGCGCCGACGAACGTACCGATGAACAGCTCGACGCGATTGCCGTATGGCAGGAAACCCGGCACCGGATTCTCCGGATCGACGAGACCGAAGGCCGACGGCTCCGACACCACCGCATAGGCGATACACACGGCCGCGAGACCGATCAGCGAGTGCATCGCCGCGACCAGTTCCGGCATCTTGGTCATCTCGACGCGCGCGGCGACAAACGCGCCGATCGCGCCGCCGATCACCAGTGCGACCAGCAGCAGGCCGAGCCCCAGCCCGAGATTCGAGCCGAGTGCATTCGCCTGCTTGACGATCAGCGCGATGGTGGTGAGGATCGCAATCGCCATCCCGACCATGCCGAAGGTATTGCCGGTGCGCGCCGTCTTCGGATTCGACAGCCCCTTGAGCGCCTGGATGAAACAGACCGACGCGACCAGATATAGCAGCGTGACGACGTTCAGACTCATTACGCGTTCTCCTTGGCGGCTGCGGGGAGCTTCTTCGGCTCTTTCTTCCTGAACATCTCCAGCATTCGCCTCGTCACAAGGAACCCGCCGAACACGTTCACTGCCGCGAGCGCGACGGCCAGCGTGCCGAAGAACTTGCCGGGCGCACCCAGCGTGAGACCGGCCGCCAGCATCGCGCCGACGATCACAATCGCCGAGATCGCGTTGGTCACGGCCATCAGCGGCGTATGCAGCGCGGGCGTGACGTTCCAGACGACGTGGTAGCCGACGTAAATCGCCAGCACGAAGATGATCAGGTTGATGACGGTGTGGTTGATGACTTCCATCGCCGTTCTCCTCTAGGCCTTGCGCGTGACTTCGCCGTCGCGGGCCAGCAGCGTGGCCGCGACGATGTCGTCCGCGAGATCGATGTTCAGGGCGCCTTCCTTGCTGATGATCAGCTTCAGGAAGTCGAGCAGGTTGCGTGCGTAGAGCGACGACGCGTCGGCGGGCACCATCGAGGCCAGATTCGTGTAGCCGACGATCTGCACGCCATGTCGGGTGACGACCTGGTCCGCTTCGGTGAGCGGACAGTTGCCGCCGCGCCGGCCCTCGTACTCGGCGCCGCGTCCTGCCGCGAGGTCCACCAGCACGGAGCCGGGCTTCATCGCCTGCACGGTTTCCACCGAGATCAGCGTCGGCGCCGCGCGGCCCGGAATCAGGGCGGTCGAGATCACCACGTCGGCCTGTTTCGCGCGCTCGTGAACCAGTGCGGACTGGCGCGCAAGCCACGAAGGCGGCATCGGCCGCGCGTAGCCGCCGACGCCCTGCGCGGCTTCGCGCTCCTCATCCGTTTCATAGGGGACATCGAGAAATTTGGCGCCGAGCGATTCAATCTGCTCCTTGACCGCCGGGCGCACGTCAGACGCTTCGATCACCGCGCCCAGGCGCTTGGCGGTCGCAATCGCCTGCAGACCGGCCACGCCCGCGCCGAGAATCAGCACGCGGGCCGCTTTCACGGTGCCTGCGGCCGTCATCAGCATCGGCATGAAGCGGGGATAAAGCGTGGCGGCCAGCAGAACGGCCTTGTACCCGGCGATGTTCGCCTGCGACGACAGCACGTCCAGACTCTGCGCGCGGGTGGTTCTTGGCGCGGCCTCTAAAGCGAATGCGGTGACGCCGGCCGCAGCCAGTTTCAGCGCGTTTTCGGCGTTAAAAGGATCGAGCATGCCGACCAGCGTCGCGCCGCGCTTGAGCAGCGGCAATTCGGCATCGGTCGGGGACTGGACCTTCAAAACGAGATCCGCGCCAAAAGCAGTCGCCGCATCGACGATTTCCGCGCCGGCGGCTGTAAAGGCATCGTCAGGAAAGCTTGCGCCGGTACCGGCGCCGCTCTGGATCGTGACCCGGTGGCCCTGGGTCACATACTTCCTGACCGTTTCGGGCGTCGCGGCGACGCGGGTTTCGTGCGCGCGCGTCTCGGCTGGCACTCCGATGTGCATCGTTTCTCCTCCTCGACTTCCTGTTTTACGACAGAGCTGCCGACGAGGCACGCCGGCTTGCAAGTGCAACGGCTAACGGCGTCACTTTAACCGAAACCTGGGGTTGCGCAGAAATCGGGGACAATCCGGGGTTGCCCGGCGGGCGGGACGGCTCCCTGGCCGGGGCCGGGCGGGCTGGGCGGCCCGCGCAGCCGATCGCCCGCTTCCCGGCAGCCCAGGCCCATAAACGGTAAAATGCGCAGCCATGAAACCGGAAACCTGGCTGCCGCACGTCACCGTTGCGGCCATCGTCGAGCGTGACGGGCGTTTTCTCGTGGTCGAGGAACATACCGCCGACGGCCTGCGCCTGAATCAGCCCGCCGGCCATCTGGAGGCGGGTGAAACGCTTCCGGAAGCGGTCATCCGCGAAACGCTCGAAGAAACCGCGCATCCGTTCACGCCCACGGCGCTGGTCGGCATGTACGTGACGCATGTCGAGCGGCCCGGTAGTGAGGGCGTCACGTATCTGCGCCTCACCTATTGCGGCACGAGCGGCGAAGCGGATGCGAGGCGCACGCTCGATCCCGACATCGTCCGCACGCTGTGGATGAGCGCCGACGAATTGCGCGCCTGCCCCGAACGGCACCGCACGCCGCTCGTCATGCAATGTCTCGACGACTACCTCGCGGGGCGGCGATTCCCGCTCGACTTCGTGCATACGCATTCGGTCGGGCATAAACAGACATAGGCAGACATAAGCAGACGGAAGCGGGCTTCGCAAGGCGTAGCAGGCTTAACCTGTCATAAACGAGCCGGGTCCGTCATAAGCGGCCAGCCAGGCGACCGGGCAACACGGTCAATCCACGATCAATGAAGTCATGCAGCACCCAGTGAGCACCTTATGAGCAAGCAGAAAGTCGTAGTAGGCATGTCGGGCGGCGTCGATTCGTCGGTTACCGCGTGGCTGCTGAAGGAACAGGGCTACGACGTGGTCGGCCTGTTCATGAAGAACTGGGAAGACGACGACGACAGCGAGTACTGCTCGACGCGGCAGGACTGGATCGACGTCGTCTCGGTCGCCGACCTGATCGGCATCGACGTGGAAGCGGTCAACTTCGCCGCCGAATACAAAGACCGCGTGTTCGCCGAATTCCTGCGCGAATACTCGGCCGGCCGCACGCCGAATCCAGACGTGCTGTGCAACGCCGAGATCAAGTTCAAGGCCTTCCTCGATCACGCGATGTCGCTCGGCGCGGAAACCATCGCGACCGGCCACTATGCGCGCGTGCGTGAAAACAACGGCCGCTTCGAACTGCTGAAGGCCTTCGATCATACGAAGGACCAGTCGTACTTTCTGCATCGGCTGAACCAGGCGCAGTTGTCGAAGACGCTGTTTCCGCTCGGCGAGATTCCGAAAACCAAAGTCCGCGAAATCGCCGAACAGATCGCGTTGCCGAATGCGAAGAAGAAGGATTCGACCGGTATCTGCTTCATCGGCGAACGGCCGTTCCGCGACTTCCTGAACCGCTATCTGCCGACCCAACCCGGCCCGATGAAAACCACCGACGGCAACGTGGTCGGCGAGCACATCGGCCTCGCCTTCTACACGTTCGGGCAACGCAAGGGCATCGGCCTCGGCGGCAGCAAGGAAGGCAGCGGCGAGCCGTGGTTCGTCGCCGGTAAGGATATTGCGTCGAACACGCTGTATGTCGCGCAGGGCCACGACCATCCGTGGCTGCTGAGCCATACGTTGAGCGCGGGCAATACGAGCTGGGTCGCGGGCGAACCGCCGGCCGACGGTTTTGCGTGCGGGGCGAAAACCCGTTACCGGCAAGCGGATGCACCGTGCTCCTTTAGCGCGGCGGCGAGTGTGGCAAACGGCGGCGACGGTCTCTTCGAGCTGAATTTCGACACCGCGCAATGGGCTGTCACACCGGGGCAATCTGCGGTGCTCTACGATGGCGACGTGTGCCTCGGTGGCGGTATCATCGAACACGCCATGACCGGGCAGCCAACGGCGCGCCAGCCGCAACAGGCCGCGCTGCTCACCGCCCGTTGAGCCATGAATCCGGCCGTGCGGCTACGCCTTCGCGCCGCCGCACCTGCTTCACCCGCATGCCTCATCTTCAAGCTTCAGACTTCACGCTTCACCGACGCGTTTCATCTTCGAGCCGCAGCTAGCTTCACTATAACAAGCAGGTGGTCGTTTCCCTTCGCGGCGGATTCCGTCTGCGCCGACAACGTCGACGATCCCCCCGCGACGATCTTCACTGCACTGGAGTCCCCATGCTTTCTCGACGTTATCTGGCGATGTGGTGCGCGGTCATTCTGCTCGCAGCCTGTGCGGCGCTCGCCTCGGCGCATCACATCTCGTGGTTCTGGATCATCGTGCCGGCGGCGCTCGTCGCGCTCGGCCTGTTCGACCTGACACAGGAGCGCCACGCGATTCTGCGCAACTATCCGCTATGGGGCCACTTCCGCTTCCTGTTCGAATTCATTCGCCCGGAAATCCGCCAGTATTTCGTCGAGGACGACACCGACGAGAAACCGTTCTCGCGTGCGCAACGCAGCATCGTCTATCAGCGCGCGAAGAACGACGTGGACAGCCGTCCGTATGGCACCGAGCTCGACGTCAAAGCCGTCGCGCATGAATGGATCAGCCACTCGCTCGCGCCGACCAGACTCGACAACCACGACTTCCGTATCGTCGTCGGGCCCGAGCGCGCGCAACCTTACTCGATGTCGATCTTCAACGTCTCCGCGATGAGCTTCGGCTCGCTGTCGGCGAACGCGATCATGGCGCTGAACCTCGGCGCGAAGAAAGGCAACTTCGCGCACGACACGGGCGAGGGTTCGATGTCGAAATATCACCGCGAGCACGGCGGCGACATCATCTGGGAAATCGCCTCGGGCTACTTCGGCTGCCGTAACGACGACGGCAGCTTCAGCGCGGAAAAGTTCGCGAAGCAGGCCGCCGAACCGCAAGTGAAGATGATCGAGGTGAAGCTCTCGCAAGGCGCGAAGCCCGGTCATGGCGGCGTGCTGCCGGCCGCGAAAATCACGCCCGAGATTGCGGAAACGCGCGGCGTGCCGATGGGCCGCGACTGCATCTCGCCCGCCACCCACTCCGAGTTTTCGACGCCGCGCGGCCTGCTCGAATTCGTCGACCGTTTGCGCACGCTGTCCGGCGGCAAGCCGACCGGGTTCAAGCTGTGCATCGGGCATCCGTGGGAATTCTTCGGCATTGCGAAGGCGATGCTGGAGACGGGGATTCTGCCGGACTTCATTGTGGTCGACGGTGCGGAAGGCGGCACGGGCGCCGCGCCGCTGGAGTTCACCGATCACGTCGGCGTGCCGTTGCAGGAAGGCCTGCTGCTGGTGCACAACACGCTGGTCGGCATCGGCTTGCGTCAGCGTATCCGCATCGGCGCGAGCGGCAAGATGATTACCGCGTTCGACATCACGAAGACGCTGGCGATCGGCGCGGATTGGGTCAACGCGGCGCGCGGCTTCATGTTCGCGGTGGGCTGCATTCAGGCGCAGACCTGCCACACCGGCCGCTGCCCGACCGGCGTCGCAACGCAGGATCCGGTGCGTCAGCGTGCCTTGGTGGTTCCGGACAAGGCCGATCGCGTGTTCAACTTCCATCACAACACGTTGCATGCGCTGAAGGAAATCATTCAGGCGGCGGGGCTCAAGCATCCGGCCGAGCTGCGCGCGCATCACATCGTGCGGCGTGTGTCGTCGCATGAGGTGCGGTTGATGTCGGAACTGCTGAAGTATCTCGATCCGAACGATCTGCTCAACGGCAACTATCGCTACTCGTTGTACGAGAAGTATTGGCCCATGGCGCAAAGCGATTCGTTTGCGCCGAAGGTTGAGCTGGCGGCGACGTAATCCGGTTGCGATGACGGTCGGCCGACATGCCGATCGTCGTGGAAGTGAATGCCGCCACGCATGCGTTGATGAGTTTGAGGCGTTGGCAGCCGGAACACTTCCCGGGACGACAAACAACCCAGGGCCGCCCGCAGCGGCCTTTTGTCTTTTGAAGAACGCGCCGGGTCCCGTCCGTCCCCGCAAAACGGACACCCCCCTCCCTTTCCGTTAAAATCTACGGTTTAGCACTTCGCTCCACGGCCAGCTGGCGCGCTTTGGCGCTTACAGCACGGCCCCATGCCCGAAAGGCACTTCATGCTCACGTTTCAGCAAATCATCCTGACACTGCAGTCCTACTGGGACAAGCAGGGTTGCGCGTTGCTCCAGCCGATCGACATGGAAGTCGGCGCGGGCACGTCCCACGTTCACACCTTCCTGCGCGCGATCGGTCCGGAACCGTGGCGCGCAGCCTATGTGCAGCCGTCGCGCCGCCCGAAAGACGGCCGCTACGGCGAGAACCCGAACCGCCTGCAGCATTACTACCAATATCAGGTCGTGCTGAAGCCGGCGCCGGAAAACATCCTCGACCTGTACCTCGGCTCGCTGGAGGCCCTCGGCTTCGACCTGAAGCAGAACGACGTGCGCTTCGTCGAAGACGACTGGGAAAATCCCACGCTCGGCGCGTGGGGCCTCGGCTGGGAAGTGTGGCTGAACGGCATGGAAGTGACCCAGTTCACCTACTTCCAGCAAGTCGGCGGTCTGGATTGCAAGCCGGTGCTCGGCGAAATCACCTACGGTCTCGAACGTCTCGCGATGTATCTGCAGAAGGTCGAGAACGTCTACGACCTGGTCTGGACCGAGTGGGAAGAGCAGGGCCCGAACGGCCCGGAACTTCGTCGCCTGACTTACGGCGACGTGTATCACCAGAACGAAGTCGAACAGTCGACCTACAACTTCGAGCAGGCGAACGTCGACTTGCTGTTCACGTTCTTCAACAGCTACGAAGCAGAAGCCAAACGCATGATCGAAGCGCAGATCGCGCTGCCCGCCTATGAACTGGTGCTGAAGGCCGGCCACACGTTCAACCTGCTGGACGCCCGCGGTGCGATCTCCGTCACGGAACGCGCGGCGTATATCGGCCGGATTCGCGCGCTGTCGCGTCTGGTCGCGCAGGCTTACTACGACTCGCGCGAAAAGCTCGGATTTCCGATGCTCGGCAATCCGGTGCACGGCGTGCCCGGCCTGACCACCGACGAACAGGATGCCGCCATGCCCGCGTGGGCACCGCCGCTGAAAGTCGAACGCAAGATCGACCAGGACTGACGAGAACATCAAGAAATGACTCAACCCCATCAAGCTACCCTGCTCGTCGAGCTGCTCACCGAAGAACTGCCGCCGAAAGCGCTCGCGCGTCTCGGCGACGCCTTCGCCGAAGGCATTGCGCAGCGCCTCGCGGCGCGCGACCTGGTCGAAGGCGAACTGTCGTTCGAACGTTACGCCACGCCACGCCGCCTCGCCGTCACGATCAGGAACGTGCGTTCGGTCGCACCGGAAAAACACGTGCGCGAAAAAGTGCTGCCGGTTTCCGTCGCGCTCGACAAAGACGGCCAGCCCACCGCGCCGCTCGCCAAGAAACTGGCCGCGCTCGGCTTCCCCGATTTTTCGGTGAACGACCTGGAACGCGCGCAGGACGGTAAGGCCGAGGCTTTCTTTTTGCGCTACGCCGCGCCGGGCGCCACGCTCGCCGAAGGCCTGCAAACCGCGCTCGACGAAACGCTCGCCAAGCTGCCGATCCCGAAGGTCATGACGTATCAGCGCCCGGACGGCACCAATGTGCAGTTCGTGCGTCCGGTGCATCGTCTAACCACCTTGCACGGCGAACAGGTCGTGCCGGTCACGGCATTGGGTGTCGACGCCGACGACACCACGCTCGGCCATCGTTTCCTGTCCGAAGGCTTCGTGCAGATCCAGCACGCGGATTCCTATGCCGACACGCTGTTGCACAAGGGCCGCGTGGTCGCGAATTTCGCCGACCGCAAGGAAACCATCCGCACGCACCTGCTCGCGCAAGCCGAGGGCGACCAGGTCGTGATGCCGGAATCGCTGCTGGATGAAGTGAATTCGCTGGTCGAATGGCCGGTGGTCTACGCCTGCCGTTTCGAGGACGAATTCCTGCAAGTGCCGCAGGAATGCCTGATCCTGACCATGCAGACGAACCAGAAATATTTCGCCTTGACGGATGCGAACGGCAAGCTGCGCTCGCGCTTCCTGATCGTGTCGAATATCGAAACGAAGACGCCTGGCGATATCGTCGAAGGTAACGAACGCGTGGTACGTCCGCGTCTGGCCGATGCGAAGTTCTTCTTCGAGCAGGACAAGAAGAAGCCGCTCGCCGATCGTGTGCCGCTGCTCGCCAACGTCGTGTATCACAACAAACTGGGTTCGGCGCTGCAACGCGTCGAGCGGCTGGAAGCGCTGGCCGGCGCGATTGCGTCGATGATCGAAGAGGGCGAGCAAAACCAAGCGGCAAAGGATGACGTCTCCGTGGTGATCAGTGGACATGTCGCGCTGGCAAAGCGCGCCGCGCGTCTCGCCAAGGCCGACCTGATCACCGACATGGTCGGCGAATTCCCCGAGCTGCAAGGCACGATGGGCACGTATTACGCGCGCCACGACGGCGAGCCGGAAGAAGTCGCGCTCGCTTGCTCCGAACACTATCAGCCGCGCTTCTCCGGCGATGCCTTGCCGACCACGACAACCGGCACCGTCGTCGCGCTCGCCGACAAGCTCGAAACGCTGGTCGGCATCTGGGGCATCGGCCTGCAACCCACCGGCGAGAAAGACCCGTTCGCGCTGCGCCGTCATGCGCTCGGCGTGCTGCGGATTCTGGTCGAGAAGCAATTGCCGGTCGATCTGGTCGATCTGCTGCGCGCCGCTTACGCGCAATTCGCCACCGTGCCGGGCGTCGCCGATTCGACGCAGGCGATCTACGAATTCAGTATGGACCGCCTGCGCGGTCTGCTGCGCGAACGCGGCTACGCGCCGGGTGAAATCGATGCGGTACTGGCCTTGAACCCAACGCGCCTCGACGACATCGTCGCGCGTCTGGACGCGGTGCGCGAATTCGCGGCGCTGGCGGAAGCGGCATCGCTCGCGGCAGCCAACAAACGCATCTCGAACATCCTGAAGAAATCGGAAAGCACCACGAACGGCGGCGTGCAGGCCGAGCTGCTGATCGAAGCGGCCGAAAAAACCTTGCACGCGCAGCTCGAACAGGTCGCCCCGCGCGTGCAATCGCAACTCGCCGTACGCGACTACACGGGCGCGCTGACGGCGCTCGCCGCGCTGCGCGAACCGGTCGACACGTTCTTCAACGACGTGATGGTCAATGCCGAAGATCCGGCGTTGCGCACCAACCGTCTGGCCTTGCTCGGCGCGCTGCATCAGCAGATGAATTGCGTCGCCGACATTTCCCGACTCGCCGCCTGAGCCCCGCGCCATGCCGACCAAAAAAGTGGTGATCCTCGACCGCGACGGCGTGATCAACGTCGATTCCGACGCGTTCATCAAGTCGCCGGACGAATGGGTTGCCTTGCCCGGTTCGCTCGAGGCAATCGCGCGGCTGAACCAGGCGGGTTATCGCATTGCGATCGCGACCAACCAGTCGGGCATCGGCCGCGGCCTCTTCGACATGAACGCGCTCAACGCCATGCATCTGAAAATGCATCGCATGGCGGCGGCGGTCGGCGGGCGCATCGACGCGGTGTTCTTCTGCCCGCACACCGCGCAAGATCAGTGCGAATGCCGCAAGCCGAAGCCCGGCATGCTGAAGATGATTGCCGAACGTTTCGAAGTCGATCCGGAACATACGCCGGTGGTCGGCGACGCGATGCGCGACCTGCAAGCGGGCGCGTCGCTTGGCCATCCGACTCATCTGGTGCTGTCCGGCAAGGGCCGCAAGACGCTCGCAGCCGGCGGCCTGCCTGAAGGCACCCGCGTACACGACGACCTGCGCGCGTTCGCACTCGACTTCCTTTCCGACGCTCAAGAGTGACGCGCGCCACGCGCGTCCCCAACCCTCACCGACCACGCCGATGCGCTTCATTCGTTCTTTGCTGCTGCTGATCTACTTCGTGCTCTTCACGGTGCCGTACGCGATCGCGTGCTTCATCGCGTTTCCGTTCATGCGCGCCGACAATCGCTACTGGATGGCGGCCGGCTGGTGCCGCGCCACGCTGCGCACGGTACGCTGGCTGAACGGCATCCGTTACAGGATCGAGGGCTTTGAGAACCTGCCCGATGGTCCGGCCGTGCTGCTGTCGAAGCATCAATCGGCCTGGGAAACGCTGGCGTTTCCGGCACTGATGCCGCGGCCGTTGTGCTACGTGTTCAAGCGCGAGCTGCTGTATGTGCCGTTCTTCGGCTGGGCGCTCGGCCTGCTGAAGATGGTCCACATCGACCGCAAGGAAGGCAAGTACGCGTTCGAATCGGTCATCAAGCAAGGCAAGCAGCGCATGGCGGAAGGTGCATGGGTGATCATGTTCCCGGAAGGCACGCGCACGCCGACCGGCAAGCAAGGCAAGTACAAAACCGGCGGCGCGCGATTTGCGATTGCCACCGGCGCACCGGTCGTGCCGATCGCGCACAACGCCGGACGTGTGTGGCCGCGCAACTCGTTTCTCAAATATGCGGGTATAGTCACAGTGTCGATCGGCAAGCCAATCGACACGAAGGGGCTCACGCCCGACGAAGTGAACACGCGCGTCGAACAGTGGATCGAAGCTGAAATGCGGCGCATCGATCCTACCGCGTACCGCGCGGCGGATAGCAGCTCCGCCGCCGCACCAATCTGACGCGCCCGCGCCCTCGAAGGCGCATTTGCGCGAAGCCGAATCCGATGCAGAAGTCTCCTACGTCGCAGCCCGCTGCGGCGCTCGATAACCGGCAACTCGATCTCCCGCTCTTCGCCGAGCCGGGGTCGACGTCGTCGTCCCCAACACCCTCCGCACCATCGCCGGGCTCGCAGAGCGGGCAGCCGCCGGCCGTGCCGCTCGCACCGGACGGTACCAAGCTGCGCAGCCTCACCATCGGTTCGCGCACGCTGCACTATGTGCTCAAGCGTTCGGCGCGCCGCTCGATCGGTTTTGCGATCGACAGCAGCGGCCTGATGATTACCGCACCACGTTGGGTCACGCTCGCCGATATCGAAACCGCGATCACGGAAAAGCAACGCTGGATTTTTACGAAGCTGATCGAATGGCAAACGCGTGTCGAGCAGCGCGCGTTGCCCAAGGTCGACTGGAAAGACGGTGCGGAAGTGCCGTATCTCGGTCAGCCGGTGCGCGTGAAGCTCGGTTCGCCGCAAGGCACGCTCGCGTTCGACGCGAATGAAGCCGCACTGCAAGTGCCGCTGCCGTTGCAAGCGGACCCGCAGCAGATCAAGGACCGCGTGCAAGGCTGGCTGCAAGGCGAAGCAAAGCGCCTGTTCGGCGAGCGCCTCGCGATCTACGCGGAGAAGCTGGGGGTCAACTATCGCGCGTACGCACTCTCTTCGGCGGCCACGCGTTGGGGTAGCTGTTCGAGCGACGGCAAAATCCGCCTGAACTGGCGGCTGATCCACTTCCCGCTGTCGATCATCGATTACGTCGTCGCGCACGAACTCGCGCATCTGCGCGAGATGAATCACAGTCCGCGCTTCTGGCAGACAGTCGAATCGATTTTTCCGGAATTCCGCGAAGCGCGGCAGACGTTGAAGTCGCATCCGCCGGAATTGCTGCCGACGCTTTAAAGCCTTCGGGTCTTTTTCGACGCTTCAAGACTTCGGTCCTCGGACTTCGGTCATGAAGGCCTGAAGCCGGCGCCTCGATTCGAAGCGCCGGCCGTTCCGAAACCTACCGCTCACTCCGCGCAGAAAGTTTCCTGCAAGTGACGCCAGGTCACCTTGCCGTGCGCATCCAGGTCCATCACCGCCGTTGAGCGCCGCACGTTCGCATTGCCCGCACTGTCGCGCTGATACTCACGATATTTCACCACCGCGCCCGACGGGTACTCGGACACGATCTCCATATCGCGGATGGTGATCTGCGAGCCGGGACGCGCACCGTTCAGCTTCGCAAAAATCTCGCGCAGGCCCGCGTGATCGAGTGTGAGACCGGACGGCATGACCAGTGTGAATTGCGGAGCGAAGCGCGCCATGATGCGCTCCAGCGCGCCGTGATCCGCGGAGCCGTCGAACAAAGACTGGATTTCGACATGGATGTCGTCAAGTTCTTTGAAGTAGGGATTGCTGGTATTCATTGCTCGTCCTCGCCCCACCGCTTACGTCACTTTTTCTTCTGGATGAACTCGATCTTGTAGCCGTCCGGATCCTCGACGAAAGCGATCACGGTGGTGCCGTGTTTCATCGGGCCGGCTTCGCGCACGACCTTACCGCCTTGTGCCTTGATCTTGTCGCAAGCGGCGTATGCGTCTTCGACTTCGACGGCGAGGTGCCCGAAGCCGTTGCCGAGGTCATACGACGGCGTGTCCCAGTTGTGCGTGAGTTCGAGAACGGTGCCGTCACGTTCGTCTTCATAGCCGACGAAAGCAAGCGTGAATTTGCCGTCAGGATAGTCATCGCGGCGCAACAATTTCATCCCGAGCAATTCGGTGTAGAAGGCGATCGAACGGTCCAGGTCGCCGACCCGGAGCATGGTGTGAAGCAGGCGCATTGTGTACTCCCCAGTGCGTGATATCGAGAGCGACAATGTACCCGGAATCACGCCGCGCTGCAGCGTGCGTCACACGCGGCGAAACGCGTGGTGCGCGCCGACGTGGGCACGCGCTCAGAACTGATGGCGTATGCCGGCCATCACGCCAATCTGGCTACCCTTCTGCGCGAGCCCGACACCGTTGACACCTTGCAACTGCGCGCCGATCAGGTCGCCCCGATATAGCGAGTAATCGCCTTCCAGATAGACATCGGTGCGCAAGGACAGGTTGTAGTCGGCGACCAGTTGGTACTGCCATGCCGAGCCGTCCTGCGCGGCGGTTTTGCCGTCCTGCAAGGTGCGCCAGACATTCGCGGCAAAGTGCCACGTGGTGCCGACCTGCTGCGTGATGCCGCCCATGATCATGCGACGCCGCGAAAAGTCCGTGTACTTGAGCGCAGTCAAAGCGGGTGCCGTGAACGGCCCGTTGGCGAAATTCGAAAAGCCGGCGTCATTCTGATTGACGATATAGCCGACCGAGAAGCGGGTCATGTTCCACGTGTACGAGCCGCCAAAGGTCCACGCTTTCGAGGCCGCGCCGTTGACCGAATCTTTCGACTCCTGATACGCGCCGCCGAAGGTGAACGGTCCGCCCGGCGCGTAGGCCGCCGCCACGCCGATCTGACTGCCGTACGAATTGCCCGCGTTACCACCGAACGCGTAGCCGGCGGCAAGATGAAAACCGGCATATTTCGCCTGATACTGCACCTGGTTGCTGGTCCAGATGCCGCCTGTCATCGTCACTTCCGGCTGAAAGCTGAAGTCGTACGGAATCCAGATATTGCTGCCGTAGCCGCCGATGGTCACGCCCTCGATCATCACGTTGTACTGACGGCCCAGGATCACCTGACCGTAGGAATCCGAGCGCACACCCACCTGCGCTTCATTGAAGAACGGCAAGGTGGGATCGCTTTGGCCGCTATTGATATAGAAACGGTTTTCGAGCTTGAAGAACGTCGACCAGCCACCGCCCAGATCCTCGACGCCCCGTATCCCCCAGCGGCTTTCGGTCATACCGCCGCTGCCGAGTCCGATCGACGAATCGCCGGCCTGGTTTGCGTGGGTCAGATACCGCACACTTTCGTCGATCACGCCGTAGAGCGTCACACTCGATTGAGCGTGCGCCATTTGACACGCCAGTGCCGCCGGCACCGCGGCCATCGCCCATCTGCTTACGCGCTTCATTTCGTCTCCTCGTACAGATTCCCGCTTTTCACGGATATTTCGACACCGCCACGCTTGACGCAAAGTACCGGCACGCTGTTCTTTTGAGGCCGCGCAAATCGACAGGTACAGTGCAAAGTCCCAATGTCCACATCGGAACCTCGCACGACGGCCCGTTCAGGCTGTCTGAATAAGCTGACGAAATGCGTGTGAGTGAACCTTAGCGCGAAACAGGGGCTGTAAGAAAATAGACTGACGTAAGTGTTGTTATGTCATCGAAGTGCTTGCAGCCTGCAAGAAGCACGCGTAGGCGATGGGGTCATCGCATCGTAGCGGGGACGATTTTGATATGGTATGACCTTTGATCGCCACGCCCCCGCCATGAGCACCACCGCCCTGCCCGCGCGCCGCGCCCCGGATAGCTTCGCCATCGTTCTGATGATCGGGCTGTGCGCGATCTGGGGGTTCCAGCAGGTTGCGATCAAAAGCACCAATGCGACGCTGCCGCCGGTGTTTCAGGCGGGCCTGCGCTCGGCAATCGCGGCCGTACTGGTATGGGGCTGGGCGCGCTCGCGCGGCACGCCCCTCTTTCGCGACGACGGCACGCTGGGAGCGGGCTTGCTCGCGGGCGTACTGTTCGCGGCGGAATTCGTGTGCATTTTTCTCGGCCTGACGCTGACCAGCGCTTCGCGCATGGCGGTCTTTCTGTACACCGCGCCGTGCTTCACCGCGCTCGGGCTGCACTGGTTCGTCGACGGCGAGCGGATGCGGCGCATTCAGTGGCTCGGCATCCTGGTGGCGTTTGCGGGGATGGCGCTGGCGTTCGCCGACGGCTTCCTGCACGGCCATGCGGCGCAGGGGTCGATGCTGGCAGGTGTGGCCGGCGACGCGCTCGGCGTGCTGGCCGGCGTTACGTGGGCGGCGACCACCGTGGTGGTGCGCGCCACGCGCCTCGCCCAATCGAGCGCCAGCAAGACGCTGTTCTATCAATTGGCGGTGTCGGCGGTAGTGCTGATCGCGCTCGCGCTGGGGCTGGGCCAGGCACGCGTGGAAACCGTCACGCCGCTGGCGGTGATGAGCCTTGCGTATCAGGCGGTGATCGTGGCGTTCGTCAGCTATCTGGTGTGGTTCTGGCTGCTGACGCGTTACACCGCGTCGCGCCTGTCGGTGTTCTCGTTCCTGACGCCGTTGTTCGGCGTGAGCTTCGGCGTGTTGTTGCTCGGCGAGTCGTTCAGTCTGCGCTTTTTGATGGCCGCGGGGCTGGTGCTGACCGGCATCGCGCTGGTCAATGCACCGGCGAAGCGTCGGGCCGCCTAGGCGCAGTACGGGCGCCGGGCGCGCGCCCTAAACGGCACCGCGCGACGGCGAAGCCGCCACGATCTGCGCCACGCGCACATATTCGGCCACCGGCACATCTTCGGCGCGGCGCTGCAGATCGAAGCCCAGTGCTTCGAAATCCACCGCGTCACGAAACGCCGCCAAGGTGTTGCGCAACATCTTGCGCCGCTGCGAGAAGGCCGCCGTCACCACTTCGCCGAGCACGCGCTCGTCCACGGCCGGCAGTTCATGCAGTTCGTACGGGATCATCCGCACGATCGCCGAATCGACCTTCGGCGGCGGCTGGAATGCTTCAGGCGGCACGTCGAGTTGCTTGTCGATCACGTAACGGTACTGCAGCATCACCGAGAGGCGGCTGAACGCCTTGGTGCCCGGCTCCGCCACCATGCGCTCGACGACCTCGTTCTGCAGCATGAAATGCTGATCGATCACGCGATGCGCGAACGTGGTCAGATGAAACAGCAGCGGGCTCGAAATGTTGTACGGCAGATTGCCGACAATGCGCAGCGACGCCTTCTCACCCGGTGCCGCCAGCGTGCCGAAGTCGAACGCGAGCGCGTCGCCCGCATGCAGTTCGAGCAGATCGCCAAATTTTGTCTTGAGACGGCCGATCAGATCGCGATCCAGTTCGACGGCGTGCAACGGCGCCTCGGGCGTCGCCAGACGCTCGATCAGCGGCTCCGTAAGCGCGCCGAGTCCCGGACCGATCTCGACCATGCGCTCGCCGCGCTGCGGCCGGATCACGTCCACGATCGAATCGATCACGCCCATATCGACGAGAAAATTCTGGCCGAAACGCTTGCGCGCGATATGACCTTGGTGCCGGCCCTGTTGTTGTCTGCTGGTGGACATCGAAGAAACGCTAAAAAGAGAACTGCTTAAAAAATGAGCACGCGGAACCACGCGCAATCGCGGCAAACGCTGATGAAGCCGTGCGGTCTCGCCGCTGAAGCGGCCTGCCCGGCCATGCTACGCCATCGACACCGCCGGATCAGACCGCCCGGCGAGGCGACGCGATGCCATCGACACGGCAGTATCAGCCCGCGCGGCGGTGCTTCGCCATCGAAACCGCCGTATCGATCGCGGCGATCAGACTGCCCGAATCGGCACGGCCGGTGCCGGCCAGATCGAGCGCGGTGCCGTGATCGACCGAGGTGCGGATGATCGGCAAGCCGAGCGTGATGTTGATGCCTTCGCCGAACGTTGCGTATTTCAACACCGGCAGGCCCTGGTCGTGGAACATGGCCAGCACGCAGTCGGCCTGCTCCAAATAACGCGGCTGGAACAAGGTGTCCGCCGGATAGGGGCCGGGTGCGTCGATGCCTTGCTCGTTCGCGAGTTTCAGCGCCGGAGAAATCACCTCGATTTCCTCGCGGCCCAGGTAACCGTTTTCGCCCGCATGCGGGTTCAGACCCGTCACGAGGATACGCGGCGCGGGCAGACCGAAGTGGTGGCGCAAATCGTGATCGACGATGCGCAGCGTCTCGACGATACCTTCGATCGTCAGCGCGGCGGAGACGTCCTTGAGCGGCAGATGCGTGGTGGCGAGTGCGACGCGCAACGGACGCTTGCCAGCGCCGGCCAGCATCATCACCACGCGCGGCGTGTGCGTACGCTCGGCAAGATATTCCGTGTGGCCGGTAAACGGCACACCAGCGTCGTTGATGGTGCTTTTTTGCAGCGGTGCCGTCACGATAGCGTCGAACGTGCCGGCCATGGCGCCGTCGATCGCGCTGTCGAGCAGATCGAGCACGTAGCGGCCATTGGCGGCGTCCAGCTTGCCGGCCAGCGAAGGCGCGCCAAGCGGCCGATGCGCCACCTGCACGCGCTTGCCGCCCGCCACCAGCGCAGACCAATCGACGCCTACCGCGTGCGCGCGTTCAGCCAGCAAATCCGCATCGCCCAGCACGGTGAACTGTACTCCGGGCCAATGCGCTGCCGCGCCCGCCAGCGCCTGCACGGTCAACTCGGGACCGACGCCGGCAGGCTCGCCGGTCGTGATCGCGATCTGCAACGGAAGGCTGGCGGATTGCGCGGCGGTTGTCATGGTGGTTATTGTGCGCTCGTCAGAGCCGGCTTCACTTCCACGTAGGCGGTGTCGCGCAGTTCGCGCAGCCAGTCGGCGTAGGCCTGTTCCGCCTTGCGCTGACCGATTGCCTGACGCGCCAGGTCCATCTGCTGCGAAACCGAGCCTTCCGATTCGCGGCGGCCCAGCACCTGAATCAGGTGATAGCCGTATTCGCTGCGCACCGGGTCGCTGATCTGACCGTCCTGCAGGTTGTTCATGGCGCGCTCGAATTCCGGCACCGTCTCGCCCGGGCTGATCCAGCCGAGGTCGCCGCCTTGCGACGACGAACCGTCTTGCGAGTAGGTGTGGGCAAATTTCGCGAAGTCGCCGCCTCCGGCGATCTGGCTCTTGATTTCGAGCAGCTTCTGACGCGCTTGCGGCTCGGACATGCCATCGCCGACGCGCAGCAGAATGTGGCGAACGTGCGTCTGTACGAGCTTCGGTGCATCGGAGCTGGCGCCCTGGCCTGCGCGGCGATCGACGAGGCGCACGATTTCGAAGCCGTCGTTGGTGCGGATCAGCTCCGGATTGACCTCGCCCGGGCGCAGCGCCGAGGCGGCCTTGACGAACTCAGGCGGCAGCTTGGACGGCGACTGGAAACCCGTATCGCCGCCTTTCGACGCATCCGGCGCTTGCGAATTCGACTTCGCCAGCTTTTCGAAGTTGTCGCCACCCTTGGCTTCGGTAAGCAGGGCCTGCGCCTTTTTCTGCGCGGCTTCGATGTCGGTTTCCGAGGCGTTCAGCGGCGCCTTCAGGAAGATGTGCTGAAGGTGCAGATCGCTCGTCAGGCCGGCGTTCGGTCCGCGCTGGCTGGCGATGTAGTTCGCGACCTCGGCGTCCGAGACCGTCACCTTGCTGTCCACTTCCTTCTCACGCAAACGCGAGAGCGTGAGTTCGGTGCGCGCGTCGCTCGTGAAGGTGGTCCAGGGCACGCCTTGCGCCTCGATGCGCGCACGGTACGTGTCGAGTGTCAGGTTGTTCGCCTGCGCGAGCCGCTCCAGCGTTTTTTGCACGGTGGCGTCGTCGATGCTGATGCCGTCTTCTTTCGCCTTCTGCAACTGGATGCGTTCCAGCACCATCTGGTTGAGCACCTGCTGACGCAACTGGTCCATCGGCGGGACCGGCGCGTTCTGCTGGTTCAGCCGGCGGGCGATCAGGCCGATGCGCTCGTCGAGCTCGCGCCGCGTGATGACACCGTTGTTGACGACTGCGGCAATGGTGTCGACCGTCTGGCCGCGATTGCCGGACAACGCCTGCGCCTGAACCGGCGCTACCGACAGGAAAGACGCCGCGGCGGCGAGACCGGCCGCAAGCGTTGCCAAGCGAAGCTTTTTCATGATTGCCACAGATACTCCAATGATGTCGGGCGCGCCTGGCCCGTCTTTTCGCATGCTATGAATGATCGGGCGAGCGTCATTCGTAATTGGTGAAACGCGCTTCCGGCGGCGGCGGCGGCGGCAACGGCGTATAGCCCGCCACGCTGCTGCGGAACGCGGAAATCAGCCCGTTGTCGACGCTCGACAAGCCCTTGAACGTCAACTGCGCGAGAAACCGCGTGCTCGACTGATTCTGCCCCGACGTATTCAGACCGTTCGCGTAGCGCTGGATCCCGGCGCCGAGCGTCCAGCAGTCGGCGTCGTATTGCAGGCCGACCAGGCCGTCGACGACCCGATGCCCGCCCAGGTCGTAATTGAAACGACCCACCCCGTACACACGGTGCGTCAGCGGCCACTGCCCCGAAATCAGCACCTGGTTGATCGGCTGGTTGTCCAGCGTGGTGTTGGCGCGGGTGTAGCGATACGCGACGTTGATCACCTTGCCGCTCGCCGGACTGAACCCGAAGCCGATACTGGTCTTCGTCAACTGGTTGTTGTCGGCATTATATTGGAACGCCGTTTCCGACGCGAAACCGGCCCCGAGCTTGAGCGACGCACCCGCGATCAGGTCCGAATGCGTGGCTTGCGTGCTGGTCTGCGTCGACAGCAGCGTGACGCGCTGATCCTGGAAGTAGTACTGCTGCGCGATCACGAAGCGCGCGCGTTCGTCGCCCGTGGCCGGGTTGATGAAGCGCGTGGTAATCGCCGCGGTCAGACGGTTCGCGTCGGCGATCCGGTCGTTGCCGACGAACGTGTTCGGCGTGAAGATTTCCGCCAGCCCGAAGTCGGAGTCGGCCGTATCGAATAGCGGCGCGGACGCCTGGTTGCGGTACGGTGTGTAGACGTAATAGAGCCGCGGCTCCAGCGTCTGGATGTAATCCTCGCCGAAGATCCGCACCGAACGGTCGAAAATCAGCCCGGTGTCGAAGCTGAGCGTCGGGATCGATTCGGTGAAATTCTTCGGCGTGCCGCTCGGCACGTCGGTGCCGATATTGTTCAGGTTGTACGACGCAAAGTGCCACTGCACCTTCGGCGTGACGAAGTAACCCGGCCCGACCACCGAATACGACAGGTACGGGTTGAACATCACCCGCTGACCCTGGGTCGCGTCCGCCGTGGTAATGCGGAAATTCGTGTAGTCCGCTTCCGCGCCGTAGTCGAAGCCGCCGACGTTGTACTTCGCGTACTTCACGTTCAACTGCGGCTCGCGGCCGTACGGCGCCACCGAAGGCGTCAGCGTCTGCCAGTGCTGTTCACGGGCGAGCACGGACCATGGACCGTTGTTGTAGGTCAACCCGGCTTCCTGTTGATACAGGAGCTGGGTGCCGTTCATGAACTGACTGACCGACGACGACAGGTCTTCCGGATAGGTGTTGTCCGAAACCTTGTTGTAGTAGATGTAACCGCCGAACCCGTTGCCGAAGTTCTGGTTGTGCTGGATGTACAGCGCGTAGCGGTTAGTCTTGGTCAGGTGGTCGTCAGGCAGGAATTCACCGGTGATCGACCCCGAATAGGTGGGCGACAGATAGCGGAAGGTCGACTGCAACTGCACGCCGCGCTTCGAGATCAGACGCGGGGTGACCGTCAGGTCGCGATTCGGCGCGATGTTGAAGTAGTACGGCACCGACAGTTCGAAGCCGTTCGACGAACTGAGCGAGAACGTGGGCGGCAAGACGCCGCTGCGCCGTTCGCCCGACAGCGGGAACGACAGCCACGGCGAAGCGAATACCGGCACGCCCTGGAAGAACAGCACGCTGTTGTACGCAACGCCTTCGTCCGCGCCGGTGTCGAAATCGAACTCGCTGCCCTTGATGTACCACGCCGGATTGTCCGCGCACGCACAAGCCGTGTACGTGCCCTTCGTGAACACCGAGCGCTCATTGTCGAGCAGGTCCACGCGCTCCGCGCTGCCCGAGCCACCGGTCACGTTGAAGTGGTACTTCGGTGCGGACATGTAGCCTTCGCTCGAGTCCACCCGCATATGCGCTTCGGGCCCGGCGAACGTGGCGCCGTTGTTGTTCAGGTGAACCCGGCCGTAGGCGTCGGCCATGTCCGTGTCCTGATCGTAGTGCAGCGCGTCGGCCTTGATGACGAAGGTATTGCGCCGCACCTCGGCCGAGCCTTTCGCGGCCATGTCCTGGTCGGTGGTGCCGCTCGCCGTGTCGCCGAGCACGAAGGTGGCCGCCTTCTGGCCGGCCTGCAACGGATGTTCTTCGAGCTGCGGGGCGAGCTGCATGCCCCATGGCGCGTCGATAGGCTGCGGCTGCGCGGCTTCCCCCACCAGCTGGGCGTGCGCAAGCGCGGGCATCAGGCCCGGAACGGCGATCAACGCCGCGACGAGCCGCCTTTTGCGCGGCACTACGGCACAAGAGGGAGTCGTTTGGGAAAGCTGTCTAGGCGGCATGTATCGTTTGGCGAATCGGCCCGTCCATCAGCTTCTGCAGTCACGATCCACCGCCTGCACACCCCGACCGTGACAGTCGGCTGCACATCAATATTTACAATCTGTAGAACGATGAGGCGGGCGGTGAAGCGGAACGCGCGAAAGCTGGCGTGAGTCGCGTCAAAAAAGTCGTGGGGTATTATATGGCAAGACGTTGTCCCTCTGAATTTGCCGCCGGTTTTCATGACGCTGCTCCCTGCCAAAAACGCTACCCAGGATTCTTCCGACAGCCGCCTCGAATTGCTCAAGGCCTGGCTGAACGCCCGCGCAGCGCGCTATGCGCTCGATCTCGACACACTTGCACCGGCTTCGTCCGACGCCAGTTTTCGCCGCTATTTCCGGGTCGCCGGTAAGGCGGTGGAAGGCGAAAGCGCGGGCACGCTGATCGCCGTCGATGCCCCACCGCCCGAAAAGTGCCGCGAATTTGTGCAGGTCGCGCAGTTGCTCGACACCGCCGGCGTGCATGTGCCACGCGTGCTCGAGGTCGATTTCGACACCGGCTTCATGCTCGTCACCGATCTCGGCACCGATTCGTACCTCGGCGCGCTGACCGGGGCGCAAAGCGGCGATGACCCGCGCCGTGCCCGCACGTTGATGCGCGACGCGCTCGACGCGCTGATCCGCTGGCAACTCACGTCGCGCGAAGGCGTGCTGCCGCCGTTCGACGAAGCCTTCCTGCGCCGCGAGATGGAGCTGATGCCGGAGTGGTTCATCGGCCGCCACCTGGGCCGCGAGGTCGACGAGAAGACCCGTGCGCTGCTCGATCGCACCTTCGCGCTGCTGATCGCCAGCGCCCGGGCGCAGCCGCAAGTGTTCATGCTGCGCGATTTCATGCCGCGCAATCTGATGGTCGCCGCCGCGCCGAAGCTGGCGCCCTCGCCGCTGAATCCCGGCGTGCTGGACTTCCAGGACGCGGTGTACGGCCCGATCACATACGACGTCGCCTCATTGCTGCGCGATGCGTTCCTTGGCTGGGACGAAGAGTTCGAGCTGGATTGCTTCGTGTACTACTGGGAGCGCGCGAAAAAAGCCGGCCTGCCGGTCGATCCGGATTTCGGCGAGTTCTACCGTCAGCTCGAATGGATGGGGTTGCAACGGCACATCAAGGTGCTGGGGCTGTTCTGCCGGATCAACTACCGCGACAGCAAGCCGCATTACATGAAGGATCTGCCGCGCTTCATCGGCTATGCCCGCAAGGTGGCGGAGCGCTATGCGCTGCTGCGTCCGTTCGCAAAACTGCTCGACGATCTCGAAGGCCGCGCGAATGAAGTCGGCTATACGTTCTGACCGATGACGATGTCTCTGAAGAAAGCGATGATCTTCGCCGCCGGGCGCGGCGAGCGCATGCGTCCGCTGACCGACACGTGCCCAAAGCCTCTGCTCGAAGTGGGCGGCAAACCGCTGATCGTGTGGCAGATCGAACGCCTCGCGCGCGCCGGCTTTCAAACCATTGTGATCAACCATGCATGGCTCGGCGAGCGGATCGAAGCCGCGCTCGGCGACGGTTCGCGCTGGGGCGTGCAACTGCGCTATTCGGCCGAGCATGAAGCGCTGGAAACGGCGGGCGGGATCGCGCACGCGCTGCCGCTGCTGGAGGATGACGACGCCGGCGAAGTGTTCGCCGCAATCGCCGGCGACGTGTACGCCGATTTCGACTACGCCACGCTGAACGCGCATGTCGACACACTGAAGGCGCTGCCCGAGCCGGGCATGCATCTGGTGATGGTGGCGAATCCGGCGTTTCATCCGAACGGCGATTTCGGTCTGATCGACGGCGTGCTGTCGCTCGACGCGCAGCCACGCTTGACGTTCGGCAGCATCGCACTCTACGACACGCGCATGTTCCGCGATCTGCCGAGCGGCACGCGGCGCGCGCTTACGCCCTACTATCGCGAGACGATTGCGCGTGGTCTCGCGAGTGGGGAGTTGTATGAGGGCCTGTGGGAAAACGTCGGCACAGCGGCGCAGTTGCAGAGTCTGGATCAGCGTTTGAGCGCACGCTAATTGCAGGCCACACGGCGTTGAGCGACGGGGCGCCATACTGCACGTGAGGCGACGAGCAACGCTCCAGGCTGAGCGATCGACGCCGCTCGCCCAGCGTCGAACATTCGACATGCCCAGGTCGACGGGTCATCCAACAAGCAGGCGCTGTGCGCCTGCCGCTTGCTCACCGCCCGCCATTCGCCACCGTTTCCGCCGACTCCGGCGCCTCCGCGGCACGTTGCTGCTGCAACGCCCACATCTGCGCGAAGAGGCCGTTCGCACTCAGCAACTCGGCGTGCGTCCCTCGCTCGACGATCCGTCCTTTATCCATCACGATGATTTGCTGTGCGTGCACCACCGTGGAAAGCCGATGCGCGATGATCAGCGTCGTGCGCTCGCGGGCGATCTGATCGAGTTCATGCTGGATCGCGCGTTCCGAACGCGAGTCGAGCGCCGACGTCGCCTCGTCGAACAGCAGGATCGGCGGATTCTTGAGAATGGTCCGGGCAATCGCGACACGCTGCTTTTCTCCGCCGGACAACTTCAGGCCACGCTCGCCGACCGCGGTTTCGTACCCCTTCGGCAGCCCTTCGATGAAGTCGTGAATATGCGCCGCACGCGCCGCCGCGATCACTTCCTCGCGCGTGGCCGACGGCCGGCCGTAGGCGATGTTGTAGTAGATCGAATCGTTGAACAGCACGGTGTCCTGCGGCACGATGCCGATCGAGGCACGCAGCGAATCCTGCGTGACGTCGCGAATATCCTGGCCGTCGATGGTAATAGCGCCGCCCGTTGTGCGGTCCAGGTCGTAGAAGCGGAACATCAGCCGCGCGAGCGTCGATTTGCCCGAACCGCTATGACCGACCACCGCCGTGGTGCCGCCCGCCGGAATCGTGAAGCTCACGTCGTGCAGAATCTGCCGCGCCGGCTCATACGAGAAGTTCACATGCTCGAAGCGCACCTGCGCGCCGCTCACCCGCAACTCGGGCGCGTCCGGCACATCGGGCACCTCCCGGGTCGCGCCAAGCAGCGTGAACATACGGTCCATATCGGTGAGGCTTTGCTTCAGTTCCCGATACACGACGCCGAGAAAATTCAGCGGAATATAGAGCTGCAACATGAAGGTGTTGATCAGCACCAGATCGCCGAGCGTAAGGCGCCCGGCCATCACGCCCTCGGTCGCGCGCCACAGGATGAACACCAGCCCCGTGCCGATGATCGCCTGCTGCCCGAAGTTCAGCGCCGACAAGGAACGCTGCGATTTGATCGCGGCCGTGCGATAGCGCTTGAGATTTTCGTCGTAACGTTGCGCTTCCCACTCTTCATTGCCGAAGTACTTCACTGTCTCGTAGTTGAGCAGCGAATCGATCGCGCGCGAATTCGCCTTCGAATCGAGATCGTTCATCGTGCGGCGGAAATGCGTGCGCCACTCGGTGACCTTCACGGTGAACGCGATGTACACGGCGAGCGCAACGAACGTGACGATCGCGTAATACGCCTCGTATTTGACGACGAAAAAGCCGAGCACGAGACCGACTTCGACCAGTGTCGGCAGGATGCTGTACAGCGAATACGATATCAGTTGCGTGATGCCGCGCGTGCCGCGCTCGATATCGCGCGACATGCCGCCCGTCTGCCGATCGAGATGAAACCGCAACGACAGGGCATGCAGATGGCGGAACACTTTCAGCGCAAGCTGCCGCACCGCGCTTTCGGTCACCTTCGAAAACAGAATTTCGCGCAGCTCGGTAAACAGCGAGGTGGAGAGCCGCACCACCGCGTAGGCGACCACCATCAAGCCAACGCCGCCAAGCAGCACGATGCCCGGCGAATCGTGCGCGCGGCCGAGCGCGGTGAGATGCTTCACCGACGCAAGGCCGTCGATGATCCGTTTCATCACGATCGGCACGCCGAGATTGGCGACCTTCGCGCCGATCAGGCAGCTCAGCGCAAAGCCGACGCGCCACTTATAGGTGGCGAGGTAAGGCAGCAGCGACAGGATCGTTTGCCAGTCGTTGCGCGGCTGGGTCGAGATCGGGGAAGGTTCGGACGAAGGCGTACGGCGCATGGGATCGGCTGGGGAGAGTGTGGAAGCGACGGAGTTCGCAGCGGCGCGCCGACCGGCAGCATGCCAACCCGGCATCCTGCTTTATGTCGCGCGACCCGGCTGGGCGCTTTCCCGTACAATTCCTGATCTTTCTATTGTCGCAGAAGCTGGCTGGCGCCGCTTTCCCCCCATGACCAATCTCCTTCAACTTCCGCAAAAGCCTTGCGCGCTGCGCGTCGTGCCGCAACCGTCCGACGCGAATGTCCACGGCGACGTGTTCGGCGGCTGGATCATGGCGCAAGTGGATATCGCCGGTTCGATTCCGGCGAGCCGCCGTGCCAACGGACGGGTGGCGACCATCGCGGTCAATTCGTTCGTCTTCAAGCAGCCGGTGTTCGTCGGCGATCTGCTGAGCTTTTACGCGGATATCGTCAAGACGGGCAACACGTCGGTGACCGTGTCCGTCGAGGTCTACGCGCAGCGCATGAGCCTGACCGAAGACCTCGTGAAGGTCACCGAGGCGACCCTGACCTACGTCGCGACCGACAGCGACCGCCGCCCGCGCGCGCTGCCCGTGCTGGATTGAGCGGCGGACACTGAACGAAAACGAGACGCCTCGGCGCCTCGTTCAGCTTCATACGTCGTACTTTGCCGGGATGTGCCTGGCGAGGCTGCGTTCGCCGAGCCGCCTGGGCCAGATCCCCAGCGCAAGCACGGCCGGGCCGGCACCTTCCATCTGACCCGCGGCCGCTTACTGGCTCGCCGCCGCGCCCGCTGCGGCCTTCTTCTGCGCGTTCTGGATATCCGTCGGATAGTTCGGATCGTTGCGCGACGGGTTATACCCGTTGCTTTCCAGTTGCTTCAACTCGGCGTTCTTCTTCGCCCGCGCCTGCTTGCGGGCAGCCTTGCGTTGCGCCTTGGCGGCTGCCTTGGATGCGGCCGACGGTGTGGCAGCGGGGGCGGCAGTGGCCTGATCGCCCGCCGGAGCACTACCGCCGCTTTGCGCGAACGCCGGTGCAGCCGAAGCCACGCTCAGTACAACCGATGCGAACAGCACAGCCCATTTCTTTGCAGGTGAAGAAGTCATTTTTCTCTCCAGTCGGATTGGCGGATATTCGACGGCGAAACGCCCATGACCGAGTGCGAGCAGCGAAAAGCGGGCGCAACGCCACGTGAATCGATGCTTCATGGTTCCCAGCGAAGTCTGAGATGGGAATCACGAATATATACGACTGCCACCCGGCCGGAAACCGCTTTGCACGGTGAAACGCCGCCTAAGTGCCGCCTGAGTGCCGCCTGAGCGGCGCGAGGCGAGACTGGCGCTCACTCGCCGCCGTGCAAATAGGCGTCGACCTGTGCTTCGATCCACTGCGCGAAATGGGCCTGTTTCGCGTTGAGAATTTCGCGTTGCGGCCACACCAGCCAGTACGGATACCGGTACGGCACGCGGACATCGGTGATCTGCACCAGCTCGCCGCGCGCCAGCGCATACGCGACCAGACTGCGCCGTTCGAGCGCGATGCCCTGCCCCAGCAAGACCGCGCCCAGCACGATGTTCGAATCGTTTGCAGACAGCACGACCGCCTCGGCGGCCGGCGCCGCCACCTGTGCCGCCTCGCACCATTCGGCCCACGGCGTGTTGGGGCTGGAGATCAACGGACACGCGATCACGTCCTCGGCGGTGACGGGAAAGCGGCCGTCCGGCCCGAACGTGAAGTGCGGGGCCGCGACCACCAGCACGTCGTCATCGAACAGTTTCTGCTGCGCGACGTCCGGCCAATGGCCTTGTCCCATGCGGATGCCCATATCGCTCACACCCTGGCGCAAATCCTCGACCTGCAGCGTCGTCAGCAGACGAATCCGGTAGTACGGATGTGTCTCGCGGAAGCTCGCGAGGCGCGGCACGAGCCAATGCTGCGCAAACGACGGCACGGTCGCGATGACCAGTTCGCTCGCGTGTGGGCGCGCCTGCGCGCGGCGCGTCGCCCGCGTAATGTCGCGCAGCGCCGCCCGTATTTCGAGCGCGTAGAGCCGGCCTTCCTCGGTAAGCCGCAGGCCGCGCGCTTCGCGCACGAACAGCGCGACACCCATCGAATCTTCCAGCACCTTGATCTGCTGGCTCACCGCCGAGTGCGTGACATGCAATTCGCGCGCCGCCTGGGTCACGCCGCCCAAGCGGGCGACGGCTTCGAAGCAGCGCAGAGCAGTGAGGGGCGGGATTGGCTTCATGTAAGAAATTCTGACGTAAACCGTCGATTAATGTCGCTTTTTTTGCCTTGCCAAGCGCCTTAATCTATTGGTCTGATGCATCATAAACACCGTCTGGCAAGCGAACAGCCGCCGACTCGCCCGCCCAGGCCGGCCATGTAGATCTTCTAACGGAAATGAGATGAAACTGATCGGAATGCTGGATTCGCCCTACGTGCGCCGCGTCGCTATCTGCCTGAAGTTGCTGAAGCTCGACTTCGAGCACCAGTCGGTTTCCGTGTTCAGCACGTATGAGGCGTTCGCGAAGATCAACCCGGTCGTGAAAGCGCCCACGCTGATCCTCGACAACGGCCAGAGCGTGATGGATTCGTCGGTGATCCTGCAGTATGTCGCCACACTCGCCGCGCCGGACCAACGGATCTTCCCGACACAGCCGGAGCACTGCCTGCGCGCCGCTCGCCTCACGGGCCTGGCGCTGGCCGCCTGCGAGAAGAGCGTGCAGATCGTCTACGAACGCACGCTGCGTCCGGCGGACAAACAGCACGAGCCGTGGGTCAATCGCGTGACCGAGCAATTGCACGCCGCGTACCGCGAACTCGAAGAGGAACTCGCGTCGGCCCCGCTGCCGGTCGAACCGAACCATTTTGGCGCGGTGGACGTGACGGTGGCCATCGCGTGGAATTTCACGCAGATGTTCCTGCCGGAGATCGTCGCCAAGGCGGACCATCCGCGCCTGCAGGCGTTTTCCGAGGTGGCCGAGCAACTACCGGTGTTCCTCGACACGCCTGCCGTCTGACATACCGGCCGCGGGGGAGCGGGGAGCCGAACTACACCGTCTCCGTTTCCCGCCCCACTCGGCCTTGGAACAACGCCGAAATCGCATCCGTCGACAACGGCTTCGCGAAGTAGAAGCCCTGCATCTCGTCGCACGCACGCTCTTTCAGAAAGTCGAGTTGCGCCGACGTCTCCACACCTTCAGCGATCACCTGCAGTTTCAGCGAATGCGCGAGCGCGATGATCGCCGAGGTGATCGTTTCATCGTCGCCCGACACGCCGATATCCGACACGAACGAGCGGTCGATCTTCAAGCGGTCCACCGGAAAACGCTTCAGATAGCTGAGACTCGAATAGCCGGTGCCGAAATCGTCGATGGCAAGGCCGATGCCGAGCGCGTGCAACTCGTTGAGCATCGACACCGCCTCCTCCGCGTTGCGCATGATGGTGCTTTCGGTGAGTTCGAGTTCGAGATACTGCGGTTCGAGCCCCGTCTCGGCGAGCACCTGCATGACGAGCTTCGCGATATCGCGCTGCTGAAAAACGCGCGCCGACAGATTCACCGACACCCGCGCCGGCGGCAATCCTTCGTCCTGCCAGGCCTTGTTCTGGCGGCACGCTTCGCGCAAGACCCACTCCGAGAGCGGCCCGATCAGGCCGCTCTCTTCGGCGACCGGAATGAACAACGACGGCTGCACCAGGCCGACGTCGGGATCGTGCCAGCGCACCAGCGCCTCGGTGCCGACGATCTGACCGCTCAGGATATCCACCTGCGGCTGGTAGTGCAGCAGGAATTCATTGTCACGCAGCGCGCGGCGCAAGCGCCGTTCGAGATTCAGGCGCGCGCCCGCGCTCGCATTCATCTCCGGCTGATAGAACTGGAACGTATTGCGGCCCATGTCCTTCGCGCGATACATCGCGAGGTCGGCCTTTTTCATCAGCGTTTCCGCGTCTTCGCCGTCTTGCGGAAAGAGGCTCGCGCCCATGCTGCAGCCGACATACAACTCGGTGCCGTCGAGCCATACCGGCTCCGAAATCGACGCGCGCACCCGCTCCATCCACGCGATCAGCGACTGCTCGTCGACGGTATCGGTCATCACGATCACGAACTCGTCGCCGCCGTGCCGCGCGACCGTGTCGCTGGTTCGCGTGCAACGGGCGAGCCGCTCAGCCACCACGCCCAGCAAGCGGTCGCCGACGCTATGGCCGAGACTGTCGTTGACGTTCTTGAAGCCGTCCAGATCGATGAACACGACCGCGACGCCCTTGTGATGCCGCTGCGCGACGATCAACGCATGCTGCAAGCGATCGCGCAGCAGGTTGCGGTTCGGCAACCGTGTGAGGCTGTCGTAATTGGCCTGATATTCGAGTTGTTCCTGATAGCGGATCAGATCCGTCACATCGTTGATCACGCCAATGTGGTGCGTGATCACGCCCTCCGCGTTCGGCACGGGCGCAATGAACAGCTGATTCCAGAACAGCGCGCCGTCCTTGCGATAGTTGCGCACCACGGCGCTCACCTCGCGATTCGCGGCGAGCGCCTGGCGAATCAACGCGACGCCTTCCTGGTTGCGGTCGTCGCGCTGCAGGACACGGCAGTCGTGACCGATCACTTCGGCGGGATCGTAGCCGGTGATCCGCATGAACGCAGGGTTTACGTATTCGATCAGATTGCCCGCCGGCGACGGCGCGGTAATCAGAATCGCGTTGACGCTCGCATCGAGCGCGCGGCTTTGCAGACGCAAGGCCAGATCGGCGCGCTTGCGCTCGGTGATGTCCGTATACGAGCCGAGCACGCCGATCACGCGGCCGTCGCTATCGGTGAACGGCAGCTTGCTCGTGACCGTGGTGCGGTGCACGCCGTCGATCACCAGGTCGACCTCGAAACTCATCTTCGGCACGCCGGTGGTCACCACCTCCTTGTCGTGCCCGTTCAGCAGGTCGGCGAAGGCGCGCCACGGCATGTCGCTGTCGCTCTTGCCCACCACCTGCTCAGGGTAAGAGAGCCCCGCGTCGCGTGCGAACGCCATATTGCAGCCAAGATAGCGCGACTCGCGATCCTTCCAGAAAATGCGCTGCGGGATGTTGTCCATCACCGTTTCGAGCATCTGGTTCGAACGCTGCGCTTCGGCTTCCGTGTTGATCTGTTCGGTGACGTCGTCGGCCAGCACGAAGAAGGCGGCGCGGCCCATGAAGTTGAGCGCGTGATACGAAATATCGGCGCTGATCGTCGAGCCGTCCTTGCGCCGGTGATGCCAGACACCCGCCATCGTGCGGCCGTGTTGCAGGACGTCGCTGCGCTGCAGGTGCGATTCGAGGCGTGAGCTTTCAGAATTCGGCCGGATCGCGCGAATCGTCATGCCGAGGAATTCGCTTTCCGAGTAACCGTATTGCTGAATCGCGGCCGCGTTGACGGCGAGAAAGCGCAGCGTCTCGCGATCGAAAATGTACATCGGCACCGGATGATCGTCGAACAGGCCGCGGAAGCGCTCGTCGTTGCGGCCGAGCGCGCGAACGGCGCGCAGTTTCTCGCGCGCGCTGCTTTCGCGCGCCCCGAACGTGAAGATCAGAAGCGCGCTGCCGGCCAGCATTGTCACGATCAGCAGGAACATGGCGCGCTGCGTTTCGTTCGCGGAACTCGCGAGCGACGCCCGCAACGCCCCATTCTCCTGCTTGCGCAACGCCGCCAGGCCGTCTTCCACACGGCCGAGGCCCAGCCCGAGATGCGTGTAGGTCGACGCCGCCCAGGCGCGCGATTCGTTCGGCGTCGCGCTCGCGCTCTTCAACAGCGCGTCGTCGATATCACGTTGCAGCGCATGACTGTCCGCGCTCAGCCTGGCGAGCGTCTCGAGCATGGCCGGTTCGCCCGCAAGCTCTTTGCGCAACTCGCGCTCCAGACCGGCCAGCGACGCCGTCATGGCGGCGGCCTCGTTGACAGGCGCGGCCACGCCCGAAGCTTCGAAACGGCCGAGCGCGGCCAGCCCGCCGTCGAGCGCCGTATGGTAGGCGTCGAGGTTCTGACGCACGCTCGTCGAGCGCAGCATGCGAGCGTCGGCGTCGCGCTGACCGCAAATCTGCGTATAGGCGACGAACGCGTTCGCACCGACCGCCGCGGCGACGACTGCCAGATTGATCAGCAGCCGCTTCGATAAAAAAGGAGTCATGGGTTCCGAACGTCAATCGTTCTGAGGGCGGGAGCGCGGGGTCGCTTCCAGTGCGCCGGGTCGCACCGAGTCGAGTTTCTTTACGCGCCAACCCATGGATAACGGCAGGGTTCGGAACAGGTTGAGGGGATGAGGTGAAATATTTCGCGGATCGAGCCGGGTACGCCCAACTGGGAGCGCCTAGCCGCCGGCGCCTGGGTGGCAGCGCCCGCCGGGATATTTCCGGGCGGTCCGCACCTAGCCGGCCGCACCAAACTCCTTCATCGCAGGGATGAAGTCGTGGTTGCTTTCCGGCTTGCGCGACAATTTGGCGAGCACGTAGCGCTTGAACGGCTCGAGTTCGGCCCACTGAGCGACACGCGGCGTAGGCAGGCCAGCCAGCCCCGCCTGATGCACGACACCGTCCGGCACGGCATCCGTGCGGCGCCAGGCAGGCGCTTCCTCGGGCGTGAACCACTCCGGCTCGATATTCGCGTGCGTGCGCAGCATCTCGAACAATGCGTGGTCGAAATTCGGCTCGATTTCCGCGTCTTCTTCGACTGGAAAACGCGCCAGCAGCTTGCGATCTTCGAGCGGCAGCAATTGCCACTGCTCGAGGCTGATGCGCAGCCCGAAACGATCGAGGTTGAAGCGCACCGACATCGGGATGTAAGTGAAATTCTCCGAGGACGCGACTTCGAAGTTGAACAGAAGCGGTGCTTCGTTGAGTCCCATGACAGTATTCCTCTTTGGTGGCGGGCAACACGCAAGCCCAGCTTGAGGTATTTTAGAACCTTATTCGCGCGATAGCGGCGCGGTCTGGCACCGCTTCGCGCCGCCGCGCCAGGCTGCAAGCCGCTCGAACGCGCGCAGCATGAAAGGAGTGACGTAGCTTGAACGAACTGGAAACAGCCGGGCAGCCCGGCGCCGTGGAGCGCCAGGTGCAGCGGCATCGCGGCGCGGCGGTCGAAACCGTCACCGATCACGTCGGTCAGGAATGGCCGGTGGCGCTCGTCTTCAACGGCATCTCGCACGCGGTGATGATGTGCACGCCGCGCGATCTGGAAGCGTTCGCGGTCGGTTTTGCGATCTCGGAAGGGATCGTGGAACGCGGCAGCGACATTCAGGACATCGAGGTCGAGCTGCACGACGACGACGAATTGCCGCATGCCGAAGTGCAATTGAAAGTGGTGCAGCAGGCTTTCGTCGCGCTGAAGGAAAAGCGCCGCGCGCTTGCCGGGCGCACCGGCTGCGGCGTATGCGGGATCGAAAGCATCGATCTGCTGGATCTGAAACCGGAACGCGTGACGGACACCGGCTTTCTGCAGCGGCTTGCACCGGACGCGATCGCTTGCGCCGCACGCGAGTTACCGGAACACCAGGCGCTGACGCGTCTGACCGGCGGCCTGCATGCCGCCGCATGGTGCGATGCGGCAGGCGCGATCCGCTATGCGTTCGAAGACGTCGGCCGTCACAACGCGCTCGACAAGCTGATCGGCCAACTCGTGCTCGATCGCGTGGATACCCGGGAAGGGTTTGTGTTTCTGTCGAGCCGCGCCAGCTACGAGCTGGTGCGCAAGGCGGCGCGCGTCGACGTGCCGATGGTCGCGACGATTTCGGCGCCGTCGTCGCTGGCGATTGCGATCGCCCGCAAGGCGGGCGTACGGCTTGTCAGCTTCTGCCGGGAAACCAGCTACGTCGACTACGACACCTTGCAGCCGACGCAAGCTTGAGCGCTCCAGACAGCGCTCCCGGCGCCTGAACGATTTTCAGGCGCCTGTACCCTGGACGCAGCCGCTTCGCAGCCGGTCAGTCGAACTGCCGGAAGTCCGGCTTGCGCTTTTCGAAGAACGCCTTGAACGCCTCGCGCGCTTCCGGCGCGAGCAGCATCTTGCCGAAGTGCACCGCTTCCTCGGTCATCTGCGTTTGCAGCTCATGCTGGCTGGCGCGCTTCATCAGACTCTTCGTCACCCGCAGCGACGACGCCGGCAGCGCCGCCAGCTTCGCCGCTTGCGCGGCTGCGAATGCTTCGACTTCAGCCGCGGGCAGCACGCGATTCACGATACCCATGCGGTGCGCTTCGGCGGCGTCGAATGCTTCGCCGAGCAGCAGCTTTTCCGCTGCGGCCTGATAACCGGCGACGCGCTGCAATAGCAAACTCGAGGCCGCTTCCGGACACAGCCCGAGTTGCGTGAACGGCAGCGAAAAACTCGCCGCATCCGCCGCATAGACCAGATCGCAGTGCAGCAGGAGCGTCGTGCCGATGCCGACTGCCGGCCCCGCCACCGACGCCACCACCGGCTTTTCCGCCGAACTGATCGCACGCAGGAACTGGAATACCGGCGAATCTTCGCCGCCTGGCGGCTTCTTCATGAAGTCTTCGAGATCGTTGCCGGCACTGAAAATGCCGGCGCTGCCGCGAATCAGAATCGCCCGGATCGATGCATCGCCTTGCGCTTCGACCAAGGCGTCGGCCATCGTCTGATACATCGCGGCCGTGATCGCGTTTTTCCTGTCGGGCCGGTTGAAGGCAATCGTCAGCACGCCGTTGGCGCGCTCGACCAGAATATCCATTGTCATCTCCTCGTACTCCTGGTTACTGCGGTTTGCTGCCGAATGAAAAAACGGCTCGCAAGCCGGAAAGCCTGCGAACCGTTTTTGCGGTCCCTAGGGGATCACCGCGGAGATAACCGCGGGGATCGCTACGAGGGTCGCCGGGGGAACCTGAGCGAACATGATCAAAGACGTTCGATGATGCCCGCTGCGCCCATGCCGGTGCCGACGCACATCGTCACCATGCCGTACTTGAAGTTGCGGCGGCGCAGGCCGTGCACGACCGTCGACGCGCGGATCGCGCCCGTCGCGCCCAGCGGGTGGCCGAGTGCGATCGCGCCGCCGAGCGGGTTGATCTTCGCCGGGTCGAGACCGAGGTCCTGAATCACCGCCAGCGATTGCGCGGCGAACGCTTCGTTCAGCTCGATCCAGTCCATGTCGTCGATCTTCAGGCCGGCGGCTTTCAGTGCAGCCGGAATCGCTTCCTTCGGACCGATGCCCATGATTTCCGGCGGCACGCCGCGCACGGCGAAGCTGACGAAACGGGCGAGCGGCGTCAGGTTGAATTCCTTCAGCATCTTTTCCGACACGACGATCAACGCGCCCGCGCCGTCCGACGTCTGCGAGCTGTTGCCCGCCGTCACCGACCCCTTGTTCGCGAACACCGCGCGCAGTTTCGCCAGACCTTCCAGCGACGTTTCCGCACGCGGACCTTCGTCGAGCGCGACTTCACGCGTCTTCACCTTCACTTCGCCAGTGGCGAGATCCGGGAAACGCTCGGTGATCGTGTAGGCGGCGATTTCGTCGTTGAATTCACCGGCTTGCTGCGCGGCGATGGCGCGGCGATGCGATTCGACCGAGAACGCGTCTTGCGCTTCGCGGCTGATCTTCCAGCGCTCCGCGACCTTCTCAGCGGTCAGGCCCATGCCGTAGGCAATACCGATATCTTCGTTGCGATCGAAGATATGCGGCGACATCGACGGCTTGTTGCCCATCATCGGCACCATGCTCATCGATTCGCAGCCGCCCGCGATCATCGCGTCCGATTCGCCGACGCGAATGCGGTCAGCCGCCATGGCGAGCGCAGTCAGGCCCGAGGCGCAGAAGCGGTTCACCGTGACGCCGCCCACCGTGTTCGGCAGGCCGGCCAGCAGCGCGCCCATCCGCGCGACGTTCAGGCCTTGCTCGGCCTCCGGAATCGCGCAGCCGATGATGGCGTCTTCGATCACCTTGGTATCGAGGCCGGGCACTTGCGCCACGGCCGATTTGATCGTGTGCACCAGCAGTTCGTCCGGGCGCGTGTTCTTGAACATCCCGCGCGGCGCCTTGCCGATCGGCGTGCGGCTCGCGGCGACGATGTATGCGTCTTGCAATTGCTTTGTCATTTAAAGCTCCGTTGTCGACCGGAGTTACCGCTTTAGCGGTTACTCCGGTCCCATGCAATTTATTGCGGTCGCTCGCCGCGTTAATTACGCACCGGCTTGCCGGTTTGCAGCATGCCCATGATCCGTTCCTGCGTCTTTTGCGTGCCGAGCAGATCGACAAACGCTTGACGCTCGAGTTTGAGCAGCCATTCTTCGTCGACGAGGCTGCCCGCTTCCACATCGCCGCCGCACACCGCTTCCGCGATACGGCCGGCGATCAGGAAATCGTGCTCGCTGATGAAGCGGCCGTCGCGCATGTTGACGAGCGACGCCTTGATGGTCGCAATCGCCGAGCGGCCCGCCACCGGCACCTGCGTGACACGCAGCGGCGGACGGTAGCCCGCGGCGGACAGCGCGCGCGCTTCCTTCTTCGCGATGTCGAGCAGTTCGAACACGTTGAATACGATCGTGTCGGACGGCTTCAGGTAGCCCATGGCGCGGGCGTCGAGCGCCGAGGCCGAGACCTTCGCCATCGCCGCGTTCTCGAACGACTTCTGCACGAACTTCAGCAGGTCGTTGGTCGCGCCGGCTGCGGTTGCGGCTTCCGCCGCGCGCAGTGCCGCTTCTTTCAGACCGCCGCCCGCCGGCACGAGACCCACGCCGACTTCAACCAGACCGATGTAGCTTTCGATGTGCGCGACACGCTTCGCGCTATGCAGCGCCAGTTCGCAACCGCCGCCGAGCGCGATGCCCGACACGGCCGAGATCACCGGCACGCTCGCGTACTTCACGCGCAGCATGCCTTGCTGGAACTTCTTCACGAACGGCTCGATGCCCTTCGCGCCGCCCATCATGAACGCGGGCATGGCTTCTTCGAGGTTCGCACCGGCGGAGAACGGGCCGCCCGGCGTGCCGAGTTTCAGCGACGTGGGCTGCCACACGACCAGCCCCTTGTAGTCCTTCTCGGCCAGTTCGATGGCTTGCGTCAGACCGTCGATCACCGACGGTCCGATCGTGTTCATCTTGCTCTTGAACGACACGATCAGGACGTCGTTCTCGCCGGCACGGTCGTCGACCCACGCGCGCACGGCGTCGGTTTCGAACAGCGTCTTGCCGTAGGTCTTCGGATCGGCCGAGGTTTCACCGACCAGCGGTGCACGGAATACCTGCCTGTCGTAGACCGACAGCGACGAACGCGGCACAAACGTCTTCGACGCCGGCGACCAAGAACCCTCGTTCGTATGCACGCCGCCCTTCTCGGCAACCTGACCTTCCAGCACCCACGAAGGCAGCGGCACGTTCGAGAGCGCCTTGCCTGCCGCGATGTCTTCCTGCACCCATTCGGCGACCTGCTTCCAGCCGGCCGTCTGCCAGCCTTCGAACGGACCTTCGTTCCAGCCGAAGCCCCAGCGAATGGCGAGATCGACGTCACGCGCGTTGTCGGCGATCGATTCGAGATGCACGCCGATGTAGTGATACACGTCGCGGAAAATCGACCACAGGAATTGCGCTTGCGGATGCTCCGATTCGCGCAAGAGCTTCAGACGCTCTGCCGGCGGGCGCTTCAGAATACGGCCGACCAGTTCGTCCGCTTTCGCGCCGCCGTCAACGTACGCGCCCGTTTTCGGGTCGAGCACCTTGATGGCTTTGCCTTCCTTCTTGTAGAACCCGCCGCCGGTCTTCTGACCGAGTGCGCCCTTCTTCACGAGTTCAGCCAGCACGGCCGGTGTTTCGTAGACCGGGAAGAACGGGTCGTCCTTCAACGTGTCCTGCATCGTCTTGATGACGTGCGCCATGGTGTCGAGACCGACCACGTCCGCCGTGCGGAACGTCGCCGACTTCGCGCGGCCCAGACGCGAGCCCGTCAGGTCGTCCACTTCGTCGAAACGCAGGCCGAACTTTGCGGCTTCGGTAATCACCGCGAGGATCGAGAAAATACCGACGCGGTTAGCAATGAAGTTCGGCGTGTCTTTCGCCCGCACGACGCCCTTGCCGACCACGCTCGTCAGGAACGATTCGAGTTGATCGAGGATTTCCGGACGCGTGGTCGCGGTCGGAATCAGTTCGACCAGGTGCATGTAACGCGGCGGATTGAAGAAGTGCACGCCGCAGAAGCGTGCCTTCAGTTCATCCGAGAAACCGTTCGACAGTTCGGTGATCGACAGGCCCGACGTGTTGGTCGCGAAAATCGCATTCGGCGCGATATGCGGCGACACCTTCTTGTACAGGTCGTGCTTCCAGTCCATGCGTTCGGCGATCGCTTCGATCACGAGGTCGCACTCGGCGAGCTTCTCGATGTCGTCGTCGTAGTTCGCGGGCTGAATGTATTGCGCGTCGTCCTTCACGCCGAACGGCGCGGGCGACAGCTTCTTCAGATTCTCGATCGCCTTCAGCGCGATCGCGTTTTTCGGGCCTTCTTTGGCAGGCAGGTCGAACAGCAGCACGGGCACCTTGGCGTTGATCAGGTGCGCCGCGATCTGCGCGCCCATCACGCCGGCGCCGAGCACGGCTACCTTGCGAATGATCAGATTGCTCACGTCGTTCCTCCGGGGAGTTATGCGGTGTCGCGAAGGTGTCTCTTATGTTTCGCGATGTGTGGCTTGTGGCGGTGGAAGGCGCCACGCCGCTTGAGGGCGTGGCGCTTGCCGAGAAGTGCGTGCCTTAGAACAGCGACTCTTCGACGTCCATCATCGATTTCGAACCGGCGCGTGCCTGGCGAATCGTCATGGCCGTTTCCGGCAGCAGCTTCGCGAAGTAGAAGCGTGCAGTCGCGAGCTTGGCCTTGTAGAACGGATCGCCCGATGCTTCGTTGTCCAGCGCGATACGTGCCATGCGCGCCCAGAAGTACGAGAACACCAGATGGCCGACGGTGCGCAGATACGGCACGGCGGCAGCGCCGACTTCGTCCGGGTTCTGCATCGCCTTCATGCCGATTTCCATCGTCAGCTTCTGCACCTTGTCACCGATGTCGGCGAGCGGGTTGATGAACTCCTGCATTTCCGGCTTCACGCCTTCGGCTTCGACGAAGTCCGACACCAGCTTGCCGAACTTCTTCATCTTCGCGCCCATGTCGCCAAGAATCTTGCGGCCGAGCAGGTCGAGCGCCTGAATCGCGTTGGTGCCTTCGTAGATCATGTTGATCCGCGCGTCGCGCACGTATTGCTCCATGCCCCACTCGGCGATGAAGCCGTGGCCGCCGTAGATCTGCATGGCGTGGTTGGTGCTTTCGAACGCGTTGTCCGAAAGGAATGCCTTCAGGATCGGCGTGAGCAGCGCGACCAGATCCGCCGCTTCCTTGCGCACCGATTCGTCGGCGTGCGACAGTTCCTTGTCGATGTGCAGCGCGGACCAGTACGAGAACGCGCGCGCTCCTTCGGCATAGGCTTTTTGCGTGAGCAGCATGCGGCGCACATCCGGATGCACGATGATCGGGTCAGCGGCTTTTTCCGGCGCCTTCGGACCGGTCAGCGAGCGCATTTGCAGACGCTCTTTCGCGTACACCAGCGAGTTCTGATAGCCGATTTCGGTCAGGCCCAGGCTCTGCATGCCGACACCCAGGCGCGCGGCGTTCATCATCACGAACATCGCATTCAAGCCCTTGTTCGGCTCGCCGACCAGCCAGCCCTTCGCGTTGTCGAGATTGATCACGCAGGTTGCGTTGCCGTGAATGCCCATCTTGTGCTCGATGGAGCCGCACTTCACGCCGTTGCGCTCGCCCGGTTCGCCCGCTTCGTTCGGGATGAATTTCGGCACGATGAAGAGCGAAATACCCTTGGTGCCCTTCGGCGCATCCGGCAGACGCGCAAGCACCAGGTGAACGATGTTCTCGGCGAGATCGTGTTCGCCGCTGGAGATGAAAATCTTCGTGCCGCTGATCGCGTACGAGCCGTCGCTGTTCGGTTCTGCCTTGGTGCGCAGGATGCCGAGGTCGGTGCCGCAATGCGGTTCGGTCAGACACATCGTGCCGGTCCAGACGCCCGCGACCAGCTTCGGCAGATAACGTTGCTGCAGCTCCGGCGTGCCGTGCGCATGCAGACATTCGTACGCGCCGTGCGACAGACCCGGGTACATGGTCCACGCCTGGTTCGCCGAATTCAGCATTTCATACAGCGCGTTGTTCACGAACGCGGGCAGGCCCTGGCCGCCGTAGTCCGGATCGCAGCCGAGTGCCGGCCAGCCGGCTTCCACATATTGCTTATAGGCTTCCTTGAAGCCCTTCGGCGTGGTCACGACGCCGTCGCCGACGTACGTGCAGCCTTCCTGGTCGCCGCTGTGATTGAGCGGGAACAGCACTTCGGAGCAGAACTTGCCGGCCTCTTCGAGCACGGCATTGATCGTGTCCGCATCGAGATCCGCGTGCTTCGGCATCTGCTTGATCTCGGCTTCGACGTTAAGCAGCTCGTGCAACACGAATTGCATGTCGCGCAGCGGCGCGGCGTACTGTCCCATGACTCTCTCTCCCAAGTTTGACAAGGAGCCAGGCTGTTAGCTGAGTCCGTGGATCGGATCTTTCAGCGCCGCTGAATCTGCTTGAAGTTCGGCGGTTCTGCTAACGGCTTTCGCTCTGATACGAAACAATCAATTTTTCCAACGCGGCCCACGTAAGACGCACTGCGTCCGGCAAGTGCAGGAAGCGCGCGTCGTGATGCAGGCCGAGCGTGAAGCTGTACAGTTCGAACAGCATCAGCTGCGGATCGGTATCCGCGCGCAGATGCCCTTCTTCCATCGCCTGCGAAATTGCCCGCGTGAGCGCCGCACGCCACATCGTCACGCTCGACACCAGTTGCTCACGCACCGGGTTGTCCCCGCGGTCGTCGTACTCGACGGCGCCGCTGATGTAGATGCACCCCGTGGTGACTTCCTGGATGCGTTTCTCGATCCAGCGGGAAATCATCGCGCGCAAGCGTGGCAATCCACGAGGCTCACGCAAACTCGGGAAAAACACCTCGTCTTCGAAACGACGGTGGTATTCGCGTACGACCTCGACCTGCAAGTCCTCGCGCGACCCGAAATGCGCGAACACACCGCTTTTGCTCATCTGCATGCGCTCGGCCAGCAACCCAATCGTCAGACCTTCCAGTCCGTCGCGGCTTGCCAGATCGAGTGCTGCTTCGAGAATCGCGGCTCGTGTTTGTTCGCCTTTTCGCATAGCTTTTTACCGTTCTAATGTGACCGAAAGAAAATCGAACGGCCGTACTATTATTGAGTGCCGCCGTCCGCGAAACAAGGACTTTATTAGAAACCGGTTTCTAACCTGGCTTCAATTCTGCGGCATCCGTCAATCAGAGGAAGGAGATTTTTTAGAGGCGTTTGCCTTCTCCTGTTTCCATTCATTGACACCGCGCCCTTGCGCTTATGTGAGAGAGGGGGAAGCGCTAGTCGTAGCCACCCACCGTCAATAGCTTCATCAAGGCCCGATAGGTCGTGTAGGCAAACCAGTTGAGCGCGCGCTCGCCCGCGGGGCGGGCCTCGTAGCGGGCTTCGTCGATCCGGCGCGAATCCTTGAAGGCGGTGAGGATCGCTTCGCGCAGCGCGCCGATCGACGGGTCGTTCACCAGCACCACATTGGCTTCGTTATTGAGCATCAGACTCAATGCGTCGAGGTTCGACGACCCGACCGTCCCCCAGTTCGAATCCACCACCGCGACCTTGCCATGCAGCATGGTTTTCTCGTACTCGGCGATCTGCACGCCGGCTTTGAGCAGCGCGCGATACAGGAACGGCACCGCGTAATCGAGCGCCTTGAACTCCTTGCGCCCGATGATGAGCTTCACGTCGACGCCGCGCCGCGCCGCGAACACCAGCGCGCGCCGCAGCTTGCGGCCCGGCATGAAGTACGGGTTAGCCAGCAGCACCTCGCTGCGGGCCTGGCCGATCGCGGTCAGGTAAGCCTTTTCGATGGCGCGCCGGTTGATCAGGTTGTCGCGTGCGACGAAAGCCACGCATGGCTGACCGCCGGCCCACAACGTCTCATTGCGGTTGCGGCGCCGGCGGCGCAGGGTGCCGAGCGACGCCATGGTCTTCGGCCCGAGATCGGGCCCAAGCGAATCCAGTGGCCGATGCCCAAGGCGAATGCGCCGCCACTGCACCTCGAACGCCTGGCGGATATCGGCGACCACCGGCCCGTGCAGCTCCGCCGCGAAATCCCAGCGCCGGTAAGGCAGCTTCTCGCCGTTGTTCTCGTAGTCGTCGACGACGTTGATGCCGCCGCAGTAGCCGAACTGATCGTCCACCACCGCGATCTTGCGGTGCGTGCGCGAGAAGCCGAAACGCCCGAACAGATGCGGGTTGTAGATACGATGGTCGACGCCGGCGAGCAGCCATTCGTTGAACATCGGCAGGCGCTCGGTGCCGATGCCGTCGGTAATCACCCGCACCTTCACGCCGCGCGAGGCTGCACGCAGCAAGGCCGTGCTGACAGCCCGACCCGCGCTGTCGTCACAGAAGATATAGGTTTCGAGAACCACGTCGCTCTGCGCCGCGTCGATGCGTTCGATCAGCGCGGCGAAGTACTCGTCGCCGGAACGCAACAGCTTGACCTCGTTGCCGCTGGTGAAGCGGTAGCGCTGCCAATAGCGGCGACCGAGCAGCGCTTGCCGGAGTCGCGCGAAACGGCGCGCGCCGCCGACGCTCACCGGGCACGCTCCTCGGGCCGGCCATTCAGGCGCCCGGCGAGCCGTTTCGGCAATTGCAGGATCGCGTCGGCATTCGACGACGAAAAGCAGCGCGAGGCCGCCTCTTCATAGGGCAGCCACAGAAACGCGGTGTGCTCGCGCGGCGCGAGCGTCACCTCGAGCTGCTCGGGCACTTCCAGGCTGAACCAATGCTCGGTGTTGTGGATCACGCCCTCGGCGTAGCGATGCCGGAACTGGGGGTAAATCTCGTATTCGATCGAGTACCGCCAGTCGAACAGCGCGCTAGGCGGCACCAGCCTGCCGCCGATCATGATGCCGGTTTCTTCCGCCACTTCACGCGCCGCGGTTTCGGCAAGCGGTTCGTCGAGCCGGTCTTTCGAGCCGGTCACCGATTGCCAGAAATCCGCGTGATCGGCACGCCGGATCAACAGCACGTCGAGCGCGGGCGTATGGATGACGACAAGTACGGATTGCGGGATCTTCGGCGGTTTCGGCATGGCGTAAAAACTGGGCGCAACGCTTGCGCGGTACATGTCGGCGAGTGGTCGAATAAGCGGTCGAGACCGGTTGCTGCGACTGTAACGCAAAAAACGAAAAAGGCGCACGCGCGCCTTTTTCGTTTGCTTCTCTGCGTAACGCCGGCTGCCGGTTTTCAGCCAGCCGGCGTTCGCCCGGCTTAGACCTTCGGTTCCGGCTGACGCAGACGGATGTGCAACTCGCGCAGCTGGCGCTCGTCCACTTCGCTCGGCGCCTGCGTGAGCAGACACTGCGCGCGTTGCGTCTTCGGGAACGCGATTACGTCGCGGATCGAATCGGCGCCGGCCATCATCGTGATGATGCGGTCCAGACCGAATGCGATACCGCCGTGCGGCGGCGCGCCGTACTGCAGCGCGTCGAGCAGGAAGCCGAACTTGGCTTGTGCTTCTTCCGCGCCGATCTTCAGCGCACGGAACACCTTGCTCTGCACTTCTTCACGGTGGATACGCACCGAGCCGCCGCCGATTTCCCAGCCGTTCAGCACCATGTCGTAGGCCTTGGCGAGGCAGCGCGCCGGATCCGTTTCCAGATACTCGAGGTGCTCGTCTTTCGGGCTCGTGAACGGGTGATGTGCGGCGACGTAGCGGTTGTCTTCCTCGTCGTATTCGAACATCGGGAAGTCGATCACCCACAGCGGCTTCCAGCCGGATTCGACCAGACCGTTGGCCTTGCCGAATTCCGAATGGCCGATTTTCAGACGCAGCGCGCCCAGGCTGTCGTTCACCACCTTCGCACGATCCGCCGCGAAGAAAATAATGTCGCCGTCTTGCGCGCCGGTGCGCTCGATGATCGCCTTGACCGCTTCGTCGTGCAGGTTCTTGACGATCGGGCTTTGCAGACCGTCACGGCCCTTCGCCACCTCGTTGACCTTGATCCACGCGAGGCCCTTCGCGCCATAGATGCGCACGAATTCCGTATAGCTGTCGATGTCGCCACGCGTGAGCTCGCCGCCCTTCGGCACGCGAATCGCCGCGACGCGACCGTCTTTCGTGTTGGCCGGCGTGCTGAACACCTTGAAGTCGACGTCTTTGACCGCGTCCGTCAGGTCGGTGAATTCGAGCTTCACGCGCAGGTCCGGCTTGTCCGAACCGAAGCGGCGCATCGCTTCCGAATATTCCATGACCGGGAATTTTTCGGCCAGTTCGACGCCGATCGTTTCCTTGAACACGTGACGGATCATCGCTTCGAACAGATCGCGGATTTCCTGTTCCGACAGGAACGAGGTTTCACAGTCGATCTGCGTGAATTCCGGCTGACGGTCGGCGCGCAGGTCTTCGTCGCGGAAGCACTTGACGATCTGATAGTAGCGATCGAAGTTGGCGACCATCAGCAACTGCTTGAACAGTTGCGGCGATTGCGGCAGCGCGAAGAACTGGCCCGGGTTGGTGCGTGACGGCACCAGGTAGTCGCGCGCGCCTTCCGGCGTGCTCTTGGTGAGCATCGGCGTTTCGATGTCGATGAAGCCCAGCGAGTCCAGATACTTGCGCACTTCGATCGCGACGCGGTAACGCAGACGCAGGTTGTGCTGCATCTGCGGACGGCGCAGGTCGAGCACACGATGCGTCAGGCGCGTGGTTTCGGACAGGTTGTCGTCGTCGAGCTGGAACGGCGGCGTGATCGACGCGTTCAGCACGATCAGCTCGTGGCACAGCACTTCGATCTTGCCGCTCTTCAGCGAGGCGTTCGTCGTGCCTTCCGGGCGGGCGCGAACCACGCCCTTGATCTGCAGGCAGAATTCGTTGCGGACGCCTTCGGCCGTCTTGAACATCTCCGCGCGATCCGGATCGCAGACGACCTGAACGAGGCCTTCGCGGTCGCGCAAGTCGATGAAGATGACGCCACCATGGTCGCGGCGGCGGCTTACCCAACCGCACAGCGAGACGGGTTGGCCCAGCAGTTCTTCGGTCACCAGACCGCAGTATTCAGATCTCATCGACATGATGTTTGTCTTTCGTTTTGCATTGGTTGGACGGCGCGCGGCGATAAACGCTGCGCGCCGGCATTACAGCGGAGGCTCGACTGTCGTGCGGCGCACGAGCGCCGGAGGCGCGGACGGCGCCACGACGCCCATCGAGACGATGTACTTGAGCGCGGCGTCGACTGTCATGTCGAGTTCGATCACTTCGCTCTTGGGCACCATCAGGAAGAAGCCGGACGTTGGGTTCGGCGTAGTCGGCACATATACGCTGACGTAATCTTCTTTCAGGTGGTTGACCACGTCGCCACCCGGAATGCCGGTCAGAAACGCAATCGTATAGGAACCGCGGCGCGGGTACTCGATCAGGAGCGCCTTGCGAAACGCATTGCCGCTGCTCGACAACAAGGTGTCCGACACCTGCTTCACGCTGGTGTAGATCGGGCCGACCACCGGAATGTGAGCAACCACGACTTCCCACCACTTCACGAGCTTCTGCCCGATGAAGTTTTGCGTCAACAGCCCGACGACAAAGATGAACGCCAGCGTCAGCACCGCGCCGAGCCCCGGCAAGCGGAAGCCCAGCACGCGCTCCGGCTGCCATGAGGTCGGCAGCAGCAACAGCGTCTGGTCCATCGTGCCGATGATCAGGCCGAGCACCCACAGTGTGATGGCCAGAGGCACCAGCACCAGCAGGCCAGTCAGGAACACCGATTTGAGCGTCGTTTTTTTCGTCGTCATGTGTATCGCCAGAAAGCCGCGCGAGCCGATATCCGACGCGCGGCGTGTGCGCCGCCCCGAAAGGCGGCTGTCCCACTAGGCGCTGCCGGAACCGCTCGAACTCGCCGATGCGGCGGGCGCGGCGGGCGTTGCGGCGGCGGAAGGCGTTGCGGCGGCCGTGCCGTTGGCCGAAGCCGTGTCGGATTTCGCTGCGCCGTTATTCCCGGTTGCGGCGTTCTCCCCCGAATTCGCATTCGAGCCGCCATTCGCGTCGGACTTGGCCGGCGCGCCCGCGCCGCCGTTACCGCCGCGGAAATCGGTTACATACCAGCCGGAGCCCTTCAACTGGAAACCGGCTGCAGTCACCTGCTTGCGGAATGTGTCTTTCCCGCACTCGGGACACTGCGTCAACTGGGGGTCGCTCATCTTCTGAAGCACGTCCTTCCCGAAGCCGCATGACTCGCAACGATAAGCGTAGATCGGCATGAACTTTTCCCTACTGAAATCTTGTAAACGCTTGCAAAGCTTTGAATTATAGCCGTATATGGCTAGACACCCGCGAATTTCGGGGACAAACGCCGGGCGCAGCCACCGTTCACGTAAATGGGGGCGGCCGCGATCGAATCAAGTGCGGCCCGAGCCACCGGGGCTGGACGCCGACGCTAATTCCTCCGGCTCGCAGCTTGCGTCTCGAACCCGATCGGCCAGCAAACATCGCGGCCACCATCGACCACGGCCGCGCGGCGCACTCAACCGCGACGGCGCCAGGTCATCCAGCGCTCGCGGCCGGCAAAGACGGCAATCGAGTCGCTCACGGCTTCGTCTTCGATCAGATCGAAGTACGGATTGAGCAACGCGTCGAGTTCAGCTCGCTCGATGCCGAACGGCGGCCCTTTCGGCGTCGCGCCGATGAAATAGAAACCCGCCAGCAGTGCGCCCTCAGGCAACAACTCGGCCATCCGCTGCGCGTAGTCTGCACGGCGCGCCGTCGGCAGCGCGCAAAGGAACGCGCGCTCGTAGATCCAGCCCGGCGTGAATGGCGGTTCGTAAGTGAAGAAGTCGGCCTGCTCGACCCGTTGCGCGTGCTGCGCGCCCAACTGCTCGCGCGCTGCCGCCACGGCGGCCGGCGAAAAATCGATCGCCTGGACCGGATTGCCCCGCTCGGCCAGCCAGAGCGCCTCGTAGGCGCTGCCGCAGCCGGGAATGAGCACGGCGGCGGCGCCATGCCGGATAGCGAAAGACTGAAACGCCGCCGGCACGCCCGCCTGATCCCACGGCGTGAAGTGATGTTCGAAGCGCTCGTCCCAAAACTCTGGCGAGTTGGGGTCACGCGTCGCGAAGTCCGGTGCGGACGGCTGGTTCGGGTCGCTCATGCGATGCCTCGTAGGGTTCGGGATCACCCGCCGTTAGCGAACGCCAGAAACGCCCGCGCCAGCACCGCGCCGACACCGACCGCCACGCCGAACATCAGCAAGCCTTGCAGCAGACGATTGGTGCGCTTCTGTTCGAGCAGAATCTGCCGAATCATGTCGTCGTTCGTACCGCGGGCATTGTCATGGCGGTGAGCCAGCACATGGTGAATCAGGCGCGGCAACTGCGGGAGCGTCTTGCTCCACTGCGGCGCTTCGATCTTCAGCCGCTCGTACCAGCCACGCAGGCCGATCTGCTCATTCATCCAGCGTTCGAGATAGGGCTTGGCCGTTTTCCACAAATCCAGTTCAGGATCGAGCGAGCGGCCGAGCCCTTCAACGTTCAGCATGGTTTTTTGCAGCAGCACCAGTTGCGGCTGAATCTCCACGTTGAAGCGGCGCGAGGTCGAAAACAGGCGCATCAGCACCTGGCCAAGCGAAATATCCTTCAACGCGCGGTCGAAATAGGGCTCGCAAACCGCGCGAATCGCGCTTTCCAGCTCTTCGACCCGCGTCGTGGGCGGCACCCAGCCCGACTCCAGATGCAGCGTGGCGACACGGTGGTAGTCACGCTTGAAGAACGCGAGGAAGTTCTGCGCGAGGTAATTCTTATCGAAGTCCGACAGCGCGCCGATGATGCCGAAGTCGAGCGCGATATAGCGGCCGAAGTGCGCCGGATCGAGGCTCACCTGAATGTTGCCCGGGTGCATGTCGGCGTGGAAAAAACCGTCGCGGAACACCTGAGTGAAAAAGATTTCGACGCCCTCGCGCGCCAGCTTCGGAATATCGACGCCCGCCGCGCGCAGCGTCTCCACCTGGCTGATCGGCACGCCGACCATGCGCTCCATCACCAGCACCGTGGGCGTGCAGAACTCCCAGTACATTTCCGGCACCAGCAGCAGATCGAGCCCGGCGAAGTTGCGGCGCAACTGGCTGCCGTTGGCCGCTTCGCGCATCAGATCGAGCTCGTCGTGCAGATACTTGTCGAATTCGGCGACCACCTCGCGCGGCTTGAGGCGCTTGCCGTCGGCCCACAGGCGCTCGGCCCAGACGGCGATGTCGCGCAGCAGCGCGAGGTCGGAGTCGATCACCGGCAGCATGTTCGGGCGCAGCACCTTCACCGCGACGGCCTTGCCGGCATGCTGTCCCGCCTTCACCGTCGCGAAGTGCACCTGCGCGATCGACGCGCTCGCCACCGGCACCCGTTCGAAATCGTCGAACAGCACGTCGACCGGCGCGCCAAGCGACTTTTCGACCAGCCCGATCGCTACCGCCGAATCGAACGGCGGCACCTGATCCTGCAGCTTGGCCAACTCATTGGCGATATCGACCGGCAGCAGATCGCGCCGCGTGGACAGCACCTGGCCGAACTTGACGAAGATCGGCCCAAGGCTTTCGAGCGCAAGCCGCAAGCGCACGCCCGGCGGCGCCTCGAACTTGCGGCCGATAGTGGTGATACGCAGCAACAGACGCACACGCCGGTCGTTGACGCGGCTGAGCATCATCTCATCGAGACCGAATCGAATGACCGTGAAGAAAATCTTGAGGAAACGCAGAAAACGCATGGTTGTGCCCGATGACTAGCGCGTGCCGCGCGACGTGGCGGCGCCGCCCGGCGCATTGGCGCCGCGGGCTTCGACCTTCTGTTCAAGACGCTCGATGCGCTTTTCCACGCGCGCCAAAGCATCGCGGGCGCGGGCCAGTTCGACATTGAAGTCTTCCAGCGCGGCGCGACGCACCAGTTGCGGATTTTCGTCGAGCAGATATTCCGCGGCCGTATCGAGCAGATTGCGCCCGGTACGCCGCGCGTGTTCGCCGACCGTGCGCACGACCGACGCGACTCGCCACGCCGGGCCGTCGCCGATCAGCTTCGCCAGATCCTCTTCCGGCTCCCAGCGCAGATGCTCGGCGAGTTTGGCGATCACCGTCGCAAACTCGGCATCGCCGTCGATCTTCACGTGCTTCATCACGGCGGCCTGGCCGCCTTGCACGAAGGCCGGCAGCGCATCGGACGGCACCGAGATGGTCACGTCGAACTGTTGCGCCTCGGTTTCCTCGACCGCGCCCAGATAGCCGTCCGGCTGCACCAGCAGCATGAGCGTGACGGGCGGACAGGATAGCCTGGCGGTCTTGCCCGAGTACGGTGCGAGGCGCTCGCGGGCCCACGATTCGCGGGCGAGCAGATGATTGACAGCAGCAGCGAAGGGCTTGGCGGCGAGGGTCATTGAAAGTGGCAAGAAAAAACCCGCGCGGGCGAGGTGCCCGCGCGGGTTCCTATTGTAACGTCCGTTCGCTTCGCGGCCTGCTATGCCGAACGGCCTATGCTTTGTGCAAAGTCAGGACGAGCAGGACTGCCCCGGCCCTGTCCCGCCGCCTCAGTGCTGTGCCACCTGCTGAATGCCGGCCAGCAGCCAGCCTTCGCCGGGGCGGTTCGACTTCGTCAGGTTCCAGACCTCGACGAACGGCTCTGCCGCCGCACCCGCCGATTCGCGGATCAAGCCGGAAAAGCGCACGCTGGCGAAGTATTCGGTTGCACGTTCTTCAACGCCCAGCAACTCAGCGTTCAGCTGCACCACGTCCGTCTGATTGGACTCGGCACCGCGCGACGACAGATCGACCTTCACTTCCGCAAACATTTCCGGCGTGGTGAATTCGCGGATGTCGTCCATGTTGCCGACGTCCCACGCAGCTTGCAGGCGCACGAAGTACACCTTGGCGTTGCGGAGGAACGCTTCCGAATCGAAGCCGGCCGGCACTGCCGGGGCGGCGTTGATGGAGGGCGTGGTCAGCGGATTGCCTTGCGGTTCAAGGTACGAGCCAGTGGGCGGAGCGGTGTAACGCGGTTCCTGCGTGTAGCCGGTGCCGCCCGCATTCAGCGACGGTGCGCCGCCGGCGTACGCCGGTTGGGCCGTATCGCGCTTGCGGCCCATGAAGCGGCGAATGAGCCAGATGCCGATCATCGCGATGACCGCGATCACGATGATGTTGGCCATGGCGCCGGCGAACGCGCCGCCCAGACCGAAGTGCGACAACAGCGCGGCAATACCGAGGCCGGCCGCCAGACCGGCGATCGGCCCGAGCCAGCGCGAGCGGTTAGGCGCCGCGGCCGGCGTCGGCGCGGGCGCCGGTGCCGGCTGCGCGCGCTGCTGCATGGCCTGATTGCTTTGGGAAGGTTGCGACGGGGCCGACTGTTGCTGAACCGTGTTCGACTGGCGGCCAATGCTGCGGCTGCCGCCCAAGCGGCGGGCTTCCGCATCGAGCGAGGCGAGCGAGCCGGCCATGATCAGACCGACCACCGCGATCAGTCCGATTCTTCTCGCCAACGACCGCTTAACCTTACGGGGAGATAACACGCCTGAATCGGACATTTTCGTACTTTCCTTTAAAAATCGATGGGTTAGGAACCCTAGTATTTGGTCCCCACATGTAAAGCTACCACGCCAGCTGACAAATTGTAATATTTGACGCCGTCCAGGCCAGCTTGTTCCATCATTGTTTTTAAAGTTTCCTGGTCCGGATGCATCCGGATCGATTCCGCCAGGTAGCGGTAGCTCTCGGCGTCCTTCGCAAAGCGGTCGCCGAGCCACGGCAACACCTTGAACGAATAGACGTCGTAGACCTTTTTAAGCGGATCCCACACCTTCGAGAACTCCAGCACCAGCAGACGGCCTGCCGGTTTCAGCACGCGGCGCATCTCGGCTAGCGCGACATCCTTGTGCGTCATGTTGCGCAAGCCGAAAGCCACCGTCACCACGTCGAAGTAATTGTCGGGAAAAGGGATCTTTTCAGCGTCGCAAAGCAGCGCCGGCGTAATCACACCCTTGTCCAGCAGGCGGTCGCGGCCCACGCGCAGCATCGATTCGTTAATGTCGGTGTGCCAGACCTCGCCGGTGTCGCCCGCCTGTCTGGCGAATGCCTTCGACAGATCGCCCGTGCCGCCCGCGATATCGAGCACCTTGAAGCCCGGCCGGACATTCGCCTGGGCGATCGTGAACATCTTCCACGCCCGGTGCAACCCGCCCGACATCAGGTCGTTCATCAAGTCGTAGTTGGAGGCGACCGAGTGGAACACGCCCGCCACCTTCTGCGCTTTTTCCTGTTCGTCGACCGATTGAAAGCCGAAGTGGGTTTTGCTCATCGCGCTCGTCCTTTCGCGTATTCTGAAATGTTGCGCCGCATCAGTGCGGCGATCAGGGCGAATCGTATCAGTGACAATGCCCGTGCGCAGCACCGGCCGGCGTCATGGGGGCATCGCGGTCGACGCTGGCTGCTTCCAGCTTGGCGAAATAGTCGCGCCAGAGTTCATCCTGGCGGACGGCCATGTCGTACAGCAGATCCCACGAATAGATGCCGGTGGCGTGCCCGTCGGAGAAAGTCGGCTGCACCGCATAGTTGCCGACGCCTTCGATCATCGTGATCGTGACGTCGCGCTTGCCGGTTTGCAGCGTCTCCTGGCCGGGCCCGTGGCCCATCACTTCCGCCGACGGCGAATACACGCGCAGCAGTTCGAACGGCAGGCGATACGTTTCGCCGTTTGCGTACTGCAATTCGAGCACGCGGGATTTGGAATGCACGACCACGCCCGTCGGCACCGGGGTATCGGGAGTCAGTCCACTCATGTTGACCTCATAAAGAAGACGCCGTGCCGCCGCAAGGCTTTGGCCCCGCGGACGCCCCTTTGGGGATGGCCCGCTGAGGGTCTCGCACGAGGCGGCAGTTCCGGGCGCTCAGCCAAACGCCTGTTCGATTTCTTGCCGCACCGCTTCGCGCAGCAGGGTGGCTTGCGCGCGGCGCGACGACAGCATGGCCTCGGACACCGTGCGTTGGCGCGGCGCCCAGATCGGCAGCGGGAAATGAGCGTCGTTCGAAAAACGCGGAATCACATGCCAATGCACGTGCGGCACCTGGTTACCGAGGCTCGCCAGGTTGACCTTCACCGGCTGAAGAATGCGCCGGATCGCCCGCTCGACCGCGTACACGGCCTGCATCACGCGATCGCGGTCGGTCTCGGCGAGATCGGAAAACTCAGCGACATGCCCGTTCCAGATCACCCGGCAAAAGCCCGGGTAGTCGTGTTCGTCGGCAAGGACGACACGCAGGGTGTCGTCCTGCCACAGCACATCACCGCCATCTTCACGGCAAAAAACGCAGTCCATCGTCGTCCTCAGGCAAAAATCGTCAGTCGTGCCATTAAACCAGCACGCGCTCGATTCCGCCATTGTTCGCCCGCTGGACGTAATCCGCCATCCAGTCTTCACCCAGCACGTGACGTGCCATCTCGACGACGATGTAGTCCGCCTCGGTGCCCGCGTCTTCGTTGTAGCGCGACAGGCCTTGCAGGCAGGACGGGCAGCTCGTCAGGATCTTCACGTCGGTGGTGCCGTTCGGTTGCGGCCCGTCGCCCGCCTTGAGCACGGAGCCGTTCGGCGCACCCGCCGCGCCGGCCGACGCATTCGCCGCATTGATCCCATTCGCACCCGCCTCGGCTACGAGGGGAATGCCACGCAGCTTCGCGGCGCCCTTGCGCATTTCCTCTTCCTTGCGGAAACGGACTTGCGTCGAAATGTCCGGGCGCGTCACCGCGAGTGTGCCGGATTCGCCACAGCAGCGATCGTTCTTCTCGATCTTGTAGCCGTCCTTCTCGGACCCCATCAGCTGATTGACGAGCTTGACCGGGTCCATCGTCTTGATCGGCGAGTGGCACGGGTCGTGGTACATGTAGCGCACGCCGTTCACGCCTTCGAGCTTGATGCCTTTCTCGAGCAGAAACTCGTGAATGTCGATGATCCGGCAGCCCGGGAAGATCTTCTCGAATTCGTAACCGGCCAGCTGGTCGTAGCACGTGCCGCACGACACCACCACGGTCTTGATGTCGAGGTAGTTCAGCGTATTGGCGACGCGGTGGAACAGCACACGGTTATCCGTGACGATCTGCTCGGCCTTGTCGAACTGACCTGAACCGCGCTGCGGATAGCCGCAACACAGATAGCCCGGTGGCAGCACGGTTTGCACGCCCGCTTCCCACAACATGGCTTGCGTGGCCAGACCGACTTGCGAGAACAGCCGCTCCGAGCCGCAGCCCGGGAAGTAGAACACCGCTTCCGTATCGGCGGTGGTCGTCTTCGGATTGCGGATGATCGGAACAATCTTGTTGTCCTCGATATCGAGCAACGCGCGCGCGGTTTTCTTCGGCAGATTGCCCGGCATCTTCTTGTTCATGAAGTGGATCACCTGCTGCGTGACCGGCGGCTTGCCGACCGTTGCCGGCGGGTGCGCCGTCTGCTTCTTCGCGAACTTCTTCAGCACGTCGTTGCCGAGGCGCTGCGCCTTGTAACCGATGCCCATCATCGCGGTGCGCGCGAGGTTGATGGTCTGCGGATTGGTCGCGTTGAGGAAGAACATGCCGGCCGCGTTGCCCGGATTGAACTTCTTCTTGCCCATCTTGCGCAGCAGGTTGCGCATGTTCATCGTCACATCGCCGAAGTCGATCTTCACCGGGCACGGCGTCACGCATTTGTGACAGACGGTGCAGTGATCGGCGACGTCGTTGAACTCGTCCCAGTGCTTGATCGACACGCCGCGGCGGGTCTGCTCTTCGTACAGGAACGCCTCGACCAGCAAGGAGGTGGCGAGAATCTTGTTGCGCGGGCTGTACAGCAGGTTCGCGCGCGGCACGTGGGTCGCGCACACCGGCTTGCACTTGCCGCAGCGCAAGCAGTCCTTGATCGACTCGGAAATTGCGCCGATGTCGGACTGCTGCATGATCAGCGATTCGTAGCCCATCAGACCGAAGCTCGGCGTGTAGGCGTTGCGCAGGTCGGCGCCTTCGAGCAGCTTGCCCGCGTTGAAGCGGCCATGCGGATCGACGCGTTGCTTGTACTTGCGGAATTCACCGATCTCGTCGTCGGTCAGGAACTCGAGCTTGGTGATGCCGATGCCGTGCTCGCCGGAAATCACGCCGTCGAGCGAACGCGCCAGCTTCATGATGCGCGCAACCGCCGTGTGGGCGTCCTGCAGCATCTCGTAGTTGTCGGAGTTGACCGGCAGGTTCGTGTGGACGTTGCCGTCGCCCGCGTGCATGTGCAGCGCGACGAACACGCGACCGCGCAGCACCTGCTTGTGGATTGCCTGAGCTTCTTCAAGGATTGGCTTGAACTCGCCGCCGTTGAAGATCTGACGCAACTCAGCCCGAATCTCCGCCTTCCACGACACGCGCACCGTACGGTCCTGCGTGATATGGAACACGGTCGCATCCGGCTGCGCGTCGACGCGATCGGCAAACTTCTCCGCCAGCGCTTCGTAGCCGAGGCCGACCAGATAGTGCTGAGCCTCGCGCAAGGACAGATCGAGCTTGTCGCGCAGGAATTCCCAGCGCGCGCGCACTTTCTTCAGCAGATCGAGCGCCTGTTGCACGCGATCTTCGAGCAACTCCGCGCTCGGGATTTCGTTGGCGTCGTCGCTCTTGCCGAGCGGCAGCTTGCCGCCCTTGAAGAACGCTTCGAGCGCGTCGACCAGTTGCAGCTTGTTCTTGATCGACAATTCGATATTGATGCGTTCGATGCCGTCGGTGTACTCGCCCATGCGGTCGAGCGGGATCACCACGTCTTCGTTGATCTTGAACGCGTTGGTGTGCTTGGCGATCGCGGCGGTACGGCTGCGGTCGAGCCAGAAACGCTTGCGCGCTTCGGCGTTGACCGCGACGAAGCCCTCGCCGCTCTTGCCGTTGGCCATGCGCACGACTTCCGAGGTGGCTTGCGCCACCGCGTCCGCGTCGTCGCCGACGATGTCGCCGATCAGCACCATCTTCGGAAACGCGTTGCGCTTGGACTTGGTGGCATAACCGACCGCGCGCAGATAGCGTTCGTCCAGATGCTCGAGGCCGGCGAGAATCGCGCCGCCCTGCTTCGACGTTTCGAACAGATAGTCTTTGATCTCGACGATGCTCGGAATCGCTTCGCGGGCCTGACCGAAGAATTCGAGGCAAACCGTGCGCGTATGCGCCGGCATCTTGTGCAGCACCCAGCGCGCCGACGTGATCAGGCCGTCGCAGCCTTCCTTCTGCACGCCCGGCAGACCGGCGAGGAATTTGTCGGTCACGTCCTTGCCGAGGCCTTCCTTACGGAACACGCGGCCCTTGATGTTGAGCGCTTCCGTGCGCAGCAGCTTTTCGCCCGGCGCGTGGCTGCCGTCGAACCACTTCAGCTCGAAACGCGCGACTTCGATGTCGTGAATCTTGCCGAGGTTGTGATCCAGACGCGTGACTTCGAGCCAGTTCCCTTCCGGGTCGACCATCCGCCACCAGGCGAGGTTGTCGAGCGCCGTGCCCCACAGCACGGCCTTCTTGCCGCCCGCGTTCATCGCGACGTTGCCGCCGACACAGGATGCGTCCAGCGAGGTCGGGTCGACTGCGAACACATAGCCGGCCTGTTCCGCCGCTTCGGTCACGCGGCGCGTCACCACGCCCGCGCCGGAGAAGATCGTCGGCACCTTGCGGTCGACGCCCGGCAGTTCGGTCAACTCGACGGCGCCCAGCTGTTCGAGCTTTTCGGTGTTGATGACGGCCGAGAACGGCGTGAGCGGCACCGCGCCGCCCGTATAGCCCGTGCCGCCTCCGCGCGGAATCACGGTCAGACCGAGCTCGAAACACGCCTTGATCATGCCGGCGATCTCGGCTTCGGTATCCGGCGTCAGCACGACGAACGGGTACTCGACGCGCCAGTCGGTCGCGTCGGTCACGTGCGAAACGCGGGACAAGCCGTCGAACTTGATGTTGTCCTTTTCCGTGACGCGGCCCAGCACCTTGTTCGCGCGACGGCGCAGATCGAAGGTCTTCTGGAATTCGCTCTCGAAATCGTCGACGGCGCGGCGCGCGGCCGCCACCAGCGTCTCCACGCGAGCGGCCCGATCGACGCCCGCTTCATCGCCATGCTCGACCAGATCGGCGCGGCGGCGCTTCTCGATCTCGCTCAGACGGTGATGCAGCGCCTCGATCAGCAGCGCGCGGCGCTTCGGATTGTCGAGCAGGTCGTCTTGCAGGTAAGGATTGCGGCGCACGACCCAGATGTCGCCGAGCACTTCGTACAGCATCCGCGCCGAGCGGCCGGTGCGGCGTTCCGCGCGCAGTTCGGCCAACGCCGCCCAGGCTTCGTCGCCGAGCAGACGGATGACGATTTCGCGATCGGAAAACGACGTGTAGTTATAGGGAATTTCGCGCAGACGCGCTTCGGGATCGGCGGCCACCGCAACGGCAGCGCCGTGCGGATCGAAAACTTGAGGTGCGTTCATGTTCGGACGACTCGGTGGGTCAACCAGGCGCGCTCACGGGTGAGGCGTCGGCGGACGGTGCGCGTGGAGCGCAATGCTGGAAATCTTCTTGGGGAGCGAAGCGCAACCGACGGCCTACCCACATCGGTCGCTTCACGGCGCTCAGAGACAGCTACACGATCGTGCGTGACGGACGTGACGCTCCGCCGCGGGGCAAGACTCACGCGGGACGGGCATCAAATGGGCGATCCGAGGCTGCCAGTGCATCTTCCGATCCTTATTCCAAAATGGAATTCTACCCCATGATCCAGCGGCGCGTTGACGCCTGAAATCGGGGCTGCGGCGGGACTTTGGATGTTTTCGGCTTGAACAGCGTCCGCCAGTCCATGCGAAGAATTTTCCGACCGAACGGTCGGGCGGGCCTTCGCGGGCGACACCCGGGGCACGCCGAAGGTTCACCGAGGTCCAGCGTGCACACCGTTGGCGCTATCATTGATCCTTTCCCGTCTCACAACGCGCACCGCGCCACCCGCATGGCTTCCCACGACTACCTGAAGAAAACCCTGACCGCGCGCGTCTACGACGTGGCCCGCGAGACCGAACTCGAACGCGCGCCGAATCTGTCGGCACGGCTCTCCAACCGGGTTTATCTGAAGCGCGAGGACAACCAGCCGGTGTTCTCGTTCAAGGTGCGCGGCGCGTACAACAAGATGGCGCATATTCCGGCGGATGCGCTGGAGCGGGGTGTGATCACCGCGTCGGCGGGCAATCATGCGCAGGGTGTGGCGCTGTCGGCGGCCCGCATGGGCGTGAAGGCGATCATCGTGGTGCCGGTGACGACCCCGCAGGTGAAGGTCGACGCCGTGCGCGCGCATGGCGGAGCGACGGTCGAGGTGGTGCAGTTCGGCGAGTCCTATAGCGACGCGTACGGGCACGCAGTGAAGCTGCAGGAAGAGCGCGGCCTGACGTTCGTTCACCCGTTCGACGATCCGTACGTGATCGCCGGCCAGGGCACGGTCGCGATGGAAATTCTCAGCCAGCACCAGGGCCCGATCCACGCGATCTTCGTGCCGATCGGCGGCGGTGGGCTGGCCGCGGGCGTGGCCGCGTACGTGAAATCGGTGCGCCCGGAGATCCGGGTGATCGGCGTACAGACCGACGACTCGTGCGCGATGGCCGCTTCTTTACAGGCAGGCGAACGGGTCACGCTAAACGAAGTCGGGCTGTTCTCGGATGGCACCGCGGTGAAGCTCGTGGGCGAAGAAACCTTCCGCCTGTGCCGCGAATATCTCGACGACGTGCTGCTCGTGAACACCGACGCGCTGTGCGCCGCGATCAAGGACGTGTTCCAGGACACCCGCAGCGTGCTGGAACCCGCGGGCGCGCTGGCCGTGGCCGGCGCCAAACAGTATGCCGAGCGCGAAGGCATCGAGAACCAGACGCTGATTGCGATCACGTCCGGCGCGAACATGAACTTCGACCGCATGCGTTTCGTGGCGGAGCGCGCCGAAGTCGGGGAAGCGCGTGAAGCGGTGTTCGCCGTGACGATTCCGGAAGAGCGCGGCAGTTTCCGCCGCTTCTGCGAACTGGTCGGCACGCGCAGCGTCACCGAGTTCAACTACCGCATCGCGGACGCGAATTCAGCGCATATCTTCGTCGGCGTGCAGATCCGCAACCGCAGCGAATCGGCGCAGATCGCGGGCGCATTCGAAGCACACGGCTTTGCCACCGTCGATCTGACCTTCGATGAACTGTCGAAGCAGCACATCCGCTACATGGTCGGCGGCCGCTCGCCGCTGGCGCACGACGAACGGCTGTTCCGTTTCGAGTTTCCCGAGCGGCCGGGCGCGCTGATGAAGTTTCTGTCGTCGATGGCGCCGAACTGGAATATCAGCCTGTTCCACTACCGCAACCAGGGCGCGGACTACAGCTCGATTCTGGTCGGCATCCAGGTGCCGGAGAGCGAGAACAGCGAGTTCGACCGCTTTCTCGCGACGCTTGGGTATCCGTACTGGGAAGAGACGCAGAACCCTGTTTATCGCTTGTTCCTCGCTTGAACTCTCAGGACTGAAACGCGCAGATGGCTCTTTCGCTTGTCGACAAACTGGTGGTGGCAATCTCGTCGCGCGCGCTGTTCGACTTCGAGGAAGAGAACTGCGTGTACGAGAAAGGCAACCTGCAGGCGTATGAAGCGTTGCAGCGCGAGCGGCTGGCCGTGCCCGCCAAGCCGGGTGTCGCGTTTCCGCTGATCCGCAAGCTGCTCGCCTTGAATGCCGGCGGTCATCGAGTCGAAGTGGTGATTCTGTCGCGCAGCGATCCGATCAGCGGGTTGCGCGCGTTCCATTCGTGCAGGGAGTACGGACTGGCGATCGAGCGTGGCGTGTTTACGCGTGGGCGCGCGCCATTCGGCTATCTGAAGCCCTTGAACGCCTCGCTGTTTTTGTCCGCGAATCAGGACGACGTGCGCGACGCGTTGGCCGCCGGATTTCCGGCCGCGCGCGTCTTGCCCGAATCGGCGAAAATGGCGAGCAAGTATCCGGACGAGATCCGGATTGCCTTCGACGGCGACGCCGTGCTGTTTTCCGACGAAGCCGAGCGCGTGTTTCAGAAAGATGGCCTGCGGGCGTTCGTCGGCCACGAGATTCACAACAAGGATTTGCCGCTCGCGGATGGGCCTTTGAAGCCGTTGCTCGAAGCACTGCACCGGCTGCAGAAACTCGCGGACGAAGCCGCACCGATGCATATTCGTACGGCCTTGGTGACGGCCCGCTCGGCCCCGGCGCATGAGCGCGCAATCCGCACATTAATGGCGTGGAACATCGAAATCGACGAAGCGATGTTCCTCGGCGGCCTCGACAAGAGCGCGTTTTTGCGCGAGTTCGAGCCGGACTTTTTCTTCGACGACCAAATTGGCCATTGCGAATCGGCCCGCGTCGTGACGGCGACGGGGCACGTGCTGAGTGGCATCGTGAACGCATCATGACACCCGAACAATCACCGCTGGGTAAGGCTTCCGCTTACACCGAACACTATGACGCTTCGCTGCTCTTTCCGATTGCCCGGAAGAATGCCCGCGAAGCGATTGGGATTGGCGCGCAGTTGCCGTTTTTCGGCACGGACATCTGGAATGCCTACGAGCTTTCCTGGTTGAATGCGCGCGGCAAGCCGCAGATTGCGGTGGCGACTTTCTTCGTGCCGGCCGATTCGCCGAATATCGTCGAGTCGAAGTCGTTCAAGCTTTACCTGGGCTCATTTGCGCAGACGTCGTTCGAGTCGATGGACATGGTGCGTGACACGATCAAGCGCGATGTTTCCGCTTCTTGCGGCGCGACGGTGTCTGTTCACCTGGCTGCGCCGCACGAGTTCGGCAAGCTGCAGATGGAAGAGTTTGAGGGTTTGTCGCTGGATCGGCTCGATCTGGATGCCGATGTCTATCAGCCGGATGCTTCGTTGCTCAAGGCAGCGCTTGACGAAGCGCCGGTTGAGGAGACGTTGTTCTCCAATTTGCTGAAGTCGAATTGTCCGGTGACCGGACAGCCTGACTGGGGCAGCGTGCAGATTCATTACGTTGGGCCGCAGATCGATCATGCGGGCTTGCTGAGGTACATCATTTCCTATCGGAATCACACCGGGTTTCACGAGCAGTGTGTCGAGAGGATTTTTATCGATGTGATGAAGGCCTGTAAGCCGGTCAAGCTGGCGGTTTATGCGCGGTACACGCGGCGCGGTGGATTGGATATCAATCCGTTCCGCACTAACTACAATTTGCCCATGCCGGACAATATGCGGCTGGCGCGTCAATAAATAGCAGCGTGTTTTTTCGCCGCAGGCATCAAACAGCGCCTGCGGCGAACCGGAAAACTTTACGCCGAAGGCTTCTTATAAGCCACGCAATCAACCTCGACCCGGCAATCGATCACCATCGAAGAAACCACGCAAGCCCGAGCCGGCGGATTCTCGCCGAAGTACTCCCGGAACACCTTGTTGAACGAAGCGAAATCACGCGGATCGTCGAGCCACACGCCACAGCGAACAACATGCTCCGCCCCGTAGCCGGCTTCCTTCAAGATAGCGAAGACGTTCTGAATCGCCTTGTGCGATTGCTCAACGATACCGCCGTTGATCACCTCGCCGTTTTCCATCGGCGTCTGCCCGGAAACGAACAACCAGCCATCCGCTTCGACAGCCCGAGCAAACGGCATATGTTGACCACCGGTACCCTTGCCGCCTTCAACGCCATATCGCTTCATCATCCAACTCCTTAAAAAGTCCGGCACGCGGCGCGAGCAATGCCACAACCGCCTGCCACATCAATCAGAAAACAAGAAATCAAAACGCGCCGTGCGCATCACCCTTCGACGCCGCACCGCGTGCCACGAAATGCCCTGCCCGCTCGCCGGTCACGGCGCCATCGCGGTAGGTCAACACGCCGTTCACCCACACCGCGTCGATGCCGTCGGCCGCCTGTTGCGGATTCTCGAACGTCGCCGCGTCCCGAACCCTGGCCGGGTCGAACAACACCAGATCCGCGTGATAACCGATATGCACCTCGCCTCGCTGCGCCAAACCGAACCGGTGCGCCGACAAGCTGGTCATCTTGCGCACCGCCTCTTCGAGCGGCAACAGATTCGCATCGCGCGCGTAGTGGCCGAGCACACGCGGAAACGCGCCCCATAACCGCGGATGCGGCAGCGGATCGTTCGGCAAACCATCCGAGCCGACCATCGTCGCGGGATGCGACAGAATGCGCCGCACGTCGTCCTCGGACATGTTGTGATACACCGCTCCCGCAGGCTGCAGACGCTTGCCCGCCTCCTGCTGCGTGACACGCCACTCGGCGGCAATGTCCTTGATCAGCTTGCCCGCCATCTCGGGATGCGGCTCGGACCACGTGATCGTAATGTCGATGTCGCCCGTCACCTGCTTCACGTCGAGCGTCGACGAACTGCGGTTGTACGGATAGCAGTCGCAACCGATCGGCTGCAGACGACGTGCGCCTTCCAGCGACTCCAGCACCTCGACACTGCGCCCCCAGTTCGACGGCCCCGCGCACTTCAGATGCGAAATGACCACCGGCACATGCGCATGACGGCCCACCCGATACGCTTCGTCCATCGCGTCGAGAATCGCGTCGAACTCGGTGCGCATGTGCGTCGTGTACAACGCGCCGGCGGCGGCAAGCGGTTCGGCCAGCGCCATCACTTCTTCGGTCGGCGCGGAGAACGCGGAGCCGTATGCGAGTCCCGAACTCAAACCCAACGCGCCATTCGACAACGCCTCTTCGAGTTGCGTGCGCATTCCGTCGATTTCCGCCGCGGTCGCCGCGCGATCGAGCCGGTCCATCTGATTGCTGCGCAGTGCCGTGTGCCCGATCAGCGCGCCGACATTCACCGCCGGACGCGCGGCGTTCACCGCTTCGACGTACGCAGCGAAAGTCGGGTACTGGAACGCGTCGCGCTCGCCAAGCAGATTCATCGGATCAGGCGGATCGCCCTTCAACGACACCGGCGCCGCGCTGATCCCACAATTGCCGACGATCACTGTCGTGACGCCCTGGGTGATCTTCGGCAACATTTGCGGCGACTGGATCACATGCGTGTCGTCATGCGTATGAACGTCGATGAAGCCCGGCGCCAACGCGCGGCCGTTGGCTTCGATCACTTCTTCAGCAAGCCAGTTCGACAGATTGCCGATTGCAGCGATGCGGCCGTCGCGGATCGCTACGTCGCGTTCGACCGGCGGCGCGCCCGTGCCGTCGTACAGTTGCGCGCCGACGATCAGCGTATCGGCGGCTTCGGGATGCGAATGCATGGATCAGTCTCCTAACGGTTGTCGATCGCCACCACCGCGGTGCGCGTCGAGCGCGTGCTTCATGCGGCGCAGCAATTCGCGGCTCTCGTCACTCTGGCTGACGGCAAGTTCGGTGACGAGCACATCGAGCGCCATCATCATCGCGTAGCGCGACGACGACGGTTTGTAAATGAAATCCGTTTCAAAGGCGACGATCGGAATCACCCAATCGGCCAGTTTGGCCAGCGGCGAAGCCGGCGCGGTCAGGGCGATCACGGTCGCGCCGTAGCTGTGCGCGATCTTGCAGTTCTCGACCATCTCGGGCACGCGCCCGGTGGTGGACAGCGCGATCACCACGCACTCGCGCGACACGGTGCTCGCCACCATGCGCTGCAACAAGCCGTCCTGATAGGTCGCAACCGGCCGGCCGAGGCGCACGAGCCTGAAGCGCATCTCGTCGGCGAGCGCGGTCGAGCCGCCGCCCATGCCGAACACGTAGATCATCCGCGCGGCGCGCAACGCGGCCGCCGCTTCGTCCAACGGCGCCTGCCGCAGCAGTTGATGGTTATGCGCAAGCGCGGTCTGCAGCTCGTCGAATACGCGGGTGGCGATCGGCTCGGGCGCGTCGGTGGGTCCGGCCGCCTGCAGGAAGCGCTGACCGACCGCGGCCGCCTGCGCGAGCCGCAGCTTCAATTCCCGTACGTCACGGCAACCGACCGCCTTGGCAAAGCGCGTTACGGTCGCGACGCTCACCTCCGCCTGCTGGGCGAGCGCGCCAATGCTGGCGCGCGACGCGCCAGTCAGATCGTCGAGAATCAGCGCCGCAACCTTGCGTTCGGCCGAACGCAGTTCCGGCGCGCACTCGGCGATGCGCGCGACGATATCGAAGGCCAGCGGTTCGGCGGTAGAGTTCATTGCAGATCGTAAGACACCGCGCAATCGCTCATGTGAGCCGCTGTGCGAGCCGTGGTACTAAATAACATTTCTTCGACCATCGTACTTTCTGTAACATGGTAAAGTCAACTTTGATTCAATTTAACTGGACGATGGAGCTGGGAGACATGAAAGTTACAAACTATCAGGGCGCAACGATTGATCCTTATAGCAAGGGCTTGGGCATGGTTCCGGGCACCAGTATCCAACTCACGGATGCCGCGCGCCTCGAGTGGAACCTGCTGAATGAAGACGTGAGCCTGCCTGCCGCCGTGCTGTACGCGGATCGTGTGGAACACAACCTGAAGTGGATGCAGGCGTTCGTCGCGGAATACGGCGTCAAGCTCGCGCCGCACGGCAAAACCACCATGGCGCCGCAACTGTTTCGCCGCCAGCTCGAAACCGGCGCATGGGGTCTCACGCTCGCCACCGCGCATCAGGTGCGCGCGGCCTATCACGGCGGTGTTTCGCGGATCCTGATGGCCAACCAGCTGGTTGGCCGCCGCAACATGATGATGATCGCCGAGTTGCTGAGCGACCCTGATTTCGAGTTCTTCTGCCTCGTCGATTCGGCCGAAGGCGTCGAGCAGCTGGGTCAGTTTTTCACGTCGGTACGCAAGCCGCTGCAAGTGTTGCTCGAGCTCGGTGTGCCGGGCGGCCGCACCGGCGTGCGCGACGACGCGCAGCGCAACGCGGTGCTCGAGGCGATCGCGCGCTATCCGGATATTTTGAAGCTGGCGGGTGTCGAGCTGTATGAAGGGGTGCTGAAAGAAGAGCACGAAGTACGCGAGTTCCTGCAGAGCGCCGTCGCTGTGACGCGCACGCTTGTCGATGAAGGACGTTTTGCCCGCACGCCGGCCGTTCTGTCAGGCGCCGGCTCGGCCTGGTACGACGTGGTCGCGGAAGAATTCGCGAAGGCCTCGGAGGCCGGCAAGGTCGAGGTCGTGCTTCGACCGGGCTGCTATCTGACGCATGACGTCGGCATCTACCGCAAGGCGCAGACGGACATCTTCGCGCGCAATCCGGTCGCGAAAAAAATGGGCGAAGGCTTGCTTCCGGCGCTGCAACTGTGGGCGTATGTGCAATCGATTCCAGAACCGGATCGCGCGATCATCGGCCTCGGAAAACGCGATTCCGCTTTCGACGCAGGTATGCCGGAGCCGTCGCGCCACTATCGTCCGGGCACCGAAGCGCCGCGCGACATCGCCGCAAGCGAAGGCTGGGAGATTTTCGGCTTGATGGATCAGCACGCGTATCTGCGGATTCCCGTGGGCGCCGATCTGAAGGTGGGCGACATGATCGCGTTCGACATCTCGCATCCGTGCCTGACGTTCGACAAGTGGCGCCAGGTGCTGGTGGTCGATCCGTCGTATCGCGTCACCGAAGTGATCGAAACGTTCTTCTGATCTTGACGCAAACGGCGCGCTTCACCGCGAGGTGGCGCGCCGTTTGTTGCGGCCTTCCCACTTGATAGGCTTGCTCGATCTCCGTCGAATTCTGGCCGCTGCGCGCGTCTTGGCGCATGCCGAAGTTTGAATGGTTCCGCGCAGGGCGCTCCGGCAATCGCCGGCATGATGAACCGGGCTTAAGCCTGGCGAGCCGGGTCGGCCTCTGCCGTGTCGGGCACCTGGGAAGCGGCTGCGGCCACGACTTCGCCGATCCGCACTTCCAGCATTTTCAACGCCCCCGACAATGCGCTCAGCGCTTCGTCCGGCAATGCCGCCATCGTGTCGTGCAAAAATGCGTTGCGGCGCGGCAGGCTGGCTTCGGTCGCTGATTGCCCCGCTTCGGTCAACCGCACGTTGGTCACGCGGTTGTCGCGCGCGTCCATGCTGCGAGCAATCCAGCCTAAACCCTCCAGCGTTTTCAACTGCCGCGTCAGCGCGCCCGGATCGACGCGCAAGCGCTCGACCAGCCGCTTCTGCGACGATTCGCCGTCCTGTTCGTGCAGCGCGAGCAGAATGCGCCAGCGCGGCAACGGGTGGCCCACCTGGGCCTCGAACGCCGACATGAACGCCCGATAAGTGCGGCCGAATTGCTGCATGACGGCGACGCGGTCCTGTTCTTCCATGATCTGTCAGTAAAACGGTAAGGCTAAAAAATCAATCCGCGTGAATCACCGGCTCGAGCTTGCGTTGAAGCTTGATCGGCGGCACGCGGCGGCTCTGCCACACGGACACCACAGCGATGAGCGCCGCCAGCGCGAGACCCAGATGGATCGCGGCAACGAGCGCCTCGCGCGCGCTCTCGAGCAGCATCGCGCCGTTGTGGCCCGCATGCGCCAGCTGGCCGAGCAAGGTGGCTTGCGCGTCGCGATTGATGAGGATTTGCGGGTCGCCGAGATCGGCGAACCATGGCGACGCATGATCGTTTTCCAGCGCACTGCGCACACCGCTCGCGTACATATGGCTGACCAGCGTGCCGGTAAGCGCCGTGCCGATCATCCCGCCTATCATCCGCAGCGACTGCAGCAGCGCGGTGGCGATGCCAAGGTGTTCGCGCCCGGCTGTCTGTTGCGCGAAGATCGTCAGATTCGGCATCACGAAACCGAGGCCGAGGCCGCCGAGCACCATGAACGACATCAGCAGCCATTGCGGCATGGCGCGCGTCGCGACGACCGCGCCGAGGCACGCCAGCGCCAGCAGCGCGAAGCCGACGTACAGCATCAGATTCGGATTGCGCACACGCGAGACGATGCGTCCGTTGGCGATACTGCCGATCGTGATGAACACGACAAGCGGCGTAATGACGAGCCCCGCTTCTTTCGGCGACATCCCGAAGCCGCCCTGAAATAGCAACGGTGCGTAGAACAGCAACGAGAACATCGTGAAGCCGCCCAGCACGGCGAGCGTGAAGAGCGCAGCCAGACTGCGATTGCGAAACATATCCACCGGCAAAATCGCCGTCGGGCAACGCTTTTCCCACTGCCACAAGCCGTATGCCGAGGCAACGCTCAGGGCCAGCAACACGAACGCGCCCAGCGTGACGCCGTGCTTCGGCAGCATCTCGACGAACAATTGCAGCGAGCCGAGCGCCACCGCGATCAACAGCGCCCCCGGCCAATCGAGCCGCATCTTGCCTTTGTGCTCGATGTGCCGCAGATGCGGCAGGAAACGCCAGACGAAAAATAGCGACAGCAGACCGACCGGCAGATTCACATAAAACACCGAGCGCCAGCCGTAGTACTGCGTGAGAAAACCACCGAGCGACGGCCCCACCGCGTTCGCAATCCCGAACGCCGAACTCATCAGCACCTGCCAGCGCAGTCGAATGACCGAGTCGGGAAAGAGATCAGGAATGCACGCAAAGGCGGTGCCGACCAGCATGCCGCCGCCGATGCCCTGCAAGCCGCGCGCGAGCACGAGGAACAGCATGTTGTTGGCGGCGCCGCAGAGCACCGACGCCGCCGTGAACACGACGATCGACGCGATCACGAATGGCTTGCGCCCGTAGTAATCCCCAAGGCGGCCGAAGATCGGCACGGTGATCACCGAGGTCAGCAAATACAACGTGGCGACCCACGCGTAGAGTTCGAAACCCTTCAGTTCCGCGACGATGGTGGGCAACGCGGTGCCGACCACGGTCTGGTCCAGAGCGACCAGCATCGAAACGAAGGAAACGCCGAGCATCGCCAGGAGCGATTCGCGGAAAGGTAGAACTTGCCCACTCGAGTGGTGGGCCGCGGTATGGACAGCCATTTTTGATGGAGCAACAGTTGACTCGTCAAACGATTGGGAATCATACCATGAGGCGATGCTCTAAGCTGGAGCCCGCCGATGCGGCTCATCGCGTCGGCAATCGACTGAAGAATCGACAATACATGACGCCAGGGAGGCACATGGAGCCGAGTTCGCTCGCAGCACAATCGTTATCGGACGACGACCTGAGCGCGCTGCGACGCGCAAAGCACGAACTGGAGAGCCCCGCACTGGCGATGAAACTGGCGAGCATCGTCGGCGCGCCGCTCGAGAAGCTGCTCTCGCGCATGCCGGCTTTTGCCAACGAAAAGGTCACGGATGCGACGGAACTGGCGTTGCGCAAGTGTCTCTCGATCGCGCTGCGCACGCTGGGGCGGCAGGCTGGCGCCGCGCCCCTGGTGGTGCCCGACAAGCCGAGCAACCTCCTGCACAAGTTCGCCGTGGCAACCACGGGCGCGGCGGGCGGCGCATTCGGTCTGTTCGCGCTACCCGTCGAGTTGCCGGTCACAACCACGTTGATGTTTCGCTCGATCTGCGACATCGCGCGCAGCGAGGGCGAGGATCTGTCGTCGATCGACACACAGTTGCAATGCCTGACAGTGCTCGGCATGGGCGGCACCTCGAAAGCCGACGACGACGCCGATCTGGGCTACTTCATCATGCGTGGCGCGTTGGCGCAGGCGGTATCGAAGGCTTCATCCGAAATCGCGACGAAGGGCTTCACCGCGCATGGCTCCGCGGCCTTGCTGCGCCTTCTCAACACCATTGCCGCACGCTTTTCGGTGCAAGTGAGCGAGCAGATCGCCGCCAAGTCGATTCCGGCGATCGGCGCGGTGCTCGGCGCAATGGTCAATACGGTGTTCATCGACCACTTCCAGCAGGTCGCACACGGTCACTTCACCGTGCGACGGCTGGAGCGGCAATACGGCCAGGATACGGTCGAAGCCGCCTATCAGGCGATCGACGTCACCCTGGACGGCTGAGCAGTCACGCCACGCCCGCTCGTTGTCGTCACGCGCCGCACGAAGGCCGCGGCGCGGTCGAGCGCGCGGCCGCCTTCCGGGATGAACGGCGTGAACAAGGGCCAGACGTGTGGCATCTTCTTCCACACTTCGAATTCGCAGTCGACACCCGTCGTGCGCGCGTTGTCGGCAACGCGTTGCGAGTCGTCGAGCAATACCTCCGTGCTGCCCGCCACGATGAAGAGCGGCGGCAAACCATGCAGGTCGGCATAGACGGGCGACGCATAAGGATGCGTCGCGGGCGTGTCGCCGAGATAAACCTGCGCAGCCCGAGCAATCGCGGCACCGCTGAACATCGGATCCAGGCCGTCGTTGGTGCGGATCGTGGCGCCCGCAGCGGCCAGATCGGTCCATGGCGAGAACAGCAGGCCGCCTGCCGGCAGCGGATCACCGGCGTCGCGCAAGGCGACCAGCGTAGCGAGCGCAAGGCCGCCGCCCGCTGAGTCCCCCGCGATGACGATCGACTCGGGAGGCGTGCCGTCCGCGACCAGCTGACGGTAGGCCGCGGTTGCATCGTCGAGCGCGGCCGGAAAACGATGCTCGGGGGCGAGACGGTAGTCGAGGGAAAAGATCGGTGCGTTCGCACGCGTGGCGAGACCGAATACGAGCGAGCGATGCGTACGCGGTGAACAGAAATAGTAGCCGCCACCATGGCAATACAGCACAGTCGGGCCGTTAGCGGAAGCGGGCACACCGTCAGCGCGCTCGATCCACTCGCCCTGCAGCGGCCAATCGTCTGGTCCGTACGACTCGCGCAGACGCCAGCCTCCCGGCACGCGTGGTGACCAGACGCGCTTGGCTGTCAGCGCACGCGCCTGGTCGACATTGATACTCGGCTTGAGAGTTTGCGGTCGAAACTGCCTGCGCAGATACCAGCACGCGAGTGCACTTTGCCAACTCATTGGGACACGCTCCGTCGATAGTGTCCCATCATGGTACGTGCGTTCGCCGTCGCGCCGGTGGACGGTGGCTTCTAATCTCGAAAAGACGCCCGCGTCATCGGGCAACGTTTTTTTCGTTGTCCTCTTGCCTAGTTCGCCGGCAAAACCTGCCCGCGAATCTCACCCGTCGGGTTCTGGGCGGTATGGACGTTGAAGTACCACTGTCCCGCCATCAGGTCCGTTACCTGCTGTTCGGTGAGCGCCGCCGATCCTTTGATCGGGCTCGCGAGCGCGTCCTTCCCGATCGGCACCTGGACCTTGGCGTTCTGCCCGACCGGCGCGGGACCGTGGAAGTGCGCAGCGGTTGCCGGACCACTCAGCCCTTCATAGGTGATCGTCCACTGCAGGGACTTGGTCGACGTATCGAATGTAGCGTTCAACATGCCGTGTCCGTGACTTACGCGCGGCGGAACTTCGCTCGACGGTTCGAGATCGGCCTTCAACGCCACCGCATCCGCAAAGGCAACGCCCGACGCCAACGCCCACACCACCACGGCAAGATTCAGTTTTCGAAGCGCAATCATGGTCTTCTCCGGACTTTGACGCACCGCCGCGCCGACATTTCGGCCACGCGCGGAGCCCCCACATACTAGTGCAAATCCGTTGCAGCGGTTTGCGTCGGGGTCAAATGGCATCGCGGCGCCTGGCGCTCGTGCGTGCCAGGGAAAAAAGCACCGCAAGCGGTGCTTCGGTGCGTTTCCTTCCCACGGAAACGCTTCCGAAGCAGAGCCGGAGCGATGCTTTCATGGATATTTACGAAAAGTTAATTGCGCAATTCGTAATGAATCTTTTGCGCAGTCGCAGTTATGATTCGAAGTGCGAGAAGTGACTCCTTCATCGAGGGATGTCTCCAAATCTTTAACGCGGCTTCGGCCGCGTTTTTTTTGCCCTCTCGATTCATCGCCTGGATTGGCTCGCGAGCTCGTGCCAACGTGATTGCCCAAGCGAGGCTGCAGCCGCGTGTTGTCTCGTCCCGTCCCGTCTAGCCTAGCTGCGGTGCGGTGCCGTGCAGTGCAGTGCAGTGCACTGCGACACAGTGTCATGCAAGCAATGCAGCCTGCTCCTCGATGCCGTCCAACATTGCGTTGCACTTGCGCGCCAACACCAGCCCATCGCTACGCAAGCGCTCCCGCGTCTTGACGGTGATGTCCCGGCGATAGTTTTCCAACGCGCTGAGCAACGGCGGGTACTGCAGCACGCCCGCCGCCCCCGCCACACGATGATGCCACTCGCGCAGACGCTCGACCTCCACGCACTCGAGTAGCGGCGACAACGCCAGCACATCTTCGCGCACCGATGAAACGAACGAATCGAGCAATGCCTTAACCGTCGATTCGCTCCCCCACAACTGCGTCATGTGACTGAGGTCGACGGGAACGAATGGCTCGGGAGCGCCATGTGCATCCGGCCCCGAAACCGCCGGCGCGCTGGCCGTTTCAGCGGGTGCCGCTTGCCGTGCGCTGTCAGTGCCGAACCAACGGCTCAGGTAATCGCGTAGCGTAGCGAGCCGCGTCGGCTTGACGAGGCAATCGTCCATGCCGGCGTCTCGACATAATTTCAGGTCTTCCGGGGCGGTGTTTGCGGTAATCCCCAAGATCGGCAGATGCTGCGTGCCATCCTGTTCCCGTTCCCGTTCCCGGACGCGCCGCGCCAGTTCATAGCCAGACAGGTTCGGCATATGGCAGTCCGTGATCAGACATCCATAGCTGGTTTGTTCGAGCGCGGCCAAGGCCTCGACGCCGTCGTTCGTCACGTCGCAGGCAAAACCGAGCAAGGCCAGTTGGTGACGGATCAACTCCTGATTGACCGGATGGTCTTCCGCAACCAGGATCAGCCTTCCGGTAGCAATGGCCCGTTCGCGGTCCGGCGGGACGACGGTGCCTTCAGCAATACGCGGCATGCCGGCGGAACGCGGCGCCACGGAAGACAATCCCGTCACCGCCGCGGCGCACGCCGCACCGAGACCGCGCCACGAGATAGGATTGATGCTCACGCGCACGTTGTTATCGAGGATGCGGTAGCCAGTCGGCTTCGGCTTCTCTGTCAGACGGATGATCCGCGCTCCGGGCTCGACGCTCGCGGGCAACACCACCTCTTCACCGAGGAAAATCATATCCACTCCTGTCAGCGCGGCCGGATCGCTGAGCGCGGCCACGTCGGGCGACACGCGGCGCAACTCGAGTCCGAGCGCCTGACCGAAATGCATTAGCGCCTGCGCGACCCGTACGTCACGCGTCGCTACGACGGCGCGCTTGCCGCGCAAGGCGCTCGCAGAGTAACGCTGCGACTCCACAGGCATGGTCAGGCGCACCGTAATGCGCGTACCGACCCCAGCTTCGCTGCGCAATTCGAGGGTGCCGTTCATCAGGTCGATCAGCTTGCGGCAGATCGTCAGGCCCAGACCCGTGCCGCCGAAACGGCGGGTGGTGGACGACTCCGCCTGCACGAAGGGCTCGAACAGGCGCGCCTGCACGTCCGGCGCAATGCCGATGCCGGTGTCCTGAACAGTTATCTCGAGCGTCTGCGCGTCGCCGGTCTGATCGACGATCGCAAGCTGCACGTCGACCTCGCCCTCAGGCGTGAACTTGATGGCGTTGCCGAGCAGATTGAACAAGATCTGCCGCAATCGCACGCTGTCACCGCGTAGCGAAGCCGCAACTTCGGGCGCGATATCCACGCGCACCTTCAGCCCCTTTTCGTGGGCACGGCCCGCGAGCAAGCCGACGGCGTTGTCGACCAGCTCGCGCATGTCGATCGGTTCGGCTTCGATCGTTAGCCGTCCCGCTTCGATCTTCGAATAATCGAGCAGGTCGTCCAGAATCTGCAGCAATGCCCCAGCCGACTCGTGGATCATGCTCAGCATTTCCCCTTGATCCGCGTTGAGCGCCGTGCGCTCCAGCACTTCGACGAGGCCGAGCACGCCGTTCATCGGCGTGCGGATTTCGTGACTCATCATCGCGACGAAATCATCTTTCGCGCGCGAGGCGGCTTCAGCCGCGTCACGCGCTCGCGCGATTTCCTCGGACCGTGCGTGCTCGGCGCTTGCGTCCACCCAATAACCGCTCCACACAACGCTGCCATCCTTCTCGCGGCGCGGCACCAGTTCCGCGCGCGCCCACTTGAGTTCAAGCTCGACATCGAAACGAAACTCCATGTTCACCGGCGTTTCGCAACGCGCCGATCGCTCAAGTTCGGCCAGCACAAAGGGCCGGTCCTCTTCGCATACACGTCTGAAATCGATCTCTTCGCGGCTCATCAGCGAGGTGTGGTCGCCACCCAGCAAATGTCGCGTATCGCCGCCGATGTATGGAAAGGAATAGACGCCGTCTGCGGTGCGGCGCAGTTGAAATACGACAGCCGGCAACGAGCGGGTAACGTCGAAAAGGCGCCGCTCGGTTTCACGTGCGAGCATTTCGGCACGCCTGATATCGGTTATGTCGACCATCGTTCCGAGCACGCAACTCGGCTTGCCGTCACTGCCGCGACAAAGCCGTGTCCAGAACAGGCCGTGCCGCAGATCGCCCGTGTCGCGGTCAAACTGGAGTTCCGCCTTTGCCGGTTCGCCGCTTATCAGCATCTTGCGTGTGAGGTCATCCAGAAGGTGACTGTTGGCTTCACCCCATGCCTGGACGTCCACGGCCATGCGTCCGATCACCGCTTCGCGGCTTAAACCACAGGCTTCTTCATACGCCCGGTTGATGGCGATGTAACGCCCATCCAGATCTTTGGCGACGAGCGGATAGGGAACCATCTCCATCATGGTTTCCTGGAAGTTCAGCTGGAGCGCCAGCTCGAGTTCAGTCTGTTTGCGCAGCCTGACTTCGCGTTGCAGCAACAGATAGGCGCGCAATGTAACCAGCAATACGAGGCCGATGCCGATCAGCAAAGGCAAAAGGCGTACCGCGGTAACGCTCCATGTTCCCTGCTCTCGTGTACTGCCCGTCACCCATTTCTGCCGGATGCGCTGCTTCTCGGCCGGCGGCATGGCCAGCAATGCACGGTCGATCAAACTCGCGAGCGGGCCGAGATCGGGGCGCACGGCGAAGCCGAGCGCGTCGGACCCGCCGACCGTGCCGAGGATCTTGAGCACACCGGCATAGCGCTGCTTGAGCAAGATATCGACGGCAGCGACGTTGCCAACCAGTACGTCTGCCTGGCCCTTCTCGACCATCTTGAGCGCGTCGTCCAGACTGGGGGCAACAGCGATGTTGGAGGCTGGAATATTGTCGATCGCAAGCGGAATCGAGCCGGCGATATGCGACGAGACCACAATGCGCCGCGAGGCGAAATCGCTGAGCGCGCGCGCGGCGGGTTCGTCTTCCCGCCCCACGATCACGAGCGGATAGGTTTCGTAGGCACGGGTGTGCTGCGCGCTCTTCAGACGTGGATCGTTGCTGGAGGAGGTGGCTAGAATCGCCAGTTCGCCGCGCTGGAAAGCGCCGATGGTCGCAGGCCAGTCGGCCGTGTTAGCACGATTGAACACAACGCCCAACGCGCGGCTGAGATAGTCGAGATATTCGGCGGCAATACCGGCGGGATGGCCAGAGTCGTCGACATAGCTGAAAGGCGGCCAGCCGTTATCGAAACCCACCTGCAGCGGTGGCAGCGAACGGAGCCAGGCCTGCTCTTCCCGTGTCAGCACGAGACGTCGCGCAGTGGACGCAGCTTGCGCGTCGAAGCTGCCGGATAGCCAGCGCACGCGAATGGCCGTATCGTCAACCGGGTTCATCGACGCGAGCGCGCGGTCGAACTGGTCGCGCAACTCGGCCCGATTGCGCGGCACCGCAAAGCGCAAGTCAGCGATTCTGCCGCTTTCCTCGAAAGCGATGCGCAGCCCACGGAATTCCTCCGTGGCCAGCGCGTACTGAACCGCCGGCGTAAAACCGAGATAGGCATCGGCATCGCCTTGCGCGACTGCCTGGAGCGCCGCGTGCGTGCTCGCGAAAGTTTCGAGCTGGGCGCGCGGAAAGCGCTCGCGCAACGAGCGTTCCAGCGCAAAGCCTTTCTCTATCGCGAGACGCGCCCCGGCAAGCTGCCTGGCGCTCGCATACGCATCCCCGTCGCGGCGGACCGCCACCGACGCGGATGCACGAAAGTACGGCGTAGTGAACCTGAGGCAGCGCTCCCGCTCGGGTGTACGAGCGAGGCTCATGACCAGGTCGACATTGCCTGCGCATGCCGCGGCCAACAGTTGCGGCATGTCTGGATACGCTTTGGACTCAATTACGACGTTCGGCCCAACGAGCGCGCGCAGATAGTCGGCGCTCAAACCGGCTAGCTGACCATTCTGAAGCCCGTCGAAAGGCATCCACCCATTAGCCAGAACGCCGACCGTCAACCTGGCAGGAAAGGCGCCGCCTGACGGATGCGACATGCCGGCAAAAGCCCGGGCCGCCGCTGGCTGCATCTGCGCGAGGGCAAGGGCGCACACAACAAGCAGGCACTGCGATACACGTCGTGCCATCCGCCACACTGCTGCGCGGCGTTGGCGTTTCATGGCGGGCATCATGAAATGAGACCAGGCGGCGCTCACGCGACTTCGCCCTGCTCGCGAGCGAGCAACACGGTGTGACGGCCGGACTTGCCCAGGAGAAAGGAAAACAGTGCGCCGGCCGCGACGCCACCCAGCAACGGCGCTGCCCAGAACAGCCAGAGTTGGTCGAGTGCCCAGTCGCCGGCGAACAGCGCCTGACCGGTGGAGCGAGCCGGATTGATCGAGCCGTTGGTAACCGGAATCGACACCATGTACACGATCGCCAGGCACGCACCGGCGACCAGCGGCGCGATCGGCCGCAGCTTTCGCCGGCAGGCCACCATCAGGCTCGCCATGACGAAAGCGAACGACAGCGCCAGCTCGACAACCAGCGCAGAATGAAGTTGATAGTCGGCCGGAGAATGGTCGCCGAAACCGTTCGCCGCAAATTCGCTCGCGGCCAGTTCGAAGCCGGGGCGGCCGCTCGCCACGTAAGCAAGCAGCGCCGCGGCTCCGACGGCCCCGAGAATCTGGGCGGCAACGTAAGGCAGCAGATCCCGAACCGGAAAACGCTGCGCGACCGTGAAGCCGATCGTGACAGCCGGGTTGAAGTGCGCGCCGGAGATGGCGCCGAATGCGTAGCTCGCCGTCACGAGCGCAAGACCGAAAGCGAGTGAAACCTCGAGCACGCCGTAACCTTGCTGGGCGCCCCCGGTGTTCAATACAATGCTGCCGCAGCCGATGAACACCACCCAGGCCGTCCCGACCCCTTCGACCCATAACCGCTTGCCTAGCCCTACCATCTCGCCTCCCTGCACGTGTGCAAATGGCAGACGGCGCCTCACTCCAGCCGCTAGACATCTGCCTGAATTTTCCAGGCTCGTCACTGCTGCGTCTGGCGAAATGACTGCATTCGCCAGACGGGCATTGGAAGTCGAGCCTCAGTTAATTCACAACTATGAAACGGCAGCGTCGGCCAACCAATCAGAAGACTCCTAAATCCCGAGAACCATCGCCTGGGTCGAGGTTCAGTTCTCTCACACGGCTGTCAGGCCAACCCTATCTGTCTCGCATAATCAATAAGATCGTTTTCCGTCTCGAGACCGAGCTTGCGCATCGCGCTACGCTTTTGAGTGCTGATGGTCTTGCCGCTGCGTTGCAGACGTGTCGCGATCTCGTGAACAGCCAGACCTCGCACATAAAGTTGGAAGACCTCCCATTCGCGCGCGCTCAGCACGCCCGCGCGCGGCTGCGACGGCGCATCGGTTGCATTTATCGCGACGCGCGCCTGATTCGATAGATAAATACGGCCGCTAACCGCTGCCTCGATCGCTTCGATCAACGCCGCGGCGGTATCGCGCTTGTCGACGATTCCTGCGACGCCGAGGTGCAATAAACCCGAAAGCAGGTGCGCATGACAGATCATCGTCAGCACGACGACGCAGGGATGCGACCGCTCCCGGAACAGGCGGCGCAGAAAAGAGACAGCGTTGCTGGCACCGTCAATGCCCGGCATGCCGATATCCGACACGACGACGTCGCACACATGGATGTCGAGCAACTCCGCCAGCGTTTGGGTATCCGGTGCCTCGCCGACTATCTCAATGTGAGGTGCCGCTTGCAGCAGGCGCATCACGCCAACACGAACGCAATCGTGATCGTCGGCCACGATGACTCGGATTTTTTGTGTCATTTTTTGTTGTCTTATCGACTGGCACTCCCTGCACGCGACGTGCCTCCCCGGGATGTGCCAGGTGCATCTTCAGTTCGCCACGCCACCAGACCGGCGCGGCGCCTCGCCGGCTCAGCGCCGGTTTTGCAAACAATCCTCCGAGATCACGCCATGCTCGACGGCGAAGCGGAACAATTCCGCGTCGCTGTGCAGGCCGAGCTTGCGCATCGCAGTACATTTCTGGGCGCTGATGGTCTTGACACTGCGCCCGAAGCGCTCGGCAATCTCCGTCACGCCAAGCCCGGAAGCGTATTGCGTGAACACCTCCAGTTCGCGGCGCGACAGCATTTGCCGGACAAAATCGAGCCGCTGCACGACCGTTGCGTCGGCAATCAGCGAGCGCACCGCCGGCCCGAGATAGCACTCGCGGGCCAACGCCGTGACGGCGGCCACGTGAATCAGATCGATCCGGTCGCGTTTGCTGATCAGCCCGTCGACACCGAGCGCGACGACCTTTCTCAGCGCGGCCGCTTCGGTTTCCATGGTGAGCACAACAAGTGCAACATCGGGATAGCGTGCCTTGAACTGTCTGACCGCTTCCAGTCCGTCGCCATGGATGCCTCCTGGCATGTAGAGGTCCATGAAAACGAGGTCGCATGGAATACGATCGACTTCATTGAAAAGTTCTGTGGTGTCGGCCGCACGGCCGACGATTTGCATATTCGGATAGCCCACCATCAGATTCTCGATCGCCAACAGAACGAGTGGATGATCGTCCGCAATGATGGTTCGAACAGGTGTGCTTGAGTCCGCGTTATCGTTCATTGTCTTTTTTCTCCCCCGTATCCAGATTCCCTGTCGCTCTCTCCGAAGCAACTGGCCCTGTCGCGATCATTGAACATATTTCGGAGGATAAACATAAGATCGCTCCGAAATAGCCCGATGAGAACCGTTTTAATAATTGATTAGCTATGCGATTTAACTTTCATGAACTCCATGAACACGAATATAGGCAAAGAGGCCGGGATCGTTGGTGACACCGAGTTTAGCCATTGCATCGCGTTTTTGACGACTGATGGTTCGACGATGACATCCAAGCGCGAGCGCGATCTCGGCGATCGAATGGCCACGCACGGACATTCTGATAACTTCCGCCTGCCTGCGGGACAAACGTGAAGCCACCGGCAGATCGCACGTCTCGTCCCAGGGCTGGGCAAGCGCTTCGGCGACAGAGCGGCCGACGTACACCTCCCCTTTGTCACTCGCCTCGATCGCATGCCAAAGCTCGTCCATCGTCTCCATTTTGCTGAGCGCACTGACCACGCCATCCGACACGATGGCACGCAGAATCGCCGTGTTCGTCAGAGCCGTCATCACGACGATGTGCAACAATGGCCACGCAGATCGGATTCGCCTGACAAGATCCAAACCGTCTTCGACCACACCGGATGTCTCCGGCATCGTCAGGTCGGTAACGAGCACATCGCATGGCGTGCTCCGCAAAAGTTCGATCAACGAGGTGGGTGTGGTCGCCTCACCGACAATGGTGACACCGGCACGCATTTCCAACGCGGCCCGCACGCCAAGTAGAACGAAAGGATGATCGTCCGCCAGAATGATTCGAAGGTTCACTATGATTTCTCTCGGTTGTTGTAGGTCTATTCGGCGAGTGCGCAGGGGAAATCCCAGTCGCTTTACACCTGCTTTGACGGCTTCCTGACATGCAATGACGTGTCAAGCGCGGCCATAGAACCATCGCTACAACTGGGAGAAAATCGGAGCGCTCCGAAACCCGCCGAGAATTTGATAGCCGATTGCGTCTCTATCAAAGGGAGACTACGTCGCGATGCGAATTGAATACACGAGCCGCGCGTGGAAATACCGGCAACGCAATCAACGCACACACACTGGCTACCGCCCACACCATTGGCCATGAACCCACCGACAACAACAGCGGAATCGCGAGCGGCGTCAGGAACAGCGTGAGAAAGACACAGGTGTTGCCGATTGCGAGTGCGGTGCCTGCGCGGTTCGTCCCGGCGAGCGTCGCGAGTTCCGTGAAGGCAACACCGTGCCACGCGGATGCGCTTATGCCGCCCAGCACGATCATCAGCGCGAACACCGCTGTCATCGCCGCGGGGTGCATGCCGACCAGGCCCGTCACCAGAGCAAGCGATGCAAACAGCACGGCGGTCAGCACACTGCAGGCACGCATATAAGCGCGTCGATTGCCGCGCCGGTCGGTCCACGCGCCGCTCCACACCCGCGCGACGGCGGCGCCCGTTTGCACCGCGGCCATCGTCATGCTGATCGCCAGTACGCCGGCGCGGCTGAAGTCGTGCAGGAATACGGTCCCGAATGTCACGATGGCAATCTGCGGCACGCACAACGCGCCGGCGCCGAGCGCCACGCGCCAGATGCCGATATCGCGTAACGGCGAAACCTTCGCCGGCGCGGCAGCGGTAGCGGCAGCGGCAGCGTTGCGAGCCGGACCCGCGCCACTGCCATCGGTGTGCGAAGGTTCGTGCAGCCAGCACCACGCGAACACCGCGGTCATCGCGCACGCAAGGGCCAGCACGGTGTACACGCTGGCAAAGCCGAATCTCGAGGCGAGCACGGGCAAGACCAGCGCGCCCAGCCCGCCGCCGGCCGGCACCGCGGTCTGCCGAATGCTCATCGCGAGGCCGCGCTCACCTTCGCGAAACCAGGCCATCACTGCGCGGCCGCTCGACCCGTTGACGCTGCCGCCAAGCAGACCAACCAGCAGCAAGCCAGGCGCAAGCGTCGCCACGCCCGGCACATGCGCGCCGGACGGCACCACGAACAAGGCCAGCCCGGCTAGCGCCGCGGCGGTCGAAAGCAGTCCGAGCAGCAGCACGCGACGGTCGCCCCAACGGTCGGTCAGGAGTCCCCACGGCAGCTCGCTTACCGCAATGCCCAAGCCGAGCATGCCGAGCACCAGCCCCAGCCCGTCGTTGCCGAGGTGATAACCCGAACGCAAAAACACGGCCGTGGTCGGAATCCCCGAGAACGCAGCCGAAAAACTCGCGTTCGCCGCAAAGCCGACTCCCAGCACCTTCCACCGATGGCCTGCTGCACGCGCACCCGGTACCCGCGCGGCGACGACTGATTCGCTTCCCATGACAGCCTCTGCAATGGATGAATTGGAGGTATCCTACGGCTGGGCCAACCATCGGAAAAGCCGGAAATTCAGATGACTTCCATCGGATATGCCGAATCATGAGCCAACGCGGATTTGACCTGACACAGCTGCGCACCTTCGTCGCCGTCGCCGAATCGGGGAGCGTCTCGGCGGGCGCGGAGCGCGTGTTCCTGTCGCAGTCGTCGGTGAGCGAGCAGTTGAAGAAACTCGAGGAACGCGCCGGCCAGCCACTCTTCGTGCGCAGCAAGCAGGGGGTGACCGCCACACCGGCCGGCAGCCGCCTGCTCGATCACGCGCGCCGCATCATCGCCATGAGCGAGGCGGCGTTCGAAGACCTGCAAGGCCGCTCGCTCGACGGCGAACTGCGCATCGCCATCACGGACTACTTTCGTCCGCTCGACATCGCGCGCATTCTCAGGACGTTCTCGGAACAGCATCCGCGCCTGAAACTGCACGTCACCGTGTTGCCGAGCGCCGTGATCGACAGCAGCGCCGGCGACGATGCGTCGTACGACATCGGCCTCTCGCTGCGGCTCGTCACCGGAAGCGCGCGTTCCACCAGCCAGCGCGCTACCGCGCAGAGCACCGTAGTGCGGCGCGAGAAACTGCTGTGGGTCTGCGCAGCCGATGCCAATCCGCGGCCGGCTACGCCTTATCCACTGGTATTGCTGCCGTCGAGTTGCCAGTTGCAGCGCTTCGTCGTGAAACTCCTCGACGAGCACAAGGTGCCGTATCTGGTGTCGCATTCGGCCTCCGGGGTGGCCGGGCTGCAACTCGCGTTGAAGGCTGGACTAGGCATTTCCTGCCTGAACGAATCGTCGATCGGGGCGGGCATGATGGCCTGTCCCCCGAGCGTCGGATTGCCCGCACTGCCAGCCGTCGAGTTTCATCTGCTGCCGGGGCGGATCGGCGAAAGCGAACGCGTCAGCAATGCACGCGCGGCGTTGACGCGTCTCTTCAGCTGACGCGCTCGGCGTCGATGCCCGCGCTGCGGCTCATGGATCGCGACAGCAACGTAGCGCAGCGCATCCATCGCATTCGACGATGCATCCGCACTTGAATCGGACGCAGAATAAATGTTGAAGGCACTCTAATCGACGCCTATGCTGATCCAATACGCCACTGATTGGCCTTCTAAATTTCATTGACGCATCGGATAAATTCCTGCAACCTGCTACACGTCTGCGAGACGCATCGCGCGTTATTACCACAATCCGAAAATCGCCACCCAATGGCGCACCCGGACAGACCGTTGCTTTATAAAGCATTCGCATTGCCGTATCGATTCAGTACTGCGCCTCCTTAATAATTCATCTTCGATTTGCTGTTCATGCAGTCGTTGTAAAAAGAATTGGCAGGCTTGTCACGCATCGTTCATCGAATCCGATGAGTGAATTCACGAGCGGATGTGTGAGAAATAAATAGCGAAAATAACCGTCCCCGCGAGGCCTGGCGTGCATCGTAGAACTATCGGATTTTCGATCCTGTTGGTGTTTTACGTCATGTGGCGTGGCGCGGCGTTCGCAGCCACCGACACACCAGGCGCGATGCCCTCGGCGATGGACGAGCGCGTGCGCGCCTGCACCTCGTGTCATGGCGTGCAAGGCCAGGGCCTGAACAACGATTACTTCCCGCGTATCGCCGGCAAGCCGGCCGACTATCTGTTCAATCAGTTGACCGCGTTTCGCGACGGCGGCCGCACTTATCCGCCGATGGGTTATCTGCTCGCCTTTCTGCCCGACGACTATCTGCGCAAGATCAGCCAGTACTTCGCGGACCTGCAACCGCCCTACCCCAATGCCGATCACACCGACGTCGCACCGGCCGTGCTCGCAGCCGGACAACGGCTCGTCACTCAAGGCGACCCGGCACGCAAGATTCCGGCGTGCATCGCCTGTCATGGCGCACGCATGACGGGTACGCAACCTGGCATTCCGGGCCTGCTTGGCCTGCATGCGAGCTACATCGCCGGGCAGATGGGCACATGGCGTTCAGGCACGCGTCACGCGCTTGCGCCGGACTGCATGCATTCGATCGCCGTCAAGCTGACCGACAAGGACATCACCGCGGTGTCGAGCTGGCTCGCGCGCCAGCCGCGTCCTGCCGATCCGCGGCCCGCGCCGGCATCCGCTGAGCGGCTGCCTCTCGCATGCGGGAGCCAACCGCAATGAAGCCGACCCTCCGCTCGATCCGCACTGTTTCGCATGCCATGACGAAGCGTCGTCGCACCGCTGACTCGCTCGTCTCCGGCGTGCTGATTGCCGGCTTGATCGTCGCCGGCGTCGCGTTTCTCAGCGCACCGCCGGCGTTGTTGATCACGGAAGCAAGCGCCGCTGAAGCCGTGCCTGCCGCCACGACGGCAACGCCCGCTGGCGACAAAGCCGACACCCGCCCCGACATCGTCAAACGCGGCGAGTATCTGGCCCGCGCCGGCGACTGCGTCGCCTGCCATACCGCGCCGCGCGGCAAGCTGTTTGCCGGCGGCCTGGCGATGGACACGCCATTCGGCACGCTGTATTCGCCGAACATCACGCCGGACGCGCAGTACGGCATCGGCACATGGAGCGAGGAAGCGTTCTTCAGGATGATGCGCACCGGCCGCACGCCGGACGGCACCCTGCTCTACCCGGCGATGCCGATCGCCCAATACACCAAGGTCACGCGCGAAGACTCGAATGCGATCTTCGCGTACCTGAAGTCCGTGACACCGGTACGCGAGCCGAACCACAAGCACACGCTGCGCTTCCCGTTCAACCAGCGCAAGCTGCTGTACGGCTGGCGCACGTTGTATTTCCGTGAAGGCGAGTTTCAACCCGATCCGACCAAATCGGTCGAATGGAATCGCGGTGCGTATCTGGTCGAAGGGCTGGGACACTGCACGATGTGCCACACCAAGATCAACATGCTCGGAGGCTCGTCGCAAAGCGAGCAGTTCGCGGGCGGTCTGATTCCGGTGCAGAACTGGTACGCGCCCTCGCTCACCTCCGACAAGGACGGCGGTCTCGGCGACTGGAGCATCAAGGACATCGTCGATCTGCTGCAGGCGGGCATCTCCGATCGCGGCGCCGTGTACGGGCCGATGGCCGAAGTCACTTATCACAGCCTTCAGTACATGACGGAAGACGACGTCAAGGCGATGGCGGTCTATCTCAAGACGTTGCCGAACAATCAAGGCCGCAAATCGGGGCCGTCCGCGCCGACCAATACCAACGTGTTCGCGCTCGGCGAAAAGATCTACGCCGACAAGTGCGCGCTATGCCACGGCGCGAACGGCGAGGGTCATTTGCAACACTACCCGCCGCTCGCAGGCAACCAGTCGATCGAAATGGACTCCGCGGTCAACCCGATCCGCATCGTGCTCAATGGCGGCTTCCCGCCCGGCACCATGCGCAATCCCGAGCCGTACGGCATGCCGCCGTTCGGTCAGGAACTGAACGACACCGATGCAGCCGCCGTCGTCACGTATATCCGCACCGCATGGGGCAACCACGGCCAGCCGGTGACGTCCCGCGAGGTCAACGAATTGCGCAAGGCGCCGCTGCACTGAACCTGAACTGCTGCACCGGAGAACCTCCAGATGGAAGCGAACGATACCCACAGCGCGGCCCCGCCTACGGATGAGGAAGTGGAGCGCGTCGTCGCCGCCGGCCCGCACGGCGCGATCGCCGTAGCCGGCGTCGCCGTGCTGATCGTCATGGCGATCTGGTTCGGCTTCTACTTTCTTGTCTTTCTGCCGCGCGGCGTCATCCACTGACTATGTCGACCGATTCCAATCACCAACCGGGCAGCGGCCACGAAGTCGCCTTACGCGCCGAGCGCCGCTGGGCGATTTTCGCCACCGCGCTGATCGTGCTGATGCTTGTCGTCATCGTGTTCTCGGGCTTGCATTGGGCGATGATGCCGCCGTCGCGGGTCGAGACGATCGATCCTTCGCGCCTGCAACTGTCCGGCGAATTCGTCGAAGACAACCTCGGCAGCGCCGTCGAACCAGATGGCTCGGTGGTCGTGCGTTTCATCGCGCAGCAGTATTCGTTCACGCCGCAATGCCTGCTGGTACCTGCCGACACGCCGATCACGATCCGCACCACCAGCGCCGATGTCGTGCACGGCCTGCTCGTCACCGACACCAACATCAACACGATGGTCGTGCCCGGCTATGTCGCCACGCTGAACACACGCTTCGACAAAACCGCCGATCACACCATGCCGTGTCACGAATTCTGCGGCTTCGGCCATCAGACCATGTGGGCGCACGTCAAGGTCATCGACAAAGCCGCGTTCTTCGAGCAGGCCCGACAATCACGGAGGCTCAGCTGTGTTTCTCGCTAAGCGACTCGTTCTCGCGCATTTCTGGCTGGCCTTCATTGCGTTTCTGGTCGCGCTGCTGCTCGGCGCGTGGCAGATGCTGGTACGCAGCCCGCTGGTGCCTTGGGTCGGCGACCCGGAGCTTTACTATCGATCGGTGACCGCGCATGGCTCGGTGATGGCTTACGTGCTGCCCACCCTGGTGTCGATGGGCTTCGGTTACGCGATCGTCGAACTCGCGCTCGCGCAGCGGCTCGTCGGTCTCAAGTGGGCCTGGGCCGCGTTCATCATGCTGGCGGTCGGCGCGGTGATGGCGATGGTCCCCGTCGCGCTCGGCCAGGCCTCGGTGCTCTTCACCTTCTATCCACCGATGATCGGCAGTCCGTTCTATTACCTCGGGGTGGTGCTGGTCGTGGTCGGCTCGTGGATCTGGGTCGCGCTGATGCACGTGAATCTGCGCGTCTGGAAGCGTGCCAATCCCGGCAAGCCGATACCGCTTGCGATGTTCGCCAACGTGGCCGGCGCGTATCTGTGGGCGTGGACCGCGATCGGCGCGGCGCTCGAAATCCTGTTCCAGATATTGCCGGTTGCCTTCGGCCTAACCAACACGATCGACGCCGGCCTCTCGCGCATCCTGTTCTCGTGGACGCTGCACGCGATTGTCTATTTCTGGCTGATTCCGGCTTACATCGCGTACTACACGCTGGTGCCGCGAGCGATCGGCGGACGGCTGTATAGCGATTCGATGGCGCGCGTGTCGTTCATTCTGTTCCTTGTGTTCGCGATGCCGATCGGCATTCATCACCTGTTCGCCGATCCGCAGGTCGGCTCGGGCTTCAAGTTCCTGCATGCGGTGTTCACCGGCATGGTCTCGGTGCCGACGTTGTTGACGGTGTTCACCATTTGCGCGTCGGTTGAAATCGCCGGACGGTTGCGCGGCGGCAAGGGTGCGTTCGGCTGGTTGACCGCGTTGCCGTGGCAGAACCCGATGATGCTGGTGATCGCGTTTTCGTTCGTGATGCTGGGGCTCGGCGGTGCGGGCGGCCTGATCAACATGAGCTACCAGTTGAACTCGACGGTGCACAACACGCAGTGGGTGACCGGGCACTTCCATCTGATTTTCGGCGGCGCGATTGTCATCATGTACTTCGCGATCGCGTACGAACTGTGGCCGCAACTGACCGGCCGCGCGATTGCGTCGGTGAAGCTGGTGCGTACGCAACTGTGGCTGTGGTTCATCGGCATGATGGTGGTGACGCTGCCCTGGCACTACGTCGGCTTGCTCGGTGCGCCGCGCCGCATGGCGTATTACGACTACAACATGCCGGGAATGGAATCGCAGGCGTTCTGGGTTGGAATGTCGGCGGTGGGCGGACTGATTCTGGTTGTATCCGGCGTGCTGTTCATTTACATCCTCGCGAAGTCTCAATTCGGACCGCGCGTCCAGCAACAGAGTTTCCGCTTCGCGAGCGCGGTGCAACCGGTGGAACGCGTACCGGCCGCGCTCAATAGTTTCGGCTTGTGGGTGGCGTTGATGATCGGGCTGACGGTCGTCAACTACAGTGTGCCGATCGTTCAGTTGCTCAGATTGCCGCAGACGTCGGTGCCGGCAGTTGTCGTCGGAGCGCAGCGATGAGTCAGGAACGCGTCTTCAGCTTGCGCAACCCGTGGTTCACGGTGAGCCTGGGCGGCACGATTGCGATTGCCGTCGTATCGATATTGATCGGCTTCGTCTGGCTGCCATCGGCGAACAGCGGATTTAGCGAGCGCGGCTTATGGGCGACGATTTGCAGCGCCGCCGGCGTGCCGTCGAGCTGGTACGCCGGCGCCAATATTGCCGGCCCGGCGCCGAGCGAGGTCGTGGTCTTGCCGCCTTTGTGGCGGGTGCGAACCGACGCGAGCTCGATTGGCCGCGGCGCGACGATCGCGACGCAGAATTGTTCGATGTGTCATGGCGTGCTGGGCACCGTGCAAGTGACGGCGCCTGCGTTGGCGGGACAATATGCCGACGTGGTCTATAAAGAATTGCGCGATTATCAGAACGGCGTGCGGCCGAACGCGATCATGCAGCCTATTATTGCGGCGCGCAGCGATCAGGATCTGCATGATCTGGCGGCTTATTATGCTTCGCTGCCACGTGCGCCGGCGGCGGAGGTTTTGCCTAGAGGCGTCGAGCCGGATGCCAATGCGGTGAAGCTTGCGATGCAAGGCGATCCGCAGCGGAATATTGCGCCTTGTGCTGCCTGTCACGGACAGTTGGATCGTAAGGGCGCGGCGCCCTGGCTTGGTGGGCAGTCGTCCATTTATTTCGTTGCGCAGATGCGGGCGTTTGCTACCGGTGCCCGGCATAACGATATCAATGAGCAGATGCGGAATGTGGCCCGGCAGATGACCGCTAGTGAGATTGATGGCGTGGCTAAGTATTACGCGGCCATGCAGTAAGCGCTTGAGCCTGGTTCGGCCTTCGCGGTGCTCAACAGCGAATGACGCGTCAGAAGGCCCGCACTCAGCGGGCCATTCTCCTGCTCGATGTCTTACGCGCAGCTCGCGCCTTTTTCACTGCTCCTGCGTGGTGGCCGCTAGCGCCTGCTAATGTGCAACGGCAGCGGCCTGTGCGCCCGCTTCTGCTTGCGACACGACTTTTGTGCGCATCGGCTTGGGTCGCGTGGTATCCGCGGATTTCGCGTTCAGCTTGTCATCCGATTTCTTCCGCACGGCCTCAGAGAGAAGGCTCGCTGCGCGTTTGGCGGTGATGCGGCTGTGAGGCACGTCCTTCGCATCGAGCGCGATCACCCGGTACAGTTCGCGGTCGCATTCGATTTCGCGCTCGTATCCTTCGCCGGTTTCGACAAGCAGTTCCAGCAACGCCTGTTGGCTTTGCCGTTCGTCTCTTGTCATGCAGGGAGTCCTACGTATCGAAGCCGCCAGCATAACCAGTCTCTCAAGTTGATCCAACTGCCGGTTGCACAAATCGAAAGCTGAAAGCGCGAGTTTCTCGTATTGAAGCGCGTCAACGGGCGCGCGTGAGGTTGCTTGGGGTTTGTTGGTGGATTTGCTCATGGTGCGATTTCCGGTTCGTTCCTGAATCGCCCGACACTCGCTAAAAGATGGTGAGCGGGCACGTAGCGAGGTTGACAGACTGGGTAACGAAACGAAACCAGCGGGCCTTGCGGCCCCCTCACTACGGCCCGCCCATAGAAAAGGCGCGCGTGTTGAAGGGCACTACCCACTTTCGCAGGTAGTGCGTTTCGTTACTACGGGCTGTCAAACCCGCGCCGTTTTGTCTAACGGCAGGAACAATCTAACGCACCTATTTTTTAAGACGATCAACCAAACAAGCTAAATGCGCAAATTATAACTAATCTTTACATTTGGCCCGGCGCGCGTAATGCACGGTCTGCTTTAAAACACCGGCAATAAGCGCCGCGAATGCAACTCCGCATCAAGCCGCTACAACTTCACGCGCATTAGCCTTCCCCGGCGCAGCGGCAGAACTGCCGCGCCGCCCGGCAAAAGAAGAAGCCCCACTCTCCGTCTGAAACACAGCCACCGCCGAAGTCAACCTGCGAGCCTGGTCCTCCAGCGAACTAGCCGCCGCAGCAGCCTGCTCAACCAGCGCGGCATTCTGCTGCGTCACCTCATCCATCTGCGCGACTGCCAGGTTTACCTGATCGATTCCGGTGCTCTGCTCAAGCGCCGCAGCCGCGATCTCACCCATGATCGAACTCACACGAGAAATCGCCCCGACAATCTCGGTCATCGTCGACCCCGAGCGCTCGACCAACTGCGACCCCGCCTCCACCCGCGCCGTCGAAGCATCGATCAAGCCCTTGATCTCCTTCGCCGCCGCCGCGCTTCGCTGCGCCAGCGACCGCACTTCGCTCGCCACCACCGCAAACCCACGCCCCTGCTCGCCGGCGCGCGCCGCCTCGACCGCCGCGTTCAGCGCCAGAATATTGGTCTGGAAAGCGATCCCTTCGATCACGCCGACAATGTCGGCAATCCGCCGCGAGTCGTCGACGATGCCATGCATCGTGCCCACTACCTGCTCCGTCAGATCGCCACCCTGTGCAGCGAGGCTCGATGCACCCTGCGCCAGCGAGCTCGCCTGCTTCGCATTGTCCGCCGTCTGTTTGACGGTCGAGGTCAGTTCCTCGATGCTGGCCGCCGTTTCTTCGAGCGACGCAGCCTGCTCCTCGGTACGTTGCGACAGATCCGTATTGCCCGCCGCAATCTCGCTCACGCCGGTGTCGATGGATTCCGTACCGTGACGCACAGCGTTCACCGTCTCGATTAGTGAGTCCTGCATCTTGCGCAAGGCCGCCGCGAGACGACCCATTTCGTTATTGCTCGTCACGTCGATCGGGCTGGTCAGATCGCCATTGGCAATCCGCTGGAACTGCGCGATGGTGGCGTCGACCGGACTGACAATCGCGCGCACCATCACCGCTCGGCCGATCCATGCGCCCACCAGCGACAACCCCATGCCGATCGCCACCGCAACGCAGATCGCGTAGAACAGGTCCTGTGCGTCCTGATAGCGCTGGGCGCCGTGATCGAGTTGCAGTTGCTCGAGCGTCAGCATCGCCTTTTCGTACGCGCTATAGAGCGACGGCAGCTTGTGCGCCTGCAATTGCTCAAATGCGGTCTTGTCGCCGGACTTGAGCGCGGCCAGCGCCGGATCGACGCCCTCGTGCAGGAAGGTGTCGCGCTTGTCCTGCATGTCCTTGATCAGGCGCTGTTCGTCGGCATCCGTGCTTGCGCGGCTCACATAATGGGCAAGGCGATCGTTCGATGCTTGCTGGTACTGATCAAATCGCTTGAGCACCGCGTTCGCACCGTCCTGATCGTTCAGGTCGACCAACGATGCGTAGGTCGCCAGCGCCAGACGCAAACGCAGCAGCTGTCCGGCGCTACCTTCGAGGTCGGCGACTGCGGGCGTGTCCACGGTGTACATCTGCTGCAGCGACGCGTTGCTCGAACGCAACGACAGCAGTCCGGCGGCGGCGCCGAACAGCAGCACCACTCCGAAGAACACAATCATCAAGGTGAGGGAGGTTCGAATCGACAGTTTTTTCAGCATCGGGCTGGTCTCCATTGGGCTGCCTGACCGACCGTTCAGAAAGCGAGCCTCGGCCACGCGTGCTGCGCCCAAGCCCATACGGCCAGGTCCGCAACTTTTGTTCAAAATTTAAGCGAACGCCACATAAATGGTCTACGGCGGCGTTGCGGAAAACTTTATGGTTGATGGCGCATACGTTTGCGATACATCAATATCCGAGCGGAAGTCAGCCGATGTTCAAGCAGGGGCATTTGCGGGACTACCCGGGTGGTCGGCAAGCAGCGGTTGGTGGAAAGTGACGAGGCACGCGTCCCCGGAGCATTTCTATGTCAGAAATAGGCTCGGCTCTACTGGTTTTCGCTTTATTGCTGATCGGAACCGGCCTGGGCGTGTGGGTGCGACCGTTGCTGCCCGAGGAGCACAAGGCGCACGAAACCGTGCAACTCATCCAGCTGGTTATCGGCATGCTGGTCACGTTTGCCGCTTTGGTGCTCGGGTTGATGACGGCATCCGCGAAATCCAGCTTCGATACCGAGTCGAATGATTTGCGCACCTATGCGGCTGACCTGATCGAGTTCGACACGACCCTGCGGGAATACGGCAGCGATACCGATGAGGCCCGGCGCCTGCTGCGCATGTACACCGCGGCCGCGATTGCATCGACTTGGCCCGCCGAGCCGGCTCCTGCCGGTGATTATCCGCGGAACATCGGAACGCAGGACAACTCGCAGAGGCTGGAGAACGTGCGACTCGGCGACATGCTGACTGCGGTGGGCAGGCAGTTGCGGCAATTGCGGGCGCATGATCCGTTACAACAGCGCGCGCTCGATGACGCCTTGACGCAATATCGGCGAACTGTGGATGCTCGATGGAAAATCATCGAGGAGGCGCACAGCTCAATTTCCATGCCTTTTTTGATGACGCTGACGTTCTGGTTGTGCGTGATTTTTCTCAGCTTCGGGTTAATCGCGCCGCGCAATGCGTTGGCGCTGGTGACGATCTCGCTTGGGGCAGTATCGATTGCGTCTGCCATCTACGTGATCGTCGATCTGGATACGCCGTTCAGCGGCCCGATTGTCGTTTCCAGTTTGCCGATGAGAGATGCGCTGGAGCACCTCAGGCGGTGACGGTTTTTGGTTTTGGCGGTGGAGTTATCTGCGCTGCGTGTGTACAACACGCACTTCTTTCCGTCTTGCAGATGCTCAGGTGCAAATAAAAACCCCGCCTTTTGAGCGGGGTTTTTTGCATCGGTTAATTCGCGTGCGGGTTGATCAGAACGGAATATCGTCATCCATCTCATCAAACCCACCGCCGGCCGGCGCGCTCGGACGGCTCGCACCACCGCCACCACCGCTGCCGCCACGCGAAGCACCGCCACCCGAAACCGCACGGCCGCCACCACCGCCGCCACTACGCTCCGACGGCTCACCGCGGCTGTAACCGCCTTCATCGCCACCGCCGCCGCCCGCCGAGCCGCCACGGCCACCCAGCATTTGCATCTGCTCGGCGACGATTTCCGTCGAGTAACGGTCGGTGCCGTCCTGTGCCTGCCACTTGCGCGTGCGAATGCGCCCTTCGAGGTACACCGACGAGCCTTTCTTCAGATATTCGGACACGATTTCAGCGAGGCGGCCGAAGAACACCACGCGGTGCCACTCGGTTGCTTCCTTGAATTCGCCGGACGCTTTGTCCTTGTACCGATCCGTTGTCGCAAGGCGGATGTTCGCCAGTGCGTCGCCGCTCGGAAGATAACGGACTTCCGGATCGGCTCCGAGATTGCCGACGAGAATGACCTTGTTCACGGATGCCATGAGTTTCTCCTGTTGATTCTGTTACGGGCGGCGCGGCAACACACGGTTCGCGTCTCATGGCCGGCAGGCCGGAGACCAGAACTGCGCCTCTGCCCGCCGCCGGGTGAGTTCTGAGTAAGCCTTTTTACGCCTTGCGCGGCGGCTGTTTCATCTGTGCGGCGATTATAAGCCAGCACAAAACAAGGCCCGAGCATGTAAAGAAAACGGCGCTCTGACCGTCCACTTTCAGCAGCCAGCCGCCGATCACGCCGCCCAGCGCAAGACCGATCGACTGAGTGGTGTTGTACACGCCGGCCGCCGCGCCCTTGCGGGTTCCCGGCGCCAGTTTCGACACCAGCGAAGGCTGCGACGCTTCGAGAATATTGAAGCCGAGAAAGTACACAAAGAGGATCGCCGCCACACTCAGAATCGTATGCGGTGCGACGCCCAACAACAACTGTCCGATCAGGATAAGACCGATCGCGGACAGCAGCACGATTTTCATTTTTCCGCGTTTTTCCGCGGCGATGATCGCCGGCACCATCATCACGAAGGAGAGGCCCATCACCGGCAAATACACCTTCCAGTGCGACGCGACCGGCAGGCCGCCGGCTTCGAGAATGCGCGGCACGACGAGGAACAGCGCGGTTTGCGTGGCGTGCAGCACGAGCACGCCGAAGTTCAGGCGCAGCAGTTCGACGTTATGCAGCACCTCGGCGAACGGCGCGCGCACGTGCACAGGCTTGGGCGCATCCGGCACGACCCACAGCACGAGGCCGATCGCCAGAATCGAGAAAATGCCGACCAGCGTGAACAAGCCGCTCATGCCGACCCACTGGAACACGATCGGCGCACCGACGATCGCCACCGCGAACGAAACCCCGATACTCCCGCCGACCATCGCCATCGCCTTGGTGCGATGCTCTTCGGCGGTGAGGTCGGCGATAAACGCGATCACCGCGGACGACACCGCACCCATGCCCTGAATCACCCGGCCGACGATGATCCACGTCATGTCGTGCGCGCCCGCCGCGACGAAGCTGCCGAGCGCGAAAATCAGGAGCCCGGTCGCAATGACCGGTTTGCGGCCGACCTTGTCGGAAATCCAGCCGTAGAAGATGTACAGCATCGACTGCGTCACGCCGTACGCACCGAGCGCGATCCCCACCAGCAGCACGTTGTCGCCGCCGGGAATGGTCTTCGCGTAGATCGAGAACACCGGCATGATCATGAAGAGACCGAGCATGCGCAGCGCGAAGATCGCGGCGAGCGACACGGTCGCGCGCATTTCAGGCGCGCTCATGCGTGAGGATGTAGCGGACGGATTGGACATCGGGAGCGTTCTTTGAATGAGCGGGGCGGCAAACATACGGCGCGGCGTTCGGGCCGGCGGCCTTGCCAGACGCTCGTCCGGCGCCTCGCGGCGCCTTGTACTCGCGGAAAATGGCCCCAGTTAGACCTCTTTCCCGCAGCGCTGGACCGCTGCCTTACAGCTTGCCTCGCACCTTCTTCGGGCTGTCAGGAAGCCGTAACGGCGGTCTTGAAAAGTCGTTATAGTAGCAGGTTTAGCCTCTTCCTCTTTCCGCCAGGTCACGGGCCAAGTCTTGGAATAACGCGTGGAACAAATCCGTATCCGTGGGGCTCGCACCCACAACCTGAAGAACGTCAATCTCGACCTCCCACGTCACAAGCTCGTCGTGATTACCGGCCTATCCGGCTCGGGTAAATCGTCGCTGGCGTTCGACACGCTCTATGCGGAAGGACAGCGGCGCTACGTGGAAAGTCTCTCCGCCTACGCCCGCCAGTTCCTGCAATTGATGGAAAAGCCGGACGTCGATCTGATCGAGGGCCTGTCGCCCGCGATCTCGATCGAACAGAAGGCGACCTCGCACAATCCGCGTTCCACGGTCGGCACCGTCACCGAAATTCACGACTATCTGCGGCTGCTGTTCGCCCGCGTCGGCACGCCGTACTGTCCGGACCACGAAATTCCGCTGGAAGCGCAAAGCGTCTCGCAAATGGTCGACGCGGCGCTCGCCTTGCCGGAAGAGACCCGGCTGATGATCCTCGCGCCGGTGGTGGCGAACCGCAAAGGCGAGCACGTCGAACTCTTCGAGGAAATGCAGGCGCAGGGCTTCATCCGTTTTCGCGTCCGCTCGGGCGGCGGCACCGCCAACGAAGGCGTCGCGAAAATCTATGAAGTCGACTCGCTGCCGAAGCTCAAGAAAAACGACAAGCACACCATCGACGTGGTCGTCGACCGTTTGAAAGTGCGCGGCGATATGAAGCAGCGCCTCGCCGAATCGTTCGAAACGGCACTGCGTCTCGCCGACGGCCGCGCGATCGCGCTGGAAATGGATACGGACAAGGAGCATCTGTTCAGCTCGAAGTTCGCCTGCCCGGTCTGTTCGTACTCGCTGCAGGAGTTGGAGCCGCGCCTCTTCTCGTTCAACAACCCGATGGGCGCGTGCCCGGAATGCGACGGCCTCGGCCAGATCACCTTCTTCGATCCGAAGCGGGTCGTCGCGCATCCGTCGCTGTCGCTGGCGGCGGGCGCGGTGAAGGGCTGGGACCGGCGTAACCAGTTCTACTTCCAGATGCTGCAAAGTCTCGCGGCGTTCTACGAGTTCGACATCGACACGGCAGTCGAAGACCTGCCGGAGAAAGTCCGCAAGATTCTGCTGTTCGGTTCGGGCAAGCAGGAAATTCCGTTCTCGTACATCAACGAGCGCGGCCGCACGTCCGTGCGCGAGCATGTGTTCGAAGGGATCATCCCGAATCTGGAGCGGCGTTACCGCGAGACCGATTCGGTCGCGGTGCGCGAAGAACTCGCCAAGTATCAGAACAACCAGCCCTGCCCCGCTTGCGCCGGCACGCGGCTGCGCCGCGAAGCGCGCTTCGTGCGGATCGGTTCGAACAGCGACGCGCGCGGCATCTTCGAAATCAGCGGCTGGCCGTTGCGCGACGCGCTCGGCTATTTCCAGACGCTGCGGCTCGAAGGCTCGAAGCGCGAGATCGCCGATAAGGTGGTCAAGGAAATCGTCGCGCGCCTGATGTTCCTGAATAACGTCGGGCTCGATTACCTGTCGCTGGAGCGCAGCGCGGAAACGCTGTCGGGCGGCGAAGCGCAGCGGATTCGCCTCGCCTCGCAGATCGGCTCCGGTTTGACCGGCGTGATGTACGTGCTGGACGAGCCGTCGATCGGTCTGCATCAGCGCGACAACGACCGGCTGATCGCCACGCTCAAGCACTTGCGCGACCTGGGCAACTCGGTGATCGTCGTCGAGCACGATGAAGACATGATTCGCATGGCCGACTACGTGGTCGACATGGGGCCGGGCGCGGGCGAGCACGGCGGCATGGTGATCGCCGAAGGCACGCCCAAGCAGGTCGAGGCGAACGCGGCATCGATGACCGGGCAATACATGTCCGGCGCCCGCAACATCGAATTCCCGGACGAGCGCAAGGAACCGGACGAGCGGCGTTTGCGCATCGTCGAGGCGTACGGCAACAATCTGCAGCACGTCTCGCTGGATCTGCCGGTCGGCCTGCTGACCTGTGTGACCGGCGTATCCGGTTCGGGCAAGTCCACGCTGATCAACGACACGCTGTACCACGCGGTGGCGCATCACCTGTATGGCTCGTCCACCGAGCCGGCGCCGTACGAATCGATCGAAGGTCTGGAGCATTTCGACAAGGTCATCAACGTCGACCAGTCGCCGATCGGCCGCACGCCGCGCTCGAATCCGGCCACCTACACGGGCCTCTTCACGCCGATCCGCGAACTGTTCGCGGGCGTGCCGTCGGCGAAAGAACGCGGCTACGAAGCGGGCCGCTTCTCGTTCAACGTGAAGGGCGGCCGCTGCGAATCCTGCCAGGGCGACGGCGTGCTCAAGGTGGAAATGCACTTTTTGCCGGACGTGTACGTGCCCTGCGACGTCTGCCACGGCAAGCGCTACAACCGCGAAACGCTCGACGTGCAGTACAAAGGCAAGAACATCAGCGAAGTTCTCGACATGACGGTGGAGAGCGCCTACGAGTTCTTCAAGCCGGTACCGGTCGTCGCGCGCAAGCTGAAAACCTTGCTGGACGTGGGTCTCGGCTATATCCGGCTGGGCCAGTCGGCCACGACCCTGTCGGGCGGCGAGGCCCAGCGCGTCAAACTTTCTTTGGAACTGAGCAAGCGCGACACCGGTCGCACGCTATACATTCTCGACGAGCCGACCACCGGTCTGCACTTTCACGACATCGCACTGCTGCTGGAAGTTATTCATCGTTTGCGAGACCAGGGTAATACCGTCGTGATCATCGAGCATAATCTCGATGTAATAAAGACCGCCGACTGGGTCATCGATCTCGGCCCCGAAGGCGGAGCCGGCGGCGGTCAGATCATCGCGCAAGGCACGCCGGAGCAGGTTGCCAGGTCGAAGGCAAGTTTTACCGGTAAGTATCTGGCGCCTCTGCTGAAACGCACTGCCAGTAGAAAGTAACGCTGCACAACACGGGTTGGAGACGGAATAAGCCATGGCCAAGCGGAATCAGGCGCGCGACGACGGGCAAGTGCAGGACCTACGCCCACGCCCGGTCAGGCTGACTAGCGACATGAGCCTGCCGAATCTCTCGGCGGTCGAAATCGGCAGTTACGCGTTGATGCTGATCGGAATGTGGGCGGTCATCGAGCTAAAGCTGCTCGGCGCCTTGCTCGCCGGGCTGCTCGTGTTTCAACTCGTGCACACCATCGCGCCGCGCATCGAACGGCATATGTCGAGCCAGCGCGCGCGCTGGCTCGCGGTGGTGATTCTGTCGACAGTGATAGTCGGCGCGCTGACCGGGCTGACGCTCGGCATCATCGAGCATTTCGAAAACGACTTCCCGAGCGTGCAGAAACTGCTCGACCAGGCGATGCAGTTGATCGACCAGGCGCGCGGCCGGATTCCGCAATTCGTCGCCAACTATCTGCCCGTCGATACCGAGCAGATGAAGACCAAGGCGGCGGAGCTGATGCAGACGCACGCAAACATGCTGCAGCAAAGCGGCAAGACTGCGGCGCGTGGTTTCACGCACATCCTGATCGGCATGATCATCGGCGCGATCATCGCGGTCGGGGCGCAGAAGCATATGCAACGGCTGCCGCTCTCCACGGCGTTCGTCACGCGCGTGACCCGTTTCGCCGACGCCTTCCGCCGCATCGTATTCGCTCAGGTGAAGATTTCCGCGATCAATGCGATCTTCACCGGCATCTTTCTGCTGGTGGTCCTGCCGATCTTTCACGACACGCTGCCGCTCTCCAAAACGCTGGTGCTGGTGACGTTCATCGTCGGCTTGCTGCCGGTGATCGGCAATCTGATCTCGAATACGATCATCGTCGCAGTGGCGCTCTCGGTGAGCTTTCCGGCGGCGGTCATGTCGTTGGTATTCCTGATCCTGATTCACAAGCTGGAGTACTTCCTGAATGCACGCATCGTCGGCGGTCAGATCGAGGCACGCGCCTGGGAACTGCTGATCGCGATGCTCGTGATGGAGGCCGCATTCGGTCTCCCCGGCGTGATCGCGGCGCCGATCTTCTATGCGTACATCAAGCGGGAATTGATTTATCTGCGGCTGGTGTAAGCGCCAATCAGCCTGCGGCGCAGGTTTGGCGGACGGGCGAAAAACGGCACTTCGGTGCCGTTTTTTTTGCACCAACGGTCTTCAGAAGGCCGGATCCACGCGGCGCCGACCGCTTACTAAAAACTTGCGGCAAGCCACCCGATTCACATAAGATGCGAACAATTCCCATTTACATGCCAGCACCGTGACTCGCCGTTTCCCCTCGTTTTCCATTCCGCCGGCTGACTTATGAGGCGGCAGTTCGTTCGCCTGCATCGCTGGTTCGGTGTCGCCATTGCGTTGTTTCTATTCGTCGCCGGCCTGACAGGCGCGATCATCGCGTGGGACCACGAACTCGATGCGGCGCTGAACCCGTCGTTCTTCAAAGCGCGCACCGCCGGCCCGGCGCTATCGGGACTCGAGTTGGCACGTCGCGTCGAAGCGGCTGATCCGCGCCTGCAGGTGACATATCTGCCGCTCGCCGTCGAACCCGGTCACACGCTGCAGATGATGGTGCTGCCGCGCCTCAACCCCGTCACGCAGCAGCCTTACCCGCTCGACTTCAACCAGATTGCCGTCGACCCCGTCACCGGCGGCATCCAGGGGCGGCGCGAATGGGGCGCCGTTTCGCTCGCGCGGCTCAATCTGATTCCGTTCATCTACAAGCTGCACTACACGCTGCAATTGCCGTTCACCGGCGGTATCGATATCGGCACGTGGTTGATGGGCATCGTTGGGATCGTGTGGCTATTCGATAGCGTGGTCGCCCTATGGCTGTCGTTTCCGAGCCTCAAGGCATGGCGCAAGTCGTTCGCGTTCCGGTTGGGGCGTGGCGGCTATGCGCTCACCTTCGATCTGCACCGGTCGGGCGGTGTGTGGATCTGGAGCTTGCTGGTCATCGTCGCGCTAACGTCGGTATCGATGAATCTCTCGGCGCCGGTCGTTCGGCCAATCGTGTCGCTGTTCTCGACGCTCACACCCAATCCGGTCAACAACCCCGAAATCCTGCGCGCACCACAACCCGGCGACCAGTTGCTGAGCCGTGAGCGCGTCGTGCAGCTGGCCGTGCAGGCCGGTAAAGCGCAGAACCTGAAGGTGCCGCCGGGCGGCCTCTACTACGCGGAATACCTGCACGCCTACGGCGTCGGTTTCTACGCAGCCGGTAACGATCACGGCGATATCGGCCTCGGCAATCCGTGGATGTATTGGGACGCGGCCACCGGCAAGCTGCTCGGCGCACAGATTCCCGGCAGAGGCACGGCGGGCGACATCTTCATGCAGGTGCAATTCCCATTGCACTCGGGACGTATCCTCGGTCTCGGCGGGCGGATTCTGATTAGCGCGGTGGGGATTATGGTCGCCGTGCTGAGCGCGACAGGACTGCTGATCTGGTTGAAGAAACTGAATGCGCGCCGCCGTTCGGCGCAAAACGCACGGCTCGCACAGGATGCGGGCGGCTCCGCGATACGGTCCTGATCCAACGAGCGCGCACCGCACTCATTCGGTGCGCGCTTGCAGCGAGGGCATGCGGCCACGGTTTGGCCACCCCGCTGCAAGCGCATCAACGACGCTTAACGAAACACCACCGTCTTGCTGCCGTTCAACACGACGCGATGCTCGGCATGCCACTTCACCGCACGGGCGAGCGTCACGCATTCGACATCGCGGCCAATCGCCGTCAGTTGCTCCGGCGTCATGCTGTGGTCCACCCGCTCCACGCCCTGCTCGATGATCGGACCTTCGTCGAGATCCGTCGTCACGTAGTGTGCCGTTGCGCCGATCAGCTTCACGCCACGATCGAACGCCTGGTAATACGGCTTTGCGCCCTTGAAGCTCGGCAGGAACGAATGGTGAATATTGATCGCGCGGCCGGCGAGCGATTCGCAAAGCTTCGGCGACAGAATCTGCATGTAGCGCGCGAGCACCACCAGATCGGCTTGATGCTCGTCGATCACCTCGAGCACGCGCGCTTCCTGCGCGGCCTTCGCGTCGGGCGTGCCGCCCATCAGCGGGAAGTGATGGAACGGAATGTCGTAGCTGGCCGCGAGCTGATAGAACTCCTTGTGGTTCGAGATGATCGCTGGAATCTCGATGCCCAATTGACCGGTGCGATAGCGGAACAGCAGGTCGTTCAGGCAATGGCCGATCTTCGACACCATGATGACGACGCGCGGCTTCAGCGACGCATCGTGCATTTCCCAGCGCATGCCGAACTGTTCGGCGAGCGTGGCGAACGACGTACGCAGCACGTCCAGGCCCGGATCGCCGCCGACCTGCTGGAAATGCACGCGCATGAAGAACTCGCCGGTGCGGCTGTCGCCGAACTGCGCGGAGTCGAGAATATTGCTGCCACGCTCGAACAGAAAGCCCGAAACTGCATGGACGATGCCGGGCCGGTCGGCGCACGACAGTTTGAGGATAAAGCTGTGATCGGTCGACATGACCTGGGTGACTCCCTTCTTCAGTGCGTAGTTTGTTCGGTGTGTCTTATTCGATGCAGCGTGCTACGGCGTGATCCGGCTCGTTCGCCGCACCCGTGCCCGGCTGCCTGGCGCTCACGCAAGCACGGGCGGGGCAAACAGCGTCTCGATGCCCGCACACGCGTCTTCATCGATCCAGCGGCGGCGCAACAGGCAATCCAGCGTGGCGAGACTCGCATCCACGGTCATCGCGCCTTCCTCGATCCAGCGCGCCACTTCGTCGATGCGTGCGAGCCGGTGCTCACCCACTTCGCCGTCCTGATTGCGCGGCGCGAAATCAGCGGGCAGCGCGAGGTCGTAGATAAAAATCTGTTCGGCCTGCGTGCCTTCCGGCAACGATTGCAGCACATGCGCGGTGCGGCCGGCCGTTGCGCGTGCGGCGATCTCCTCCGGAATGCCGGCTTCTTCCCAGCACTCCTTGATGATCGTCGCCTCGATGCCGAAGCCCCAGCCGATCCCGCCTGCCACGACATTGTCGAGCATGCCCGGGTCGGTGGCCTTGGTGTCGCTGCGGCGCGCGATCCATAGCTGCGGGGCGGCCATCCGCGGGGTGGCCGTCCGCAAGGCACCATCCGCATATTCTACGACGCCGTTCAGATGCACCGCGTAGGTCATCGTGCCGAAGAAGCGCGACGCCGCGCGTTCGATGTAGGCAAGCGGCGGCGCATCGAACGCATTGCGGATCGCGTAAGTCTCGTTGCGCCAGCCAGGAATACGGCCCTCGGCGGCAAGTGCGCCGATCACGGAACCGAGCGCCGCACTGCGTAGATCGACGGTGTTGAAGGCCGGCGCGAGCGTCACGCGAGCACTGCTGATATCGAACACATCGGGCCAGCGCGCGAGCAAGGGGACATCGGTCGAGCGAATCCACCCGATCTGTTCGGCGCCGATCCAGAACGGCAGATGGGCGTCTACGTCGAAGCGGCGCGCGGCAGTGATGCAAGGCAAAGTCATTTAATTAAAGCTCCAAACGGGTCCGCGGTCACGCTCGGTGGGTTCGAGCCGCGACACCCGTCCCAATCGATTCATTCGCGTCAATCGCGCAAGGCAACGCGAATCCCGATCGCGATGAACGTCGCGCCGGCGAGCCGGTCAAGCCACACGCCCACGCGCGGCCGACGCTTCAGCCAGCCGCCGATCATCCCCGCGCACACGCCGAACAGCGAAAACACCACGACGGTCTGCAACATGAACAACACGCCGAGTTCGAGCATCTGCACCGTGACGCTTTGCGTGCCGTGCGGCTGCACGAATTGCGGCAGGAACACGACGAAGAACAGCGTCACCTTCGGATTCAGCAGATTGCCGAGCACGCTCTGACGGAACACCGCCATCAACGGTTGCGGCGCACGCTCGTGCGCAGTGGCGAGGCCCTGGCTGCGCAGCGCCTTGATGCCGATCCAGACCAGATAAGCAGCGCCGGCCAGCTTGATCGCTTCAAACGCAACGGGCGACGAACGCAGCAACGCGGCCACACCAAGCGCGGCCAACGTGGTGTGAAACGTGATGCCCGCGGCAAAGCCGAGTGCGGCAACGAGGCCCGCCGCGCGGCCTTGCGAGATGCCGCGCGCGAGCACTTGCAGATTGTCGGGGCCGGGCGCCATCGTGATGGCGATCGAGGTCGCGAGGAACAACAGGAAGTTGGGCATCTTTCTTACCTTCTTTGTGTGCAGGAAGAAGTTGGCATTCAGCGCTCAATGGCCGCCGAACTCAGTCACCGTATAGAGCGGCAAGCCCGCTTGGCGCAATAGGGCCGAGCCGCCGAGGTCAGGCAGATCGATAATCGCCGCCCCTTCCATCACCACCGCGCCGAGCCGCTCCAGCAGAATCTTGCCTGCCATCATCGTGCCGCCGGTGGCGATCAGATCGTCGATGATCACAACGCGGTCACCCGGCTTGCAGGCGTCCTCGTGAATCTCGACGGTCGCGGTGCCGTATTCGAGCTCATAGGATTGCGCGACCCGCTTGTACGGCAGCTTGCCCTGCTTGCGGATCGGAATGAAGCCGAGATTGAGCTCGTAAGCCAGAATCGGCCCGAAGATGAAGCCACGCGCGTCCAGCCCGGCAACGTAATCGAGCTTCGCGTCGATATAGCGCTGGACGAACAGATCGATCAGCACGCGCAGCGACTTCGGCTCCTGCAGGAGCGGCGTGATGTCGCGAAACTGCACACCCGGCTGCGGCCAGTCGGGCACCGTGCGGATGTGGCTTTTGATGTAGTCGGCCGCATCGAGCGGCGCGCTCGCAAGCGCGTTGGACATGATGTCTCCGGATGGACCTCGATGGGTCCGATGAAAGGCTAAATCAGGTGCGGGCGCCAGGTGCAGCCAGCCAAGTGCTGCCGGCCAGGCGCGGCCGGCAACATCGGCCTCACGAAACCACGCCGAGAGCAACGCCACGCCCGCCGGTCCCGCTGCTAGGCCGCGGCGGCGCCCGCGCGGCGATGCTTCGAGAGCAGCTCTTCGGCTTCGGCCAACTGTTCGGGCAGCCCCCGCAACACCACGATGTCGCTCGCGCGCAGCTTGGTGGACGGGTCCGGCTCGACGCCGCGAATGCCATGCCGGCGAATCGCCGTCACTTCGACGCCCAGTTCGAACAGGCCCAATTCCGCCAGCGTTCGGCCCACGGCGTCCGAGTTTTCGTCGACCGGCACCGATTGTAGCCGCACCTGTTCGTGGCCGTCCTCGTCTTCCATGTCGTCCGCGCCGTGGAAATAGCCGCGCAGGAGCGCATAGCGCTCGTCGCGCATTTCCTCGACCCGCCGCACCACGCGCCGCATCGGCACGCCCATCAGCACCAGCGTGTGCGAGGCCAGCATCAGACTGCCCTCGACGATTTCCGGAATCACTTCGGTCGCGCCGGCGGCCAGCAGCTTCTCCAGATCGGCGTCGTCGACGGTACGAACGATCACCGGCAGCGTGGGCTCCAGTTCGTGAATATTGTGTAACACGCGCAATGCCGACGGCGTGTTCGCGTAGGTAATGGCGATCGCCGCGGCGCGATGGATACCGGCGGCCAGCAGCGATTCGCGCCGCCCCGCATCGCCGAACACCACGGACTCACCCGCCGCCGCAGCCGCCTGCACGCGATCGGGGTCCAGGTCCAGCGCGACATAGGACAGACCTTCATGCTCCAGCATGCGCGCCAGATTCTGCCCCGCCCGGCCATAACCGCAAATGATCACGTGGCCGCTTTGCTTCAGGCTCTGTGTCGCGATGCGCGTCATCTGCAAGGACTGCATCATCCATTCAGTCGACGACAGCCGCAGCACGATTCGATCCGCGTTCTGGATCAGGAACGGCGCGGCGAGCATCGACAGCAACATCGCCGCGAGAATCGCCTGCAACAGGGTGGCGTCGACGAGATGCTTGTCGAGAATCAGATTCAGCAGCACGAAGCCGAACTCGCCGGCCTGCGCCAGGCCGATACCGGTGCGCATCGCGACGCCCGGCGACGCACCGAAGAGGCGCGAAAGTCCGGTCACCATCACCGCCTTCAGCAGGATCGGGCCGACCAGGAAGCCGAGCACGATGAACGGATGCTCCCAGATCACGCGCGGATTCAGCAGCATGCCGGTCGTGACGAAGAAGAGGCCCAGCAGCACGTCGCGAAACGGCTTGATGTCCTCTTCCACCTGATGCCGGTAAGGCGTTTCGGCGATCAACATGCCGGCGATGAACGCGCCGAGCGCAAGCGACAGACCGAATTTGTCCGTGATGAACGCCGCACCGAGCGTGACCAGCAGCAGATTGAGGATGAACAGTTCCTGCGAACGCCGGCGCGCCACCACGTTGAACCAGCGCGTCATGAAGCGCTGCCCCACGATCAACAATAGGGCCAGCGCCACGACGATCTTGATCGCGGCCACCCCGAGCGCGCTGACGAGATCTTTCGAATCGCCGCCGAGCGCGGCGATGACGATCAATAGCGGCACCACCGCCAGATCCTGGAACAGCAGCACGCCGAAGATGTTGCGGCCGTGCTCGGTTTCGATCTCGAGCCGCTCGGCCAGCATCTTGCTGACGATCGCCGTCGACGACATCGCCAACGCGCCGCCCAGCGCCACGCTCGCCTGCCAGGTGATGTGCACCCAGCGCTCCAGCACGAAGCCGAGCGAAACCGCCACGGCAATCGTACCGATCACCTGCAATAGCCCGAGGCCGAACACCAGCCGGCGCATGGAGCGCAATTTGGAAAGCGAAAACTCCAGCCCGATGGAAAACATCAGGAACACAACGCCGAATTCAGCCAGGTTCTGCGCGCCCGCCGAATCCGGAATCAAACCGAACGCATGCGGCCCGACGACGATGCCGACCGTCAGATAGCCGAGCATCGGTGGAAGATTCAGAAAGCGAAAGATCACCACGCCCGCCACGGATGCCAGCAGCAGGAACAGCGTCATTTCGAGCGGGGAAATCATCGGCAAAAACGCATCAGTAAAGCGTCCTCGTTCGTCAGCGGAACCGCGCACGAGAAAAGCCGTGCGACAAGGTTGAGGGGCCGGTAAAAGGGCTGATGAAGGCAGCGGCTTGGCACAGCAGGCCCGGCGCGGCGAACAGGCGCCTTTGCTATACTCCGCGAATGATAGCGAAAATCAATGGCGACCGGGCACTCGCGCTCGCTCGTGACGTGCTCGACATCGAAGCGGACGCCGTGCGCGCGCTTCGCGATCAACTCGACGATGGTTTCGTCGGGGCGGTCGACTTCATCCTGGGCTGCCGTGGACGCGTTGTCGTTTCCGGCATCGGCAAATCCGGCCACGTGGCCCGCAAGCTCGCGGCCACGCTCGCCAGCACCGGCACACCCGCCTTCTTCGTTCACCCGGCGGAAGCCAGTCATGGCGACCTCGGCATGGTCACGACAGACGACGTGTTCCTCGCGCTGTCCAATTCCGGTGAAACCGAAGAACTCGTGGCGATCCTGCCGCTCATCAAGCGGATCGGCGCGAAGCTGATTGCGATGACGGGCCGCCCGTCGTCGAGTCTCGCACAACTGGCCGACGTGCATCTGAATTCTGGCGTGTCAAAAGAAGCCTGTCCGATGAATCTTGCGCCCACCGCCAGCACCACCGCCGCGCTCGCGCTCGGCGATGCGCTCGCCGTCGCGGTGCTGGACGCGCGCGGCTTCGGCCCGGACGACTTCGCCCGCTCGCATCCGGGCGGCGCGCTCGGCCGGCGCCTGCTGACTTATGTGCGCGACGTGATGCGCACCGGCGACCAGGTGCCGAAGGTGACGCCAGACGCGACCGTGCGCGACGCGCTGTTCCAGTTGACCGCCAAGCGCATGGGCATGACGGCGATCGTCGATCGCAACGATCGCGTAACCGGCATCTTCACCGACGGCGACTTGCGCCGCGTGCTCGAACGCGACGGCGATTTCCGCGAACTGTCGATTGCCTCGGTCATGACCGCCGGCCCGCGTACCATCGGTCCGGATCAACTTGCCGTCGAAGCCGTGGAACTGATGGAACGCCACCGCATCAATCAGATGCTGGTCGTCGACGAAGCAGGCAAGCTGATCGGCGCACTCAACATGCACGACCTGTTCTCGAAGAAGGTGATCTGATGGCTGTCGCCCCCCTTACCGCCACTGAACGCGCCAGCCGCGTCAAGCTGATGATTTTCGATGTCGACGGCGTGCTGACCGACGGCGGCCTGCTGTTTACGGCGGAAGGCGACACGATGAAGGCGTTCCACTCGATGGACGGCCACGGCATGAAGCTGCTGCGTCAGGCCGGCATCGAAACGGCGATCATCACCGGGCGCAAGTCGGGCATCGTCGCGGCGCGGGCGAAGGAAATGAACATCACCCACGTCTATCAAGGCGTGCAAGACAAACCTCAGGCGTTCGCCGACCTGCTGAAGCAAACCGGCATGACGGCCGAGGAATGCGGCTATATGGGCGACGACTGGGTCGACCTCGGGGTGATGCTGAAGGTCGGTTTCGCGGCGGCGCCGGCCAATTCGCATCCTGAAGTGATCGCGCGCGCCCACTGGGTCAGCGAGGCGCGCGGCGGCCACGGTGCGGCGCGCGAAGTCTGCGACACCCTGCTGCGCGCGCAGCACAAATACGAGGCGCTGCTCGCGGCAGCCTGTAGCGGCGAACAGCGAGGCCTCGTCGGATGAATCGGTTTCGCTGGACCTCGCTGATTCCGCTCGTCGCGATGGCGGCGCTCGCCGGGATCACCTGGTGGCTGCTGCAAGCCACCCTGCCGCGGCAAAACGAAGGCGTGGTGCGCCCCAAGGAGCACACGCCCGACTACTTCGCGGACAACTTCTCGGTTTCCGAACTCGACCAGTCAGGTTCGACGCAGTACCGTCTGACCGCGCAGTCCCTGATCCACTACGAAGACGACGAACTGAGCGACCTGGTCAAGCCGGCCATGCGCGCGTTCCAGCCCGGCAAGCCGATCGTCACCGCGACCGGCGACACCGGCAAGGTGAACGGCGACGCCTCGATCGTCGATCTGTACGACAACGCGCGCATCCTGCGGGCCGCCGGCAACGGCGATCCGCAGATGCAGGCAGATTCGCAGCATTTTAGGGTGCTGGTCAACGACGATGTGATCGAGACCGAAAAGCCGGTTAAACTTCAGCGCGGCATGTCTGTGATGACTGCCAGCGGCATGAACTACAACAATGTCACCCGGGTAATGCAGCTGTTCGGCAATGTGAAAGGCGCGATTGCCGCGTCCGAAGGCTCCGTCAGCTCGCCCAAGCAACCCGGGTAATCCAATCCAGGCGTGACTGCATGAACGAATCGTTCCCCCGTTTTGACACCGGCCGCTCGCGTACCCTGTCCGCGTGCCGCGCCGGACTCGCTGCGCTGATCGTCGCGCTGCCGCTCGCCGGCTTCGCGCCGCTGGCCCACGCCGACCGCGCCGACAAGGACAAGCCGCTGAATGTCGAAGCGGACAACATGACGTACGACGACCTCAAACAGGTCAACATATTCACCGGCCATGTGGTCGCCACTAAAGGCACGATCGTGATCAAGGCCGATCGGGTCGAAGTGACGCAAGACCCGCAGGGCTATCAGTACGCCACCGGCACGTCGAGTGGCGGCAATCTGTCGTATTTCCGCCAGAAACGCGAAGGCCTCGATGAATACATCGAAGGCACGGCCATCCGGATCGACTACGACGGCAAGCAGGATCTGACCACGCTCACCACCAACGCCACCGTCAAACGCCTGCAAGGCCTCTCGACGGTGATGGACCAGGTGCACGGCAGCGTCATCACCTATGACGGCCAGAGCGACTTCTACACCGCGAAGGCAGGTAAGGACGTCGCCGGCCCGGGCAACCCGACCGGCCGCGTGCGGGCGATGCTGGCGCCGCGCAATGGCGGCGCTGCGCCGCTGACCGGCGCGTCGGCCACGCTCGCGCCGTCCACCACGATCCAGGGAGCACCGAATCAGTGAGTTCCTCCCCGTCCCTCCCGAATCGCAAACCGGCCGGCACCAGCAGTTCGCTGGTGGTCCGCAACCTGAAGAAACGCTACGGCTCACGCACGGTCGTCAAAGACGTCTCGCTCGACGTGAAAAGCGGCGAAGTGGTCGGCCTGCTCGGCCCCAACGGCGCCGGCAAGACCACCTCCTTCTATATGATCGTCGGCCTCGTGCCGCTGGATGCGGGTGAAATCGACCTGGACGGCAAGTCGATCAGCCTGCTGCCGATTCACAAGCGCGCGTCATTGGGTTTGTCGTATCTGCCCCAGGAAGCATCGGTGTTCCGCAAGCTCAGCGTCGAGGAAAACATTCGCGCGGTGCTGGAATTGCAGGTCGAAGAAAACGGCAAGCGGCTCAGCAAGGACACCATCACGAGCCGCACTGAAGCCTTGCTCGACGAACTGCAGATCGCTCACCTGCGTGAAAATCCGGCGCTGTCGCTGTCGGGCGGCGAGCGTCGGCGGGTTGAAATTGCCCGAGCGCTCGCCACCAATCCAAGCTTCATTCTGCTCGACGAACCGTTCGCGGGCGTCGATCCGATCGCTGTGCTGGAAATCCAGAAGATCGTCAAGTTCCTGAAGCAACGCAATATCGGCGTGCTGATCACCGACCACAACGTGCGCGAAACCCTCGGCATCTGTGATCACGCGTACATCATCAGCGACGGCAGCGTGCTGGCCGCCGGCGCGCCGAGCGACATCATCGAAAACGAAAGCGTGCGGCGCGTCTATCTGGGCGAGCACTTCCGCATGTAAGTACACAAAGGACTGCCGGCGGTGCGAGCGCGCACTCGCCGGTCCCTTTGCGGCACCTGCACATCAGCATTTTTGACCTGGGCCGTCCCGCGCCCAACGCCGCCGAAAACGGGCGCACGCGTAATTGCGGGTGTCGCAATGTATCGCGGTCGTGGCAAACTCTCTACAATGAATCTCAACTTGCCATGAAAGCCAGCCTCCAACTCCGCCTATCGCAGCATCTTGCGCTGACCCCGCAACTGCAGCAGTCCATCCGGCTGCTTCAGCTGTCCACGCTCGAACTGCAGCAGGAAGTCGCAATGGCGATCTCGCAGAATCCGCTCCTCGAGAATGAGGACGACTGGATCGCGAGTCCCCTGCGCGTGGCGGCCGACGGCTCGCTGATTACCCAGGCGCCCAATTCCTCCGCGCCGCCCGACCAGATGGGCGGCAATACGTCGTCTTCGTCCACCAGCAGCAGCGAGCGCGCCGACAACGGCGAGCCGCAGGGTGTCGACGAGTACAACGGCCTCGCCGGCGACAGCAACGGCGAAGCGTCGCAATGGGATCTGGGCGACTACGGCCGCTCCGGCAACGCCTCGGACGACGACGATCTGCCACCGCTGCAAATCCACGAATCGAGCACGTCGCTGCGCGATCACCTGATGGCGCAACTTCGCGTCACCCAGGCGAGCCAGCGCGACCGCGCGCTAATCACGTTTCTGATCGAATCGCTCGACGACGACGGCTATCTTGCCGCCACGCTCGAGGAAGTGCTGACCGACCTGCCTGAAGAGCTCGAGGTCGATCTCGACGAAATGAACGCCGCGCTTGCGCTGCTGCACAGCTTCGACCCGGCAGGGGTCGGCGCACGCTCGGCATCGGAATGTCTGAAGCTGCAATTGCTGCGGCTCGAACAGTCGCCTACGCGCACGCTTGCGCTCGACATCGTCGCCCACCACCTGGAACTGCTTGCGGCACGCGATTTCACGCGCCTGCGCAAGCACCTGAAGGCGAACGACGACGATCTGCGCGACGCGCATGTGCTGATCCGCTCGCTTGAGCCGTTTCCCGGCGCGGCCTACGGCAAGGCCGAAGCAGACTACGTCGTGCCGGACATCATGGTGCGCAAAACGGCACAGGGCTGGCAGGCGGAACTCAATCCGGAAGTGGTGCCGAAGCTGCGCATCAACCATCTGTACGCGAATATTCTGCGCAATAACCGGGGCGATCCTGGGAGCGGATCGTTGCGCCAGCAACTGCAGGAAGCTCGCTGGCTGATCAAAAATATCCAGCAGCGTTTCGAGACTATCCTCCGGGTCGCGCAAGCCATTGTCGAGCGTCAAAAGAGCTTTTTTGTGCACGGCGAAATTGCCATGCGCCCCTTGGTTTTGCGAGAAATTGCTGATACGCTGGGCCTACACGAATCAACTGTCTCCCGTGTGACAACCGGTAAATACATGCTGACCCCATTCGGGACGCTTGAATTTAAGTACTTCTTCGGATCACACGTTTCGACTGACACGGGCGGCGCGGCCTCTTCCACGGCCATTCGCGCGCTCATCAAGCAACTGATAGGAGCGGAAAACCCGAAATCTCCTCTTTCAGACAGCCGCATAGCCGAACTGCTGGCGGAACAGGGCTTCGTGGTCGCACGGCGTACCGTTGCGAAGTATCGCGAAGCGCTCAAGATTCCGGCAGTCAACCTGCGCAAGTCTCTGTAGCCCGCCGCCTCCCGCGACGGGCATTTACCGGCCGCTCCGCTGTTGGCGGACAGGCCGGCCGATGCGACCTGCCAGAAGTCAGTCACCGGGGGGCGACTCAGGCAAGCCGACAGATCGACCGGACCTTCGTCATCGTGCGGAACAAGCGGCCTCTAGCTTGGAGAAGCACTATGAATCTGCAGATCAGTGGACACCACCTCGAAGTAACGCCTGCGTTGCGCGAATACGTGATCACCAAACTAGATAGGGTGCTAAGACATTTTGATCAGGTCATCGACGGCAGTGTGGTCCTCTCGGTCGACAACCATAAGGAAAAGGAAAAGCGTCAAAAGGTTGAAATCAACCTGCATCTGAAGGGCAAAGATATCTTCGTCGAGAGCTGTGACAGCGATCTCTACGCTGCGATCGATCTGATGATCGACAAGCTCGACCGGCAAGTGATACGCCACAAGGATCGCCTGCAAGGCCATCAGCACGATGCAATCAAGTACCAGCCGGCACCGCTACTGGACGTGCCGCCGCAATAGGGAACATTAGAAGGTCTGTTTACTTTCCTTCGTTTTCTCATTTGCTCGCATTTGCCCGCATTTGCGTATCCCCAGCCAAACCGCCCGAGACCGGGCGGTTTTCGTTTCAGGCCAGCGTTTTCAGGCAGCCGCACACACCGGATCAATCCTGCAAAGAAACCCACGATGCATGGATGGCGCGCCGCACCATCCGCGGCTACCCTGTTCTATAATGTTCCGGTTACCATCGGGGTCAAGTTAGCTCAAGCGGAAATCGGTCGGCCGGAGTCCTGCGCTTTCGGACTCCAACGCACGTCGCCGCGAGCATCAAACGAATGGAACATCACTCAAACGCCCCAGCGAGGAGAACCCAGGCCACGTTTCCGCCTGTCAACATGAATCGTTTAGCCAAATTTCTTCCCCTCGAGAACGTCGTCGTCGGACTATCGGTCACCAGCAAGAAGCGCGTGTTCGAGCAAGCGGGCCTGATCTTCGAGAACCAGAACGGCATCGCCCGTAGCACGGTCACCGACAATCTGTTTGCGCGCGAGCGCCTCGGATCGACGGGGCTTGGTGAAGGCGTCGCGATTCCGCATGGCCGGATCAAAGGCTTGAAGCAGCCGCTCGCCGCATTCGTCCGTCTTGCCGAACCCATCCCCTTCGAGTCGCCCGACGGCCAGCCGGTCTCGCTGCTGATCTTCCTGCTCGTGCCCGAGCAGGCCACCCAGCAGCACCTCGAAATTCTCTCGGAAATCGCCCAGTTGCTGTCCGATCGCGAAGCCCGCGAGCGCCTGCACACGGAAGAAGACCGCGAATCGTTGCATCGCCTGCTCACTCAGTGGCAACCTTGATGCATCGGCGGTTATCCGCACGTCGCTTATTCACCCGGCTTCCCGCCTGCAGGCGGGTACAGCCAGGCGAGGTGCGCGGTCCGCTTTAACGAGGCCGCATCCTTTTCCAAGCAAGCGGTCCACACGGGAGTCACCGACTCATGGATACGTCCAGCATCAACGCCCAGAGCATTTTCGACGACAACGCCGCCATGCTGAAGTTGAGCTGGCTGACGGGGCATGAAGGCTGGGAACGCGGCTTTTCTTCGGAATCGGTCGCCAATGCCACGTCGAGCGCCGACCTCGTCGGCCACTTGAACCTGATCCACCCGAACCGGATCCAGGTGCTCGGCGACGCCGAAATCGACTACTACAAGCGCCAAACCGACGAAGACCGCTCGCGCCACATGGCCGAGCTGATCGCGCTGGAACCGCCGTTCCTGGTGGTGGCGGGCGGCGTCGCCGCGCCGCCGGAACTGGTGCTGCGCTGCACGCGCTCGTCCACGCCGCTGTTCACTACGCCGATGTCCGCCGCGGCGGTGATCGACAGCCTGCGCCTCTACATGTCGCGCATTCTCGCGCCGCGCGCCACGCTGCACGGCGTATTTCTCGACATTCTCGGCATGGGCGTGCTGCTCACCGGCGACTCCGGCCTCGGCAAAAGTGAACTCGGGCTGGAGCTGATCAGCCGCGGCCACGGCCTCGTCGCCGACGACGCGGTGGATTTCGTACGCCTCGGGCCGGATTTTGTCGAAGGGCGCTGCCCGCCGCTGCTGCAAAACCTGCTTGAAGTGCGCGGTCTCGGCCTGCTCGACATCAAGACGATCTTCGGTGAAACCGCGGTACGTCGCAAAATGAAGCTGAAACTGATCGTGCAACTGGTACGCCGTCCCGACGGCGAATTCCAGCGGCTGCCGCTGGAAAGCCAAACCGTCGACGTGCTCGGCTTGCCGATCAGCAAAGTCACGATTCAGGTGGCGGCCGGCCGCAACCTCGCGGTTCTGGTCGAAGCGGCCGTGCGCAACACGATCCTGCAACTGCGCGGCATCGACACGCTGCGCGACTTCATGGATCGTCAGCGTCTGGCCATGCAGGACCCGGACAGCCAGTTTCCCGGCAAATTGATCTGAATCCGCGCACTCCGCGGCGCCCCGCGGCACCGTCTGACACCCGCAGCCAACGGCAGGCTGCGGCGGCCCGCGCACGGGGACCAGATGCTATGATGAACTGTACGGATTTCACGACTCCATGCGCATAATCCTGATCACCGGCATTTCCGGCTCCGGCAAGTCTGTAGCTCTGAACGCGCTTGAAGACGCAGGCTATTACTGCGTCGACAATCTGCCGCCGCGTTTTTTGCCGCAACTGGCCAACTATCTCGCCGACGATGGCCAAGAACGCCTCGCGGTCGCCATCGACGCGCGCTCGAGCGCTTCGCTCGACGAAATGCCCGCGATGATCCGCGACCTGTCGCGCGCCCACGACGTGCGCGTACTCTTCCTGAACGCAAGCACGCAGTCGCTGATTCAACGCTTCTCGGAAACGCGCCGCCGCCACCCGCTGTCCGGTTCCACGGCGCATGATGCAGACGTCGGCTTGTTGACGTCGCTCGCCGAAGCGATCGAACGCGAACGCGAACTCGTGGCGGGCCTCGCGGAATTCGGCCACCAGATCGACACCAGCAATCTGCGCGCGAACGTGCTGCGGGCATGGGTCAAACGCTTCATCGAGCAGGAAGATGCAGGGCTCGTGCTGATGTTCGAGTCTTTCGGCTTCAAACGCGGCGTGCCGCTCGACGCCGATTATGTTTTCGACGTACGCACGTTGCCGAACCCGTACTACGATCATGAATTGCGGCCGCTCACGGGCCTCGACAAACCGGTGCGGGATTTTCTCGACGCACTGCCGGTCGTGCACGAAATGATCGACGACATCGAAAAATTTCTCGCCAAATGGCTGCCGCATTTCCGTGACGACAACCGCAGCTATCTGACGGTTGCGATCGGTTGCACGGGCGGCCAGCACCGCTCGGTATTCATTGCGGAGACGCTCGCCGCGCGTCTCGCAACGTCGGCGAATGTCATTGTGCGGCACCGCGATGCGCCGGTCGATATCGGCGAATCATCGAAGTTAGTGGCTTAACCGGCCGCATCGCGCGGCCTCAACTCGAAGCGTTGCGCCATGTCTTCTTCTACTGTGCTTGCCGATGTGCCGCTGTTTCCGCTGCATACGGTGCTGTTTCCCGATGGGCTGCTGCCGCTGAAAATCTTCGAAGCGCGCTATCTCGACATGGCGCGTGATTGTCTGCGTGAAAAAACGCCGTTCGGGGTGTGTCTGCTGAAAAGCGGCGCGGAAGTGGCCCGCGACGAAGAGCCTTCGGTGCCCGAAGCAATTGGCTGCCTTGCCGAAATCGAAGAGTGCGATGTCGAAGCCTTCGGCATGCTGCTGATCCGGGCGCGCGGCACGCGGCGGTTTCGCCTGCTGTCGCATCGCGTGGAAAGCAGCGGCTTGCTGGTCGGCATGGCGGAGCCGCTCGGAGAAGACATACCACTCGAGGGTAATGAGCATCTGGCCAAATTCGGCGCGTGCGCGGAGGTGCTCGAACGGATCATCGCAACGATCCGCGAGCGCGACCCGGACAGTTTGCCGTTCGCGGAACCGTTCAGGCTCGAAGATCCGTCATGGGTGTCGAACCGACTCGCGGAGGTGTTGCCGATCGCCCTTCGTGCAAGGCAAAAGCTGATGGAATTGCAGGATGCCGGCGCGCGCATCGACGTGGTTCATCACTATATGCAGCAGCATCAGTTGCTTTGATGTGGCGCGCTCGTTGCCCGGTTCCGGCTAAAGCAGCGAGCCGTGCAGACTGTCCAGGAGTTTGCGCACGGGTGCGGGCACGCCAAACGAATCGAGCTCGCTTAACGCGACCCATGCGGTATCGGCGTCGCCCAACTCTGCCAATGCGCCCACACCGCGATCCAGTTCAGCGAGCCGCGGCTCGATATCCAGCTTGAAATGCGTGAAGACGTGCGTAAGCGGCGCGAGCGGCGAAACCGCGCCGTCGCCACCGAAGGCACGCGCACGCTCGGCGAGCGCGGCTTCGTCGGCGGCTTCGGGCAGGCTCCACAAGCCGCCCCAGATCCCCGAAGGCGGACGCTTTTCCAGCATCACGGCGTTGCCGTCGCGCAGCACCAGCATCCACGTGCGGCGCGTCGGCACCGCTTTCTTCGGCCGTGCCGTGGGCAGTTCACGCTGACGTCCGCTCACGTTGGCCACGCAGTCCGCGGCGAACGGGCAGCGCAGGCAGTCCGGCTTGCCGCGCACGCACAACGTCGCGCCGAGGTCCATCAGGCCTTGGGTGTACGCACTGACCTCGTCGTCCGATGCGTTGGACGGCAGCAGCGATTCCGCCAGCGTCCACATCGCGTTCTCGACTTTCTTTTCACCCGGAAAACCTTCGACGCCAAATATCCGCGCCAACACGCGCTTCACGTTGCCGTCGAGAATCGTCGCCCGCGCGCCAAATGCGAAAGAGGCGATCGCCGCTGCCGTCGAGCGGCCGATGCCTGGCAGTTCGGCAAGTTCGTCGGCCGACGCCGGAAACGCGCCCCCATGCTGCTCGACGACCACCTGCGCGCAGCGGTGCAGATTGCGCGCGCGCGAGTAGTAGCCGAGGCCGGCCCACAACGCCATCACGTCGTCTGCCGGCGCGGCGGCGAGCGAGGCAACATCCGGACACCGAGCAAGAAACCTTGCGTAGTACGGAATCACCGTCGATACCTGAGTCTGCTGCAGCATGATTTCCGACAGCCAGATGCGATACGGATCGCGCGTGTTCTGCCAGGGCAGGTCATGACGGCCATGCTGGCGCTGCCACGCGATCAGCCGCCTGGAAAAATCAGACATGACAGGAATAACAGGCGCAGCGGGCGGTGCGGACGGACTTAAACGAGAGGGCATCGAGAATTTAGCGCTGGCAGGTGGGACAGAAATACGTGGAGCGCTGCCCCTGGACGATCTGTTTGATCGGCGTTCCACACACGCGGCACGGCAGCCCCGCGCGATCATAGACGAAATAGTCGAGCTGGAAGTAACCGCTTTCACCATCGCTGCCGACGAAATCGCGCAGCGTGCTGCCGCCCTTCTCGATCGCTGCGGCGAGCGTAACGCGCACCGCGTCGGCCAGCAGATCGTAGCGCACGAGCGAAACGCGGCCCGCCGCGGTGGTGGGCCTGATACCGGCGCGAAAGAGGCTTTCGGATGCGTAGATATTACCCACGCCGACCACGATTTCCCCGGCCAGCAACGCCTGCTTCACCGACACCTTGCGCCCACGCGTGAGCCGGTGCATCAACGCGCCGGAGAACGCCGGCGAAAACGGCTCGACACCGAGGCCCGCGAGCAGCGGATGCTCGAGCACGTCGCCGGCTTCGCGCGGGTGCCACAGCACCGCGCCGAAACGCCGCGGATCGCGGTAGCGCAAAATGAATTCGTCGAAAATCCAGTCGATGTGGTCGTGTTTCGCCGCCGCTGGCGGACGCGGTACATGGCGCAGCACACGCAGCGTGCCGGTCATGCCCAGATGCACAATGAACCAGCCGCCGTCGATTTCGAACAGCAGATACTTGCCGCGCCGTTCGACCTTGCGCACCACGCTGCCACGCAAGGTTTTCGCAAGGTCCGCCGGAATCGGCCAGCGCAGCGCGGACGTACGCACATCGACGCGTTCAACCTTGCGCCCGGACACATACGGTTCGATTCCCCTTCGGGTAACCTCAACTTCTGGCAGCTCTGGCATGTCTAACTGGTCTGCAACTTGCGTGAGTGGTTGTGCGCTTATTGTAGCGAGCGCGTTACAATCGTCCGAAACATTGAACGGATTTCCATGAACTTGTCCTTCGTGAAGCTGTTTTCGAAGCGCCCGGCTAGCGCATCCCGCGTGCCGCACGCCGTGTCCGCTCGCCGCGTGTTCGGTGCCGCCGCGCTCGCCGTCTGGGCGCTGGCTGCCGTGCCCGCGCACGCGCAGGACCCGTCGCCGGACTCGGATGACACCTCCGTCACCCTGCCGGACCCGCTCGGCCCGGCGACGGCAGAAGACCAGAAGTCCCTGCCGGGCGTGCCGCTGTCCAGTCAGATCGTATTCCAGGTGCTCGCCGCTGAAGTCGCCTTGCAACGCGACCAGCCGGCGCCCGCCTACCAGACCTATCTCGCGCTCGCGCGCGACACGCACGATCCGCGCATGGCGCAACGCGCCACGGAAATCGCGCTGGCCGCGCAAAGCCCGTCGGACGCTTTGGCCGCCGCACAATTGTGGCAGCAGTATGCGCCGAATTCGGAGCGTGCCGCGCAACTCGACGCGTCGCTGCTCGTGCTGTCGGGCAAGCCTGACGACGCCGCGCCGATCCTCGCCAGTGAACTCGCGAAAGTGCCCGCCGACAATCGCGGCAGCGCGATTCTGGCGCTGCAGCTGCTGCTCTCCCGCGGTCCGAACCGGATCGGCGGCTTGCATGTGCTGCAGGACCTGCTGAAGAACGACCTGAACCGGCCGGAGGCGCAACTGGCCATCGCGCGCCAGCAGCTCGTTTCGGACGACGCACCGGGCGCGCGCAAATCGCTCGAACAGGCGCTTGCACTCAAGCCCGACTATCTGCCGGCCGCGCTGATGCTGTCGCAGATGGGTCCGGAAGAGCGCAAGGAAGGTATTGCGTCGCTCGAAAAGTACGTGCAGCAGAATCCGAAATCGCATGACGCGCGTCTCGCGCTCGCGCAGATGTATCTTGCGAGTGACCGTCTGGATGACGCGCAGAAGCAGTTCGAGATCATGCACAAGAACAACGCGACTGACCTCACGCCGCTGATGGCGCTCGCGCTGATCAAGATCCAGCAGAAGAATTTCAACGGCGCGCAGACTTATCTGACCCAGTACGCGCAGCAAGCCGAAAAAACGCCGGGCGCCGATCCGGGCCAGGCGTATATCTATCTTGCGCAACTGTCGCTCGAACAGAAGAACGAAGCGGCGGCGAGCGACTGGCTGAACAAGGTATCGCCCTCGAGCCAGCAATTCGTGCCGGCGCAGATCACGCGCGCGCAATTGCTCGCCAAGCAGGGCAAGACGGAAGACGCACGCAGGCTGCTGGCCGGCCTGCAGGCGCCCGATCCGCGTGACCAGGCGCTGATCGCACGCACCGATGCGGCCGTTCTGTTCGATGCGAAGCGCTATCCGGAAGCGGAAACACGCCTGCAACAAGCCACCGCGAATTTCCCGGACGACCCCGATCTCACCTACGACTACGCCATGGCCGCCGAAAAGACCGGCCACTACGATGTCATGGAAGCGCAACTGCGCAAGCTGATCCAGACACAGCCGGACAATCCACAGGCCTACAACGCGCTCGGCTATTCGCTGGCCGATCGCAATCAGCGCCTGTCGGAGGCGGACAAGCTGGTCGAGAAGGCCTCGGCGTTGGCACCGAACGACGCGTTCATCATGGACAGCGTCGGCTGGGTCAAGTACCGGATGGGCAATACGTCGGATGCAATCAAGCTGCTGCGCAAAGCGTACGACCTCCAGCCGAACGCCGAAATCGGCGCACATCTCGGTGAAGTGTTGTGGAAAACGGGTGCGCAAGATCAGGCCCGCGCCGCTTTCCGCGACGCGCGCAAGCTCGAACCGGACAACGACACGCTGGTCAAAACGCTGCAACGTCTTCAGGTAAACGATCTTTGATGCGTCTTTCCCGCTTGATTTCCTATCCCCGGGCGCCGCGTGGCGCGGCGCTCGGACTCGTGGCGGCAGCGGTTGTCGCGTTGGCCGGTTGTGCATCGGTCAAGCCGCAGGGGCCGTCCACGTCGAATGCGGCAACGTCCGTTACGGCACAGACCTCGCGTGCTTATCAAGGCCGTTTCGCGGTCCAGTACAACGATCAGAACGGCCAGCAGCGCAATGCCTATGGCAATTTCACCTGGCAGGAAACGGGTGATACGGTCACGCTGCAGTTGCGCAATCCGCTCGGTCAGACACTCGCAATCGTGACTTCGTCGCCGGCTTCAGCCACGCTCGAACTGCCGAACCGCCAACCGCTCACCGCCGACAACGTCTCCACGCTGATGCAGAACGCGCTCGGCTTCGCGCTGCCGGTCGAAGGGCTGCGCTACTGGCTGCAACCGTCGCCGGCGCCGACTTCGCGCGCCAGGACCGAGAAGGATCCGGAGCAGCCGTCGCGCCTGAAGCAGATCGCACAGGACGGCTGGACGATCGATTATCTGGCCTACGCCGACGCACCGGCCACCGGCGTCAAGCGCCTGAATCTGAGCCGCTCGGAACCGCCGCTCGACATCAAGCTCGTGCTGGACCAGTAGTTCCGTATTCGCGCCTGTTCGCGCAACCCTTGCCGCTTCTTCAGCGCCGTTATGGCGCATGTAGCCCCGACTCATGATTGAAACGACCGATTCGCTGCGCGATTGCCTCGCGCCAGCGAAACTGAACCTCTTCCTGCATATCACCGGCCGCCGGCCGGATGGCTATCACACGCTGCAAACCGTCTTCCAGTTGCTCGACTGGGGCGACATCCTGCACTTCACGCGGCGCGACGACGGCCTCGTCACGCGCAGCACCGAGATCGCCGACGTCCCGCCGGAACACGATCTCACCGTGCGTGCCGCAACGCTCCTGAAAGCGCATACGGGCTCGCTCGAAGGTGTCGATATCGAAATCGACAAGCGCCTGCCGATGGGCGCGGGCCTCGGCGGCGGCAGCTCCGATGCGGCCACCACGCTGCTCGCGCTGAACCGTCTCTGGAAGCTCGATTTGCCACGGCTGGAATTACAGGCGCTGGCGTTGAAACTCGGTGCGGACGTGCCATTTTTTGTTTTTGGGAAAAATGCGTTCGCACAGGGTGTTGGAGAAGCTTTAGACGTTGTACAATTGCCGCCGCGCCATTTCTTGGTGGTAACACCGAGGGTTCACGTTCCGACTGCAGCGATTTTCTCCGAAAAAGCGTTGACAAGAGATTCGAAACCCCTCATAATTACGGACTTTCCTGCAGAACTTAGCTGCAACACTGACTGGCCAGAAAGTTTCGGCCGCAATGACATGCAGCAGGTTGTCGTGGGAAAATACGCGGAAGTAGCGCAAGTGCTGCGATGGTTTGAAGACATCGCACCAGCGCGGATGTCTGGATCAGGTGCAAGTGTATTTGCAGCGTTCCGTAGCAAAGCTGAAGCAGAAGCGGCGCAAGCCAAACTGCCGGGCGAATGGAACAGCGCAGTGACTGCAAGTCTCGATCAGCATCCACTCTTTACTTTCGCGTCATAAGTTTTGCGTCGTCGAACGTTCCCTCGTTCGGTGAAGCTCAAAGTTAGTGTAGGGGAGTCGCCAAGTTGGTTAAGGCACCGGATTTTGATTCCGGCATTCGAAGGTTCGACTCCTTCCTCCCCTGCCAAAAATTCTCGCATTTCCCTCGCCCCCAGCCTGAAGTAGGTGCACGATGAGCAGCCATGACGGCCTGATGGTTTTTACTGGCAACGCAAATCCCGCGCTTGCACAGGAAGTCGTCAAAATCCTCGGTATTCCCCTCGGCAAAGCAATGGTTAGCCGTTTCTCGGACGGTGAAATCCAGGTCGAGATTCAGGAAAACGTGCGTGGCAAGGATGTCTTCGTCCTGCAGTCCACCTGCGCGCCGGCGAATGACAATCTGATGGAACTCATGATCATGGTCGATGCGCTCAAGCGCGCATCCGCAGGCCGGATCACCGCAGCCATCCCCTACTTCGGTTATGCCCGTCAAGATCGACGCCCGCGTTCGGCGCGCGTCGCCATCTCGGCGAAGATCGTGGCGAACATGCTGGAAATCGCCGGCGTCGAGCGGATCATCACGATGGATCTGCACGCCGACCAGATTCAAGGCTTCTTCGACATCCCGGTCGACAATATCTACGCTACGCCCGTGCTGCTCGGCGATCTGCGCAAGCAGAACTACGAGAACCTGCTGGTCGTTTCGCCGGACGTCGGCGGCGTGGTGCGTGCCCGTGCATTGGCCAAGCAACTGAATTGCGATCTCGCGATCATCGACAAACGCCGCCCGAAAGCGAACGTTGCCGAAGTGATGAACATCATCGGTGAAGTCGAAGGCCGTACCTGCGTGATCATGGACGACATGGTCGACACCGCCGGCACGCTCTGCAAGGCAGCTCAGGTTTTGAAGGAACGCGGTGCGAAGCAGGTGTTCGCTTACGCCACGCACCCGGTTCTGTCGGGCGGCGCAGGCGAGCGTATTGCAGCTTCGGCACTCGACGAACTCGTTGTCACCGATACGATCCCGCTCGGCGAAGAAGCCCGCTCGTGCGCCAAGATCCGTTCGCTGACCAGCGCCGGCCTGCTCGCCGAAACGTTCTCGCGGATTCGCCGCGGCGATTCGGTGATGTCGCTGTTCGCTGAAAGTTAAGTATTTGCGAAGGCGCAGCGCGCATTGCAGTACCGAGCGCTGCGCTTTTGCACAATTGGCATGAACGAACGAAGGTTCGTGCCATCGCTCTGGGGCCTCAGCCGTTATGGCTTGGAGGCCCCGTTTTTACTGCCTGGTCGCGGGCAGTGCATTGGAGATTCAACATGAAAGTAGTCGCTTTCGAGCGTTCCTTGCAAGGTACGGGTGCGAGCCGCCGCCTGCGTATCTCGGGTAAGACCCCGGGCATCGTATATGGCGCTGGTGCTGACACGCAATTGGTCGAACTGGACCACAACGCACTCTGGCACGCGCTGAAGAAAGAAGTATTCCACTCGTCGATCCTCGACCTGGAAATCGGCGGCAAGTCGCAACAGGTTCTGCTGCGCGACGTGCAATACCACCCGTTCCGTCAACTCGTGCTGCACGTGGACTTCCAACGTGTCGACGCGAAGAAGAAGCTGCACACCAAGGTGCCGCTGCACTTCATGAACCAGGAAACCAACCCGGCAGTGAAGCTGTCGAGCGCGGTGATCTCGCACGTCCTCAACGAAATCGAAATCGAGTGCCTGCCGTCGGCACTGCCGGAATTCCTCGAAGTCGACCTGGCGAAGATCGAAGCGGGTCAGTCGCTGCACGCCAAGGACATCGTCCTGCCGGCAGGCGTGGCACTGGTTGCTCACGTTGACGCAGAAAACCCGGTCGTCGCATCGGCAACGATCCCGGCTGGCGCAGTCGCTGAAAGCGACGCAGCTGCTGCTGGCGAAGGCGAAACGCCGGCTGCTTAAGTGCCTTTTTGGCGCAGAGCAAGCAATCCTCTCGATCCGTTTCAATGAAACGGTCGATGTGACCCGCCGAGGTTCGCCCCGGCGGGTTTTTTTTCGGTTTTTTTCGGCTCGGCCGCGTTCAGCGCCGGGCCAGATGGACCTACGCAATCATGATCAAGCTGATCGTCGGGCTCGGCAATCCGGGCGCTGAATACACCGCGACGCGCCACAATGCCGGCTTCTGGCTGGTCGATCAACTGGCGCGCGATGCAGGCACGACGCTGCGCGACGAGCGGCGCTTCCACGGTTTCTACGCGAAGGCCCGGCTTCACGGCGAAGAAGTGCATCTGCTGCAGCCGCAGACTTATATGAACCGCTCGGGGCAGTCGGTCGTGGCGGTTGCGCAGTTCTTCAAGATTCTTCCGGACGAAATTCTGGTCGCGCACGACGAACTCGATATGCCGCCTGGCAGCGTCAAGCTGAAGCTCGGTGGCGGCAGCGGCGGCCACAACGGGCTGAAGGACATCACCGCGCATCTGTCGTCCCAACAGTACTGGCGGCTGCGGATCGGCATCGGCCATCCGCGCGACCTGATTCCCGAAAGCGCGCGAGCCGGCGCCAAGCCGGACGTTGCCAATTACGTGCTGAAACCACCGCGGCGGGAAGAGCAGGACGTGATCGACGCGTCGATCGAACGCGCGTTGGCGGTAATGCCGCAGATCATCCAGGGCGAGCTCGAGCGGGCGACGATGCAACTGCATCGCAACAATCCCTGAGTGTCCGACCCGCGCGCCGTATTGCCGTATTGCCGTATTGCCGTATTGCCGTATTGCCGTATTGCCGTATTGCCGTATTGCCGTATTGCCGTATTGCCGTATTGCCGTATCGCCGTATCGCCGTATCGCCGTATCGCCGTATCGCCGTATCGCCGTATCGCCATCGACAGGAGAATCGCTTGAGCCGCTACTGGAGTGCCATCGTTCACCGTCTAACGCCGTATGTGCCGGGCGAGCAGCCCGCCGTTGCGCATCCGGTCAAGCTGAACACCAACGAGAATCCCTATCCACCGTCACCGCGCGTGCTTGAAGCGATCCGGCAGGAACTCGGCGACGCGAGCGAGTCGCTGCGGCGCTATCCCGACCCGACAGCGCGCAAGTTACGCGAAACGGTCGCCGCCTATCACGGCATTCGCCCGGAACAGGTGTTCGCGGGCAACGGCTCGGACGAAGTGCTCGCGCTCACCTTTCAGGCATTGCTCAAGCACGACCAACCCTTGCTGTTTCCGGATATCACATACAGCTTTTACCCGACCTACGCACGGCTCTTCGAAGTCGACTATCGGACCATCGCGCTCGACGATAGCTTCGCCATCAATGTCGATGACTACGCAGCGCCTAACGGCGGCGTATTGTTCCCGAACCCGAACGCGCCGACCGGGCGGCCGCTGCCGCTCGCCGACATCGAGCGTCTGGTGGCGAGAAACACGGAATCGGTCGTGGTGATCGATGAGGCCTATGTCGATTTCGGCGCCGAATCGGCCATCGCGCTGATCGACCGCTATCCCAACCTGCTGGTGATTCAGACGGCATCGAAGTCGCGCTCGCTTGCCGGCATGCGCGTCGGCTTCGCGTTCGGCAATCCGGAGTTGATCGACGCCCTGAACCGCGTGAAGGACAGCTTCAACTCGTATCCGCTCGACCGCCTGGCGCAAGTCGCGGCCGTTGCTGCGTACGAAGACGAAGCGTGGTTCCGCGACAATTGCGCCAAGGTGATTGCAAGCCGTGAGCGGCTGGCCGCAGGCTTGACGGCGCTAGGTTTCGAAGTGGTGCCGTCAGCGGCGAATCTGCTGTTCGCGCGTCACGAAGGCTACGACGCGGCGACACTCGTGGCACGGCTCAGGGAAAAGGAAATTTTCGTGCGCCACTTCAAGGCGGCCCGAATCGACCAGCATCTGCGAATCTCAGTCGGCACCGACGCCGAATGCGACATTCTGCTGGCCGCGCTGCACGACATTTTCGGCGCTTACGTCGGATAACGTCCGGATAACGCGTGGAATAACCTTGCGCGCAACACACAGGAACACACGGCGTTGCCGCAAAAGAAAACGGCGAGGCAGACACCTCGCCATTCACTCGCATTCAAAGTCTCATGCGCCCTTCGCAGCCTGCAGCGCGTGGTACTTCGCCATCAGACCTTCCGCCGTTTCCAGATGCTCGGGGTCGCGCGGAATGCACTCGACCGGGCACACCTGAATACACTGGGGCTCGTCGAAATGGCCGACGCACTCGGTGCATTTCTTCGGGTCGATCACATAGATTTCCGGGCCCATCGAAATCGCGTCGTTCGGGCACTCGGGCTCGCACACGTCGCAATTGATGCACTCGTCGGTAATCATCAAGGCCATGCTTCTCTCACTTCGCGCTGGCCGAAGCCAGCTTTGATCCGTCAATCCGACAGTTTACGCCGGTTACGGTTGCGCCGCCGAAGCGCCGTCATTCGAATTCAGTGCTGCCACCTTCTCTTCCAGCCGTTTTTCGACCGACGGGAACACGAACTTGCTCACGTCACCGCCCAGCTGCGCGATTTCACGCACGATGGTGCCGGAAATGAACTGGTACTGATCGGACGGCGTCATGAACATCGTTTCAACGTCCGGCAGCAGATAGCGGTTCATGCCCGCCATCTGGAATTCGTATTCGAAATCCGAGACGGCGCGCAGGCCACGCACGATCACCCGGGCGTTATTGCTGCGGACAAAGTCCTTCAATAGCCCTTTGAAGCTCATCACCTGAACGTTCGGGTAGTGCCCGAGCACTTCATGAGCGATATCGAGGCGCTCTTTCAACGTGAAGAACGGCTTCTTGTTGCGGCTATCGGCAACGCCCACCACCAGCGTGTCGAAAATGCTCGACGCGCGTCGAACGAGGTCTTCGTGACCGCGCGTCAGCGGGTCGAACGTGCCCGGGTACACGGCGACTACCATGAGACTTCTCCTCTCTTCAGACAAATGGGCACGTCAAAGCGTCCACGCGACGCATTTGGCACCGACCGCACGCGTGACAGTAACCGTCCGCTGCTTGTTTTGGAACGCGCATTATTCCTTATTTTCGCGCTGCAGCAAATGAAAGTGGACAGCGCCCGCTTTGCCTTGCCGCACGATTTCCCAACCGGCAAGTGTCTCGTTCCCGGCCAGTTCGAGCGCGTCGCCTGCCTCCACGTACAGAAAACCGTCCGGGCTCAGCAGCGGCACGGCCAGAGCGAGCGCCTTGTCGAGCAGATCGCCGCCGAACGGCGGATCAAGGAAAACCACGTCGAACGATCCGGGGGCGAGACTCGCCGCGAGGCGCAAGCCGTCGGCTTCCGCGATTTCGATCGTACGCGCCGACAGGCGCTCCTGGTTCGCGCGCAGTTGGCTGGCGGCCCGCGCGTTGCGCTCGACCATCAGCACCCGCGCCGCGCCGCGCGACGCGGCCTCGAAGCCGAGCGCGCCGCTACCGGCGAACAGATCGAGGCAGCGCTGGCCGTCCAGCCGCTGGCCAAGCCAGTTGAACAGTGTTTCGCGCACGCGGTCGGGCGTGGGGCGCAAGCCGTCGAGATCGAGCACGGGCAGCGGCGTGCGCTTCCAGTCGCCGCCAATGATACGGATGGCGTGCGGCTTGCCGCCTTTGGACGAAGCGCCGTGGGCGCGTGAAGGAGCAGAACGGGGCATGCAGTTTCGATTACGTTATAGGAGCGCCCGCGACGCCGATGCGTGCGGACTGGAGCGCCAACGTTACCACAGGGGCGCACGGCGTCCAGCCTGGCCGTTCGGCCGATACGACGGGTGGCGGCGCGCCTGATAAAATGTGCGGCTTCCAGCGCCTTGCATCCCGCATCGCAACGCTGCCTGCCGCTCCCACGGGCCTGTCCCGGCTGCGCGCATCGGCGCGCGCTCTCACCACGCCAGATCATGTTCAGCTTTTTCAAACGATTCAAGGGTTCGAAAGAGTCCGATAACGCGCCAGAGGAATCGCAAACGGCGCCGGAGGCCTTGGCGCCCGTACCCGCCGTAGAGGCGCCGGAAGCGCCCGTCGCGCCGACTGCGCCGCGGCCGGCGGCTCCGGCTACCCGCCATGAGCCCGAAGCCCCCGCGCTCGAAACCGTGGAAATCGTCCCGCCACCTATGCAGGACGCAAGCGCGAGGCGCTCCTGGCTCACTCGCCTGAAGACCGGCCTGTCGAAAACGAGTTCGAGCCTGACCGGTATTTTCGTCGGCACGAAGATCGACGAGGATCTGTACGAAGAGCTCGAAACCGCGCTGCTGATGTCGGATGCCGGCGTCGAAGCCACCGAGTTCCTGCTCGAATCGTTGCGCGAGAAAGTGCGCGCCGAGCGCCTCACCGATCCTCAGCAGGTGAAAACGGCGCTGCGCACGCTGCTGATCGACTTGCTCAAGCCGCTGGAAAAATCGCTGATGCTCGGCCGCGCGCAACCGCTGGTCATGATGATCGCGGGCGTCAACGGTGCGGGCAAAACCACCAGCATCGGCAAGCTCGCCAAGCATCTGCAAAGCTTCGAGCAATCGGTACTTCTGGCCGCGGGCGACACCTTTCGCGCCGCCGCGCGCGAGCAACTCGCGATCTGGGGCCAACGTAACAACGTGACCGTGGTGTCGCAGGAAAGCGGCGACCCCGCAGCCGTGATTTTCGACGCGGTCGGCGCCGCGCGGGCGCGCAAGATCGACGTCATGATGGCCGACACGGCCGGCCGCCTGCCGACCCAACTGCATCTGATGGAAGAACTGCGCAAGGTGAAGCGCGTGATAGGCAAGGCGCAAGACGGCGCGCCGCATGAAGTGCTGCTCGTGATCGACGCGAACACCGGCCAGAACGCACTTGCGCAAGTGAAAGCCTTCGACGACGCGCTCGGCCTCACCGGCCTGGTCGTCACCAAGCTCGACGGCACGGCGAAGGGCGGCATTCTTGCGGCGATTGCGCGGCAGCGTCCGATTCCGGTGTACTTCATCGGCGTCGGCGAAAAGGTGGAGGACTTGCAGCCGTTCAGCGCGGAGGAGTTTTCGGACGCGTTGCTGGGCGGTTGAACGCAGCGCCGTTCGTCGCGAAACAAGCAAAAAGGGCGTTCACAATGAACGCCCTTTTTTCATTCAGACCACCGCATCACTCCGCGTCGGGCTGAACACCAGGCGCGGCACGAGCGAACGCGTCGAGTTGCATCGCATGATCGTAGATGCGCTGAATCGTCGGAAACTTCGCCGTATCCACCTTGAAGCGCTGGGCGTTGAATACCTGTGGAATCAGACAGGCGTCGGCCAGTGTCGGCGTGTCGCCGAAGCAAAGCTTGCCGGTGCGCGAATCGCCCGCCAGATGCGCCTCGAGCGTCGCAAAACCCGCTTCGACCCAATGCTTGTACCACGCGTCTTTCGCGTCGTCGTCGACACACAGCGTGTGTTTCAGGTATTTCAGCACGCGCAGATTGTTCAGCGGATGAATCTCGCACGCCACCTGCAGCGCCACCGAACGCACATAGGCGCGCTCGGCGGGCGTCCCCGGCAAGAGCGGCGGCTCGGGATGCGTTTCCTCCAGATACTCGATGATCGCGAGCGACTGAGGCATGACTTCGTTACCGTCAACAAACGTGGGTACGATGCCGTCCACATTCACCTTGCGATACTCGGGCTTCAGCTGCTCGCCGCCGTCGCGCACCAGGTGCACCGGTACGTAGTCGTACGGCAGATTCTTCACGTTCAACGCAATGCGTACGCGATAGGACGCCGAACTACGAAAATAGCTGTAGAGCTTCATGTTATGTGTCTCCTCCCACCACGCCTCAGACGACGCGTACGCTGAGCTCGCCGAGCCCGTCCACACCGCCCTTCATGAGGTCGCCCTGCACCACCGCGCCGACACCCTCCGGCGTACCGGTGAAGATCAGATCGCCCGGTTGCAGTTCGAACAGCGTCGACAGATAGGCAACCGTTTCGGCGACCGACCAGATCAGCTGCGACACGTCCGAGTTCTGTTTTTCCTCGCCGTTCACCGATAACCAGATCGCGCCCTTGCCGACATGGCCGACCGTCGTGACCGGATGGATCGGACCGAGCGGCGCGGAATAATCGAAGCCCTTGGCGGTATCCCACGGACGGCCCAGCTTCTTCGCCTCGGCCTGCAGATCGCGGCGCGTCATGTCGAGACCGAGTGCGTAGCCGTAGACGTGGTCGAGCGCGCTTTCGGCAGGAATGTTCTTGCCGCCTTTGCCGATCGCCGCGACCAGTTCCATCTCGAAGTGGACGTTCTTCGATTGCGACGGATAGGGGAATTCGCCGGTCGCACCGGGCGCGACATACAGCACGGCATCGGCCGGCTTGGTGAAGAAGAACGGCGGCTCGCGGTCGGGATCATGCCCCATCTCGCGCGCGTGAGCCTCGTAGTTACGGCCCACACAGTAGATGCGACGCACCGCGAACGCCTCGCTGGCCCCCACCACCGGCACCGCAACGACCGGTGCGGGTGCAAATACGTAACTCATCCCGTTCTCCGTTTTTGGATTGTGCCGCGCCCGCGCGGCGGTAAAGCATCGAGTTTAACGCGCAGCAAAGCGCGGTGCAGCGGATCGGCATCGGCACGCGCGGATCGGCGGCCCTGGCGCATCGACTCGCTGGACCGCTGGAACTCCTGACTGCTGGAACTCCGACCATCTGGACAGACGGATCGCTGGACCGCCAGATCGCCGGACCGCTATAGATGCGATACTGACGCTAGATAACAACCTTTGAATTCCGTGGCCGACCGCCCCAAAGCGGCACGCTACCCCGTCCCACTGCGACCGATGACTGACTCCGCCGACACCGCCACTCCTTTCCCCTGCGCCCGCTATATCAAGGAAATCGGCCGCGGCCCGAACGGCGCCCGCGCGCTGACCGCTGACGATACGCGCGCGCTCTACACCGCGATGCTCGACGGCCGAGTGTCCGACCTCGAACTCGGCGCCGTGCTGCTCGCGTATCGCGTGAAAGGCGAAACCGCCGATGAACTCGCCGCCATGCTGGCCAGCGCGCAAGCGTCGTTCGAACCGATTCATCTGCCGCACGCCGCATTCCGGCCCGTATCGATACCCACGTATAACGGCGCGCGCAAACAGCCCAACCTCGTGCCGCTGCTGGCGCTGTTGCTGGCACGCGAGGGTGTGCCGGTGCTCATGCATGGCGTCACCGAAGATCCGGGCCGCGTGACGAGCGCGGAAATCTTCACGCATCTGCAGATCCCGCTCGCGCAATCGCATGCCGACATCGAAGACGGTCTCGCCGAGCGGCGTCTCGCGTTCGCGCCAATCGACGTTCTCGCGCCGAAGCTCGCACACCTTCTCTCGCTGCGTCGGCGGATGGGCGTGCGCAATTCGACCCATACGCTCGTGAAAATCCTGCAGCCGTTCGCGCCCGCGGGGTTGCGGCTCGTGAACTACACGCATCCGCCGTATCGCGACAGTCTCACGCAGCTGTTCAACACACACCCGGCCGCCGCAGAGGGCGGCGCCCTGCTCGCGCGCGGCACAGAAGGCGAAGCGGTAGCCGACACGCGGCGCCAGGTGCAAGTGGATTGGCTGCACGACGGCATCTGCGAAACGCGCGTGCCGCATGAGCGCTCGTCGCCCGATGCGCCTGAAGTCGACTTGCCCGAAGCGCGCGACGCCCCGACCACGGCTGCGTGGATCGATGCTGTGTTGCGCGGCGAAGCACCCATCCCGAGCGCGATCGAGCGGCAAGTGGAGCTGATCGTCGATGTCGCGAAAGTGCCGGCATAAGGTGTGCGGCGTGCGTGCGATGCAGCGCGTGCGGCGCCGCGCGCCAGCACGAAGATGACGGCCGCGATCTGCTTCAAGGAGATCGAGGTCGGCTTCCCGTCGGTCTCGCAAACCGACTTCGATTTCGTCCGCAAACTGATCGAAGAAAAGCGCATTCCCGACGACGTGACGATTGAAGCGTTCGTACCCTCACGCGCCTCATCAAGGAACACGTTCAGGTGCGGCCTGATACTCACTGGACGTTCCAGTATTCGCCCGAAACCTTCAACACGCCCGAACTCCCGTCCGGGCGCTCACAGGGCGCTCACCCAGCGCGGCTAGCGAAACGGGTGGGCTCACATGGCTCACTCGATCGCGCAACGCGTCGCCTGCCAGGCGATCAGGCGCCATTGCCCATCTTCCTGTGTGTGAATCGCCGTGTACGCGATCGGAAACAGCAGCGCTCCGTTGTTCGCTTCCATTTCGATCAGCGCGCGCCCGGTGACGACGCAGGTCTCGCGCCCCACCGGCAGCACTTCTTGCGACTGCACTTCGATCTGCCGATAGCGGCGGCGCCCGGCGGTAATACCGTCGATGAACTGCCGCTTCGTTTCACGCTTGCCGTTCGTATGGACATAGCTCACGTTGTCCGCGAGCAGCGTATCGAGCGACTGCCCGTCGCCGTCGACCATCGCACGGAAGCGTTCTCGCTCGAGTCCGCGAATCGCTTCAATTGTCTTTGCCGCCATTGCTCAGCCCCTTGCACCGGTAAGCCGAACGTGGCCACGGTCGTCAGAAGTTATATTGCAAATATAGCTGGTGGAAATTTATACCAGGATTCGGCTCTTTGATACCGCCGTTGGAAATATGCTGGAAGCGGTAACCGGCCTGGTACTGCTGGCGGTTGCCGAACTGCACGCCGACACCCGCCATGGAGGCGAACTGGAACGCAGTCGCGAGCGAGAGGTCAGACGCGATGGTCGGACTCGACAGAAGGCGGATACCGGCGCCCGCTTCGATGTAAGGGCGAATCGCACCCGCTCCGTCGATGAAGCGAATGATCGGCGTCACACCGATTTCGCCGATGTTCTCGTGCACATTCCCTTCATCGGTATGCCACCAGGCCACGTGGGCCTCGCCGATCAACGAGAAATGCCAATCGCCGATCTGCCACCACGTGAGGTTCGGATCCCACACCAGACCGAGATCGAGTTTTTTGATGTGGTTATCGCCGAGACCGCCGGCGATCTGCACGCCGAACTGGTCACCTGCCGCCAGGCCCGAGCCGGCAAGCAGAAAAGCCGCCGCCGCACTTTTTAGAGCCAGACCACGCCAAACATTTTTCTTGTTGTTCATCGAACACCCGACCTGGTCGAACGTTGATTACCTGCACATTGTTGTATCTATTCTAATGACAATCCTGATCCGATGGATTGTCTGAGGAATAGTGAATTCCCGCAATTAGTCACTTCTATTTTAGAAAAAGTCGGTTACTTATGAAGGCGAAAGGAAGACGTTAGGTAAATTCTACGGCGCGCATGCGACGGGCAGCAGGCGCGGCACATGGCTATCAAAACCTAAATTTCAATAGGAAATGGGGAACCTGGATGCCCCTACGGCCTCTAAGTATTAGCACTCGGCAAATCAGAGTGCTAACATCCAACGCTGGAGTCGTTTTAACTGAACACGCTTTTGTCTGATTCCAAAGGAGTTTCCTACGTGAGCCATGCAATGACCCTTCCGAGTACTTTGAGCCCGTCGTCGGCTAAGGCCGCTTCGGCAGGTGCACTGGCGCTCTCGCATTCCTCGCTGCTGCCCGGTCAACTGGGCAATATCGACGCCTACATCCAGGCCGTAAATCGGATTCCGATGCTGACGCCGGCGGAAGAACGCCAGTTCGCCACCGAATTTCGCGAGCAGGACAACCTCGGGTCCGCGCGCCGTCTCGTCCTGTCGCACCTGCGGCTGGTCGTGTCGATCGCGCGCAATTACCTTGGTTATGGACTGCCGCATGCCGACCTGATCCAGGAAGGCAATATCGGCCTGATGAAGGCCGTGAAGCGCTTTGACCCCGAGCAAAACGTGCGCCTCGTGTCGTACGCCATGCACTGGATCAAGGCGGAGATTCACGAATATATTCTGCGCAACTGGCGGATGGTGAAGGTTGCCACCACCAAAGCGCAGCGCAAGCTGTTCTTCAACCTGCGCAGTCACAAGCAGGGGCTGGGTGCATTCACGCCGGACGAGATCGAAGGTCTTGCCAAAGAGCTGAACGTGAAGCGGGAAGAAGTGGCCGAGATGGAAACGCGCTTGTCCGGCGGCGATATCGCGCTGGAAGGCCAGGTCGAAGACGGCGAAGAGTCGTACGCGCCGATCGCCTACCTCGCCGACTCGCATAGCGAGCCGACTGCCGTGCTGGCTTCGCGTCAGCGCGACAAGCTGCAAAGCGACGGTATCGCGAGCGCGCTCGACGCGCTGGACGCCCGCAGCCGCCGCATCATCGAGGCACGCTGGCTGAAGGTGGAAGACGACGGTTCGGGCGGCTCGACGCTGCATGAACTGGCCGACGAATTCGGCGTGTCGGCCGAACGCATTCGCCAGATCGAAGCGAGCGCAATGAAGAAAATGCGCGGCGCGTTGAGCGAATATGCGTAAAGCCTGAAACCTTGAATCGTGCCGGTTCGTCCGGCGCACACTGGTTGATCACGGAGCCCTGCCCTCGCAAGAAGGCAGGGCTTTTTTGTGCCCGCTCGCCGGTGCATGCGCTCAATCGCAGACGCACGCGTCCTCGATCAGAAACTTACCGGTCAAACACGGCTTTCTTGACGTATCGCAATCCCCATCGCAATACTGTCCGCACGGGGCGACGTTCGCGACCCAATGCCGCAGTGCCGGACTCACGCGCGCAAGGTCCTTGCTCCTAGAATCGGGATGCACTCGCCAGGCCGCTCACGCAGCCTGGTTCCAGCCGGACACACCGGCGTGAAGTTGCCTTCGACCGATCATGACCCTAGCCCTGAATCGCAATAGCAACCCTCGCTCGAGCCTGCGCAAACGGCTCGCCGCCTGGGCACGCGGTCCGACGCTGGCGCGGGATATCGCCATCGTCCTCGCCATCAAATTCGCTCTGCTGATGGCGCTCAAGTACGCGTTCTTCAATCATCCGCAGGCGGAGCATATGTCGCTGCCGCCTGAACAAGTCGCGCAGGCGCTGCTGTCCGTGCCTGCCTCGCATCCGTCCCAAGGTGATCAACATGCCCGTTAGCGAAGTCGTAGAACTGTCGCGCCTCCAGTTCGCCATCACGGCGCTTTATCACTTTCTGTTCGTGCCGCTCACGCTCGGTCTGTCCTGGTTGCTGGTCATCATGGAGTCGGTCTATGTGATGACCGGCAAGCAGATCTACAAGGACATGACCCAATTCTGGGGCAAGCTCTTCGGCATCAACTTTGCGATGGGCGTGACCACCGGTCTTACGCTGGAGTTCCAGTTCGGCACCAACTGGTCGTACTACTCGCACTATGTCGGCGACATTTTCGGCGTGCCGCTGGCCGTCGAAGGGTTGATGGCGTTCTTCCTCGAATCCACCTTCGTCGGCCTGTTCTTCTTCGGATGGAAGCGGCTCTCGAGAGTGCAGCACGTGGCCGTCACGTTCCTCGTCGCGCTCGGCTCGAACCTGTCGGCGCTGTGGATTCTGGTGGCCAACGGCTGGATGAACAATCCGGTCGGCGCGACTTTCAACTACCAGACCATGCGCATGGAACTCGACAGCATCTTCTCGGTGCTGTTCAATCCGGTCGCACAGGTGAAGTTCGTGCACACCGTATCGGCCGGTTATGTGACCGCTTCGATGTTCGTGCTCGGCGTGTCGTCGTGGTATCTGCTGAAGCGCCGCGACACCGAATTCGCCTTGCGCTCGTTCGCGATTGCCGCCGGTTTTGGTCTGGCCTCGACGTTATGCGTGATCGTGCTCGGCGACGAATCCGGCTACCGCACCGGCGAAGTTCAGCAGATCAAGCTGGCCGCCATCGAATCCGAATGGGAAACGGCGCCCGCACCCGCGCCCTTCACGATCATCGGCATTCCGAACCAGAAGGAAGAGCGCACCGACTACGCGATCCGCATTCCGTATGCGCTCGGCCTCATCGCCACGCGCTCGATCGACGAACCGGTGGTCGGTCTGAAAGACCTGATGGCGCAGAACGAAGTACGCATCAAGAACGGCATGCTCGCCTACGCCGCGCTGCAAAAGCTGAAACAGGGCGACGCGACGGACGAAGCCAAGGCCGCTTTCGACGCACACAAGAAAGACCTCGGCTACGGCCTGATGCTCAAACAGTTCACGCCGAACGTCACCGACGCCACGCCGGATCAGATCGTGCAAGCCGCCAAGAAGACGATTCCGCCGGTGGCGCCCGTGTTCTTCTCGTTCCGCCTGATGGTCGGTCTCGGCATCCTGTTTCTTGCGACCTTCGTGCTGGCGTTCTGGTTCTGCGCGCAGCGCTCGTTGCTGCTGGAGAAACGCCGCTGGTTCCTGCGCTGGGCTGTGTGGGCGATTCCCTTGCCGTGGCTCGCTGCCGAATTCGGCTGGATCGTCGCTGAAGTGGGCCGTCAACCGTGGACCATTGCCGGCATTCTGCCGACCGCACTGTCCGCCTCGAGCCTGACGCCGGGCGATCTCTACTTGAGCATTGCCGGCTTCGTGGTGTTCTACACGGTGCTGTTCATCATCGAAATCATGCTGATGTTCAAGTACGCGCGACTCGGGCCTTCGTCGCTGCACACGGGGCGCTACCATCACGAGCAACAACAGCCGCTGAATCAGCCTCTGCCGACCAACACGGCCGCATGATTCGCCGCCACTCTGTTCCAAGGGAAAGATCATCATGGATTACGCAACCCTCAAACTGATCTGGTGGGTGTTGATCGGCGTGCTGCTGATCGGCTTCGCGCTCACCGACGGCTTCGACATGGGCGCGGCGATTCTGCTGCCGTTCATCGCGAAGAGCGACGCCGAGCGACGCATCGTCGTGAACACGGTCGGCGCGACGTGGGAAGGCAATCAGGTGTGGTTCATCACCGCAGGCGGCGCGATGTTCGCCGCGTGGCCGCTGGTGTACGCCGCGTCGTTCTCCGGCTTCTACTTTGCAATGCTGCTGGTGCTGTTCTCGTTGTTCTTCCGGCCGGTCGGCTTCGACTACCGCAGCAAGCGTGAAGACCCGCGCTGGCGCAGCGCATGGGATTGGGCGTTGTTTGTCGGCGGCTTCGTCCCGTCGCTGGTGTTCGGCGTGGCGTTCGGCAACCTGCTGCAAGGCGTGCCGTTCTCATTCGACACCGATCTGCGCGTCACGTATCACGGCAGTTTCTTCGCGTTGCTCAACCCATTCGCCGTGCTCTGCGGGCTCGTTAGCGTGTCGATGCTGGCCGCGCACGGCGCAGCCTTCGTGAAAATGAAGGCGGACGGTGCCGTCGCCGAGCGTGCTTCGCTGGCGCTGCGGATCGCTTCGCTCGCCGCCGTGGTGCTGTTTCTGCTTGCCGGCGCGCTGATCGCCACGATGATCGGCGGCTATCAGATCGTCGACGCCGCGCCGCTCGACACGGTGGCCAACCCGCTGCTGAAAAACGTGATCGGCGCACCCGGCCTGTGGCTCACCAACTACGCAAACTATCCGTGGATGGTGATCGCGCCGGTGGCCGGCCTCGTCGGCGGCATATTTGCCTTGTTGCTGGCGCGTTCGCGTTTTGAAAAGAGCGCCTTCCTGTCGACCTCGCTGATGATCATCGGCGTGATTTTGACGGCAGGCTTCTCGATGTTCCCGTTCATCATGCCCTCCTCGCTCGACGGCCGCAGCAGCCTGACCGTATGGGATTCGACCTCGAGCCGCATGACGCTGCAGATCATGCTGATCGCCGTGATCGTTTTCCTGCCGATCATCCTGATCTACACGAGCTGGGTGTATCGCGTGATGCGAGGCAAGGTGACCGCCGCGGCGCTCGAAGAGAATCACCATTCAATGTATTGATCAGGAATACGATTAACAGGAGTTTGTGATGTGGTATTTCAGTTGGCTTCTCGGCATTGGCGTAGCGTTGGCGTTCGGCATCATCAACGTAATGTGGCTGGAATCGCGCCGGCCGTTAGAAACAGGTAAGCAAAAAGCACATTGATGCATCCGTCGCCGGCCGCGCGCCGTTAGGCTCAAGCCGGTAAACGCAAAAGCGGCACCTTGAATCAAGGTGCCGCTTTTTATTTGTATGGGGTTAAACAGAATGCAGCGCCTGTCAGCTCCCCTTTACTTATCGTAGCGCCCAGGCTGGGCGGAGGACCGAACTCAGCTCAAAGCCTCGATAAGATCACGCGGGCAGCGGCGCCGCACCGGCACTCGTATCGGGTGACACACGCGTCGCCAGTTGTGCGGCGTAGCGCTGAGCGGCGTCGCCCACTACGATGTGGAACGTATCCGCTGAGACCCACGCCGTATCGAGCGTAGCCAGACGTTGACGATCGACCACCGACGGATCGCGAACCACGATCCGCAGGCGCGTTGCCGCCACGGCGTCCAGCGAGACGACGTTGCCCGCGCCGCCGAACACCGCGAGCCAACGCAGCGGATCCGGATCGAGCGGACCGCCTTCAGCGCCGCTTGCAGCCGCCACAGGAGCAGCAGCGACGGCGGGCGCCGCAGCAGCCACCGGCTTCACCGCATCGCCGCCGCCTTGCGCGATCACCGTGCGGATTTCATCGGCAATGATGTCGGCTTCCGGTCCGATGATCACCTGCACGTTGGTCGAGCCGCGCTTGAGCACGCCACGCGCGCCGATCGTCTTCAGTTCGCTTTCCGAGACCTTATTGGCATCGACCACCGACAGGCGCAGACGCGTCGTGCAGGCATCCACCACCGACAGGTTCGACGCGCCGCCCAGCGCGGCGATATACCGTTGTGCGCGCGGCACGGCGGCACCCGCCACCGGCGACACAAAACCGCCGGCTGCGAACGACTCGATCTGCTCTTCTTCGGCGGCCGGTTCGCGGCCCGGCGTCGCCATGTTGAATTTGCGAATGAAGAAGCGGAACAGACCGTAGTACACGACCATGTACACGAGGCCGATCGGAATCGCCCACCAGCCCTTCGTCGACAGGCCGTAGTTCAGCACGTAGTCGATAAAGCCGGCCGAGAAAGTGAAGCCGAGATGAATTCCGAGCGCCGAGCAGATCGCCAGCGACAAGCCCGTCAGCACGGCGTGGATCGCGTACAGCACCGGCGCGAGAAACATGAAGCTGAATTCGATCGGCTCGGTCACACCCGTCAGGAACGAGGTGAGCGCCATCGAGGCCAGCAGGCCGAACACCATCGCGCGGCGCTCTTTCGGCGCCTCGTGATACATCGCGAGACACGCGGCCGGCAGGCCGAACATCATGACCGGGAAGAAGCCCGTCATGAACGTGCCCGCGGTCGGGTCGCCGGCGAAGAAACGATGCAGGTCGCCCGTCACCGCAGCGCCGCCCGCCGGCGTGAAGGTGCCGAACACGAACCACGTCAGCGAATTGAGAATGTGATGCAGACCCGTGACGAGCAGCAAACGGTTCAGCACGCCGAACACGAACGCGCCGAGCGCACCCGCGGTCGTCAGCCAATGGCCCGCTGTATCGATGACGCTTTGCACCGGCTGCCAGACGTAGCCGAACACAATGCCTATCGCCAGACAGGCCACGCCGGTGACAATCGGCACGAAGCGTTTCCCTCCGAAGAATGCGAGGTAGTCGGGCAGCTTGATGTCTTTGTACCTGTTGTACAGCAGGCCCGCGACGATACCCGCCACGATCCCGGACAACACGCCCATGTTGAGCTTGTCGTTGATGTCCTTCATCACCGCGACCTCGATCAGATAACCGATCGCACCCGCGAGACCTGCCACGCCGTTGTTGTCTTTCGCGAAGCCGACCGCCACGCCGATCGCAAACAGCAACGGCAGGTTGTCGAAGATCGCGCCGCCGGCGTCGGCGATCATCTTGATGTTGAACACATCGGGTTGGCCCAATCGCAGCAGCAGGCCGGCAACCGGCAGCACGGCTATCGGCAGCATCAGCGCGCGTCCCAGGCGCTGAATCTTCAGAAACGGATTCCCATCCATTGACACCTCCAATCCTTGTCTCGTTGTCGACAGTTGTCGTTGAGTTCTAGCTATACGTGATGACTGAGCGAAAGCTGGTTGCGGACTGTGCGGGGTTCAGTCCAAAGGCCAGGTTTCGCGGCTTACTGCTCTTACCGCCTGCGCCGATTCGAGCGCCAGAGCATCCTGGGCGCGTTGACGGCACAGCTGATAATCGAGGTTGCGCACACGCGCCTTGATGCCCGGCACCGAGACCGGATCCACCGAGAGCTCGGTCACGCCAAGGCCGACGAGCAGCGGCATGGCCAGCGGATCGCCTGCCAGTGCGCCGCATACGCCGACCCACCTGCCATGTTTGTTCGCGCCCTGCACGGTCGCTGCGATCAGGCGCAGCACCGCCGGATGCAAGCCGTCCGCTTGCGCCGCGAGGTCAGCCTGGCAACGGTCCATCGCAAGCGTGTATTGCGTCAGATCGTTGGTGCCGATCGACAGGAAATCCGCGTGTTGCGACAGTTGATCGGCGAGCAAGGCAGCCGATGGCACTTCGATCATCACGCCGACTTCGATCGGTTCGGTACGGCCCGATTCACGGGCGAATTCGTCGATGCGTTTGCGGATGCGGATCAACTCACCGACATCCGTCACCATCGGCAGCAGGATGCGTACGGCGCCGAGCGGCTGGACCGCGAGCAGGCCGCGCAACTGATCGTCGAGCAGATCCGGGCGCACCTGGGCGAGGCGGATGCCGCGCAGGCCGAGCGCCGGATTCGGTTCGGGCGGCAGTGTCAGGTAATCGACTTCCTTGTCCGCGCCGACGTCCAGCGTGCGAATGATCGCGGTGCGGCCGCTCAACGCATCGACGATCGCCTGGTAGCTCTGACGATGTTCGTCGACGGTCGGCGCCGCGGCGCGGTGGATGAACAGCAGCTCGGTGCGCAGCAGGCCGACTGAATCGGCACCGTTGTCGACGGCGGTTTTCGCGTCGTCGAGCGTGGCGATGTTCGCGGCGACTTCGATCGCGCGGCCATCGGCAGTGACAGCCGCCTGTTGCGACGTACGGCGGTTCGCTTCGCGCACGCCGGCCAGGCGGTTGCGCTCAAGACGCGCACGTTCGACGTCGAGCTCGGTCGGCGCGAATTCGAGGCGGCCGGTGGTGGCGTTCACGACCACTTGCGTGCCCTCCGGAATCGCGTGCAATGCATCGCCCACGGCCACCAGTGCCGGAATGCCAGCCTGGCGCGCGAGAATCGCCGCATGCGAAGTGGCGCCGCCACGCGCCATCACGAGTGCCGTGACGCGTGAGCGATCCAGTGAGGACAGATCCGACGGCGTGAACTCTTCAGCCGCGAGCACGGCCTCTTCCGGCAACGTGCGTGCCGCGGCGTTCGTATAACCGAGCGCGCGCAATACGCGCTTTTCGATGTCGCGCAGATCGGCGGCACGTTCCGCGAGCAAGGCGTCTTCGATATTCGTCAGGATGGCGATCTGGGCGCGGATCGCCTCACGCCATGCAAAGCCGGCGCTCTTGCCGAGGCTGATCAGGTCGCGCGCCGCGTCGACCAGCGTGGGATCTTCGAGCAATACACGATGCACGGCGAAGATGCCCGCCTCGCCCACCGCGCCGCGTTGCGACGCATCGCGCACGGTCGTACCGAGGTCGGCGTCGACGGTGGCAATCGCCTTGTCGAGCAAGCGGCTCTCTGCCGCCGACGTGCCGTTCGCCTTTTCCGGCGGATCGATATCCGCATCGTCCCAGCGCACCAGCTTGCCGACCGCGACGCCCGGCGACGCACACACGCCCGCGAGCGTGTTCGGCGCGAGCGCTTCGCCCGCAGCGCGCACGACCGCTTGTGGCGCCGGTGAGCTTTGCCGCGCCGGCTTCTCTTCGACTTCGCCGTGCGCTTCACGCGTCAACTCGTGAGCAATCGCTTCGACCGCCGCCTGGGCTTGCGGACCGACACCGAGCAATTCGACAGTCGCACCTTCACCCGCACCGAGACCGAGCAAACCGACCACGCTCTCGATCGCCGCCTTGCGCCCTTCGTAACGCACTTCGACACGCGCATCGAAACCACGCGCCGCTTCACGGGCGCGCGCCGCCGGTCGCGCATGCAAACCGCCTGCGTGGACCAGCGTGACTTGCTGACGAGCTTCTTCGGTCACGTTGGTGGCACTCGCCTCGCGCGCTGCCTGCGCCGCCTCGCCGCTGCGGGCGCGCAGTATCAGCAACGGTGTTGCGCCGGCCTTCAGCATGCCGTCCTGCGCACGCTCGACAATCTCGAACGCATCTGAATTGGCAATCGCGATCACCGAGACAAGACTCGGCGCGTTCAGCGCGACCTGGTCCTGGTCGAACTCGATCAGCACGTCTCCGGTATGCACGTGTGCGCCTTGCGCGACCATCGGCGCAAAACCCTTGCCGTTCAGCTCGACCGTATCGATGCCGATGTGCAGCAGAATCTCCACGCCTTCGGCCGTCGCGAGCGTGACCGCGTGACCAGTGCGCGCGAGATGGGTGATGGTGCCCTCGCACGGCGCGACGAGTCGCCCCTCGAGCGGATCGATGCCGATGCCGTCACCGAACATGCCGCCCGAAAACACCGGGTCGGGCACGTTCGCCAGCGGCACGACCGGACCGGTCATCGGCGCGAGCAAAACAATATGGCCTTCAGAATGGCTCATCAAGCGGGACTCCTCGACACGTCGCATCTGATTTCTCGTCAGTGAGTTTCGGTGACTTTGTTGAGATGGCGGGGCGCGTCAGGATTGCGCCCGCGTGCGGCGGCAAGGCCGGCGGCCATCACGTAAAAGGACAGGATCGCGGCGATCGGATCGAGCGCCGCATGAGCAGTGGTGGCGAGCGGCAGCGTCGCTTCCGGCACGTCGTGCGGTGCGGCGAGCAGCACGCGGGCGCCGCGCGCCTGCATGTCCCGCGCGAGTTGCAGCAAGCCGGCTTGTTCAGGGCCGCGCGGTGCGAAGACCAGCAGCGGATAGTCGCGGTCGATCAGTTCCATCGGACCGTGCCGCACTTCCGCGCTCGAAAACGCCTCGGCCTGAATGCCGGAGGTTTCCTTCAATTTCAACGCGGCTTCCTGCGCGATCGCGAGGCCCAGACCGCGGCCGATCACGATCATGCGTTCGATGCCGCGCAGTTCGTCCACTGCATTCGACCAGTCGAGCGTGCCCGCGGCGTGCAGCGCGTCGGGCAGCGTGTTCAACGCGCCGAGCAGTGCGTCGTCTTTCTGCCAGTGAGCGACCAGTTGCGCGGAGATCGACAGCATCGCGATGTAGCTCTTGGTTGCCGCGACGCTCAGCTCCGGACCCGCGACGAGCGGAAGATGAAATTCGCACGCGTCCGCCAGCGGCGAGCCCGGTGCATTCACGGCGGCCACCGTCAGCGCGCCGGCCTTGCGTAGCGCTTCCATCGTGCCGACCAGATCCGGGCTTTTGCCCGATTGCGAGAAGGCCAGCGCGAGCTGATCGCGCACCTGCAGCGGCGCTTGCTGCAAGGTCGCGACCGACATCGGCAGCGAGGCGACCGGCACACCGAGGCGGCTCATCGTCAGGCTTGCGAAGTAACTCGCCGCATGGTCGGAGCTGCCGCGCGCGACCGTCAGCGCGACATGGCGCGGCTGCTGGGCGAGTTTCGCCGCCAACTTCTCGACGCGCGACGGTTCCGCGAGTTGCGCGGCGACCGTTTCAGCGGACGCCAGCGCCTCTTTAAGCATATTCGACAATTGATTCCCCTTCGACGTATGTCGCGGTCAACGCCAGTTCACGATCGAACACGACCACATCGGCCCACGCGCCGCGGGCAATACGGCCGCGGTCTTCGATGCCGAGGTAGTCGGCGGCGTAGCGCGACAAACGGTTTGAAACATCGGCGATCGGCAAGCCGATCGATACGAGATTGCGCAGCGCCTGATCCATCGTCAGGGTGCTGCCGGCGAGCGTGCCGTCGGCGAGGCGCACGCCGCCGAGGCACTTCGTCACATGCTGGCTGCCGAGGCGATATTCGCCGTCCGGCATGCCGGTGGCCGAGGTGCTGTCCGTCACGACGTACAGACGCGGAATCGCGCGCAACGCGGCACGGATCGCACCCGGATGGACGTGCAGCAAATCGGGAATGATTTCGGCGAATTCGGCGTGCGCGAGCGCGGCGCCGACTAGGCCGGGATTGCGGTGATGCATCGGCGACATCGCGTTGAACAGATGCGTGAAGCCGCACGCACCGTGCTTGAGTGCGGCGACGGCGTCGTCGTAGGTGCCGAGCGAATGGCCGAGCTGCACGCGCACGCCGCGCGCCGCCATCTCCGAGATGATCTCCATGTGGCCGGCGATTTCCGGCGCCAGCGTGACCACGCGAATCGGCGCGATCGACAGATACTTCAGCACTTCGTCCATCACGGCCGACACGGCGGCGTCCGGTTGCGCGCCGAGCTTGCCCGGATTGATGTACGGACCTTCCAGATGGACGCCGAGCACGCGCGCACCGCCCGGCGTGCGAATACGCGCGTTGTTGCCCAGACCCGCGACGACATTCATCAGCTCGTCGCGCGGCGCGGTCATCGTGGTGGCGAGCAGACTGGTCGTACCGTAACGCGCATGGGTGCGGGCGATGGTTTCGATCGCGTCGCCGCCTTCCATCACGTCGGAACCGCCGCCGCCGTGTACGTGCAGATCGATGAAGCCGGGCAGGATGTACGGCGCGTCGTTCTTCGACGGATCGACACGTTCGCCGGTCAGCGCCGTAATGCGGCCGTTTTCGTATTCGAGCGTGCCGTGAATCCACCCATCGGTGGTGAGTATGTTTCCGGTCAGCATGATTCTCTCTGGTGAGGCGTAATACGGGGTGTGACTGAATTGCGCTCGACGGTGCCGCACGTGACGGCGGCCCGCGTAGCCTCGCTCGGGTCCGCCAGTCAGTTGCGAAATTCAGGTGCGCAATTCAGCGACAAAATCGTAGTAGTCGTCGCGGCAGTAGGTGTCGGTCAGTTCGATCGCACGCTGGTCCGCGCTATACCCGATACGGGTAATGACCAGCAGCGCCGAGCGCGGTTCGATATCCATCAACGAGGCGATCTCGCTCGACGCATTGACCGCGCGAAAGTGCTGCAAGGCGCGCACGACGGCGGCGCCGCGTTGTTCGAGATAGCTGTAAAGCGACACGCCAATGGCCTGCGGGTCGGGCACGATGGCGACCGGCAGCGCCGAATGCTCGACCGCCATCACGATGCCGTCCGCGCGCCGCAGGCGCCGCAGGCTCGCCACCGCCGCACCGGGCGACAGGCCGAGGTGCACCAGCTCGTCACGGTTGGCGGCGCGGATATCGCGCTCGAGCCACACCGAGTCCGGCCGGAAACCGCGTTGCTGCATCTTCTTCGTGAAGCCGGTGAGCCGCGACAGCGGATCTTCGACACGCGGCGTAATGAAGCTGCCCGCACCCCGCGCCCGCCGGATCAAGCCTTGCTCGACCAGCAGCTCGATCGCCTTGCGCGCGGTGATGCGCGACACGCCGATCGCATCGGAAAGCGTGCGCTCCGAAGGCAGCGCTTCACCCGCCGACCACACGCCGCAGTGGATCGCCGTCGCCAGATTGCGCGCGAGCTGCAGATAGAGCGGCGTGACGTTGCGTGCGTCAGGCGTCAGTGCGGACCAGCGAGTTTCCATGGGGCTCCGGCGGTCGTCTGGAAGAATGCGGCCTACGAAAATGAGAGCCCATTATATAACCAACATAATACCAGTCAATCAACTGGTCCCATGCTGGTTTGGATCGACGGAAAGCCTTGCTGGATAAGCGTCAGAGGGTGAATTGATGACGTGGGAGAACGGTTTGCAGGGATCGGGATTTACCCGTACCCGAGATACCGGACGGCCTCCGAGTGGTTCACATTGGTTCTGTTTCTGAGCGACGGGACGCATTGAAATCCATACCTTTCAGATACCACTTTGGCACGTCCCTCGAACGGGCGGCTTTTTTAATAGGTTCCGTTCCAATATAGTGGTGCGTAGCAAGCCATAAAAATTCCCCCGGGGAGCAGCATTTGACAGATTCCGAGGCGCTGCGGCGCGCTCAGGCCGTCCGCCATTTCAATCGCTTCTATACCCAGCACATCGGCGCTCTGCACGAGCATTTGGCAAAAAGCGCCTTCTCGCTGACTGAAGTGCGCGTGCTACATGAACTGTCGCGTGGACGCGCGCAGACGGCCTCGGTGCTCGGGCGCAACCTCGGCCTCGACAGCGGCTATCTCAGCCGCCTTCTGACCAGCTTCGAACGACGCAATCTGATTACGCGGCGCCCGTCCGACTCGGATGCGCGCCAGTCGCTGATCGCGCTCACCGACAACGGCCACGCGGCCTATGCGCCGCTCGACGCGGCGGTGATCGAAGAAGTATCGGCGCTGCTTAACGGCCTCACGGTGCTTTCCCAGGAACAGTTGATCGCCGCGATGAAGGTGATCGAGCGCTTGCTCGACAGCAAGCCGCAGCACGAACTCGTGATCCTTCGGCAGCCGCGCGCCGGCGAGTGCGGCTGGCTCGTGCATCGGCAGGCGGAGTGGTTCGCCACGCAATACGGCTGGGATCAATCGTTCGAAGGCTTGCTCGCACGCGTCGTCGCCGATTACTCGCAGCGCAACGATCCGGTGCGAGAGATGTGCTGGGTCGCCGATCAGGAAGGCATGGTGGTCGGCTCGGTATGCATCGTCGGAATCTCGACGACCGTGGCTGGCGTGCGGCTTTTATGGGTCGAGCCGGACGTGCAGCGCCTTGGAATCGGCACGCAATTGATGAGCGAATGCGTGCGGTTCGCGCGACGCGCGGGGTACACCAAACTCACGCTGACCACTGCCAGCACGCTCAAGGAGCCGCGCCGGCTCTGCGAACGCGCCGGCTTCCAGCTCGTCTGCACGACGGCGGAGCGGCGCTTCGGCAAGGATCTGATGATCGAGCGGTGGGAGTTGGAGTTGTAGGCTCGCTAACGAATGCACGAATTGCGCGGAATGCGCGACGCATGGACGAAAACGCCACGGCTTACAACCGTGGCGTTTTTGTTTGGCGACGTAGGTCGACGACGATCGCTTAGAACGACGGGACCACCGAACCCTTGAACTGCGTCTTGATGAACTGGCGCACGTCTTCCGACTGGTATGCCGCGACCAGCTTCTTGACCCACGGCTTATCCTTGTCCTGCGTGCGCACGGCGATCAGATTCGCGTACGGGCTGCGGATATCCTCGAGCGCGATCGCGTCTTTGGTCGGCTGCAGACCGGCGGCCAGCGCGAAGTTCGTGTTGATCGCGGCAGCGTCGACATCGGACAGCGAGCGCGGCAGTTGTGCCGCGTCGAGCTCGACCAGCTTGATCTTCTTCGGATTTTCGGCAACGTCGAGCGGCGTGGCGTTATTGCCGTTCGCGCCCGCACCGGCCTTCAGCTTGACCACACCTTGCGCCTGCAACAGCAGCAGCGCGCGATTCTCGTTCGACGGATCATTCGGCACCGCGACCTTCGCGCCTTGCGCCAGATCCTTTAGCGACTTCAGCTTCTTCGAATAGATGCCGAGCGGCGAAATGTACGTCAGGCCCGCATTGACGATCTTGTAGCCACGCTGCTTGATCTGGCTGTCGAGGTACGGCTGGTGCTGGAAACTGTTGGCGTCGAGGTCGCCGGCGTCGAGCGCGGCGTTCGGCTGCACGTAATCGTTGAATTCGACGACCTTCACGTTCAGGCCTTCGCGCTTCGCCACTTTCGTGACGACTTCCCAGATTTGCGCATCCGGGCCGCCGATCGTGCCGACCTTGATGACCTTGTCGTCGGCATGTGCGCCGAAGCTGGTGACGATCGCCGCGCCGGCGATAACTGCGGAGAGGGCTTTGAGGATATTTCTGCGCTGCATGAATTCTCGCTTGTTCTGATCGATGTCAGATTCGGGTGAAAGCCGGCGGCAGGCATCTTGTGGACGCGCCGCCGACTGGACCGCAAATGGTCTCATACGCCCGGCGAGATGGGAAATATCACGATCGCATATGGATATGCTTCCGCAGCGGCCCGAGACGGGACGGCACCGCGAGCAGAAAATGCAGCACACGGTCAGCTTGGCTGCGGCATCGCGGCGTTGGCGCCGTTCACACGAAACGCGCTCACCGTGTCGCGCAAACGCCCTGCCTGATCCTGCAACGAAGCGGCCGCTGACAGATAATCGAAGGCCAGTGCCGCAAACCCAGGCCGGCCCATTCAATCGCTTACGAGAACGCTCATGTACGTCATCAATCTCATCTACACCGCATCGCTCGACCGCGTCGACGACGCACTCGAAGCGCATCGCGCGTTTCTGACACAACAGTTCGAAGCAGGCGTATTCGTGGCCGCCGGACCGAAGGTGCCGCGCGACGGCGGCATCATTCTGGCGGTGCGCATCGAGCGCGACAAGCTGGACGAGATTCTCGCCAGCGACCCGTTCGCCGAACAGAATCTCGCGCGTTACGAAGTGACGGAGTTCAAGGCGACGCGTCTCGCGCCGGGAATGAATTTGCCGATGCCGGCTTGAGAAGAACGGCGAAGGAAATTGAATACGGGCGCGCCGCAGAGACACGCGCCCGTCTGCATCAATTTCACTGCATCAATCGAGCAGCAGCTTGATATCGTGCACCCACGGCGTAGCGCCCTGGCCGTCACGCGCGAATAAACGCAGCTTGCCGTCCGGGTCGAACACATAGCTCGCCGCCGTGTGGTCCATCGTGTAGCTATCGGACGTCTTGCCCGGCACTTTCGCGTAGTACACGCGGAAGTCTTTTGTGATCTTCGTGAGCTGCGCCTGGTCCGCCGGGCGCAAGCCGACGAACGTCGGATTGAACGCCGGCACGTATTGCGCAAGCAGGGCCGGCGTGTCGCGGTCCGGATCGACGGTGACGAACAGCACCTGCACGCGCTTCGCGTCTTCCGGGCCGAGTTGCTGCAGCGCTTGCGAAAGCTCGGCCATCGTGGTCGGGCAAACGTCCGGGCAGTGCGTGTAGCCGAAGAACAGCACCACCACCTTGCCTTTGTAATCCGCCATGGTGCGGACCTTGCCGGACGTGTCGGGCAGCGAGAAGTCACTGCCGAATTGCGTGTTGCCGGTGATGTCCAGATTCTGGAACGCCGGCGGCTGCTTGCCGCAGCCGGCCATCAGCAACGCGCCGCCGAGTGCGCAAGTCATCACGGTGACGCGCGCGGCGGCACGCGCCGTGCGCACAAAGCGTTGTGTAAGCATGGGTCTTACGCGCCGATCACGACGCGCGCATAGTGGTCGATCAACAGCGCGGCGAAGAGCAGCGACAGATAAACGATCGAGTAACGGAAGGTCTTACGCGCCAGATCGTCGGAATATTCCCGATAGATCTTCCACGCATACGCGAGGAACACGGCGCCGAGCAGCACGGCTGCCGCGAGGTACACCACGCCGCTCATGCCGGAGATGAACGGCATCATCGTGACCGCGAACAGGATCACGGTGTACAGCAGGATATGCAGGCGCGTGTACTTTTCGCCGTGCGTGTTCGGCAGCATCGGCAGACCGGCGTTTTCGTAGTCTTTGCGGCGATACAGGGCGAGCGCCCAGAAATGCGGCGGCGTCCACACGAAAATGATCAGCACGAGAATCCAAGCGTCGCCCGGCACGTGACCGGTGACGGCTGCCCAACCGAGCGCCGGCGGCATCGCGCCCGACGCTCCGCCGATCACGATGTTCTGCGGCGTGGCCGGTTTGAGCAGCAGCGTATAGATGACCGCATAGCCGACGAAGGTGGCGAGCGTAAGCCACATGGTCAGCGGATTGGCGAACGAGTACAGCGTCCACATGCCGAGTCCGCCGAGCACGGCCGAAAACAGCAGAATCTGTGCGGTGGTGATTTCGCCGCGCGCGGACGGGCGCCATGAGGTACGACGCATCTTCGCGTCGATCTTCTGTTCCATCAGGCAATTGATGGCGAACGCCGCGCCGGCCAGCAGCCAGATGCCGACGGTCCCGCCGATCAGGACGGTCCACGGCACCATGCCCGGCGTCGACAGAAACATGCCGATGACTGCGCAAAACACAGCGAGCTGCGTGACGCGCGGCTTCGTCAGGGCGATGTACTGGGAGAGCCGGCTACCGGGCGTTTGGGAGAGAGTTGTGCTGTCCATGTGGAGTCACGCTGGCGCGGCATCGCGCGCAGGCAACGCGGCGCGGCCGGGACGGCTATAAGCGATCCGAAAGTTTAACATAACGAGCAAAAGCAGCAGGATTGCGGCCCCCCCGTTATGCGCGACGGCAATGGGCAACGGCCATTGCAGGACGATGTTCGACAGGCCGGTGATGAACTGGATCAGCACCACCAGCAACACGCCGTTGGCCGGCCGCCGCAGCGACTCGAAACGGCGCAGTTTCAGCGCGAACCACACCAGATAGGCGACCACGACAATCGCGAACGTACGGTGGGTCCAGTGAATGGCGACCAGCGCATCTTGCGTGATCATGTCGCCGTCGCCGGTCATGCCGAGCGCGCGCCACAGGTGAAAGCCGTGCGCGAAGTCCATCGGCGGGACCCATTGGCCGTTGCAGGTCGGGAAGTCCGTGCAGGCGAGCACCGCGTAATTCGTGCTGACCCACCCGCCCAACGCGATCTGCACGACCAGCAGCACGAGACCGGCGATTGCTGCCGCACGCCAGCGCGCGGCTTCCGGTTCATACGCCGGCAGCGGCGTTTGACGCGCGGCCAGCCAGCCGAGCGTACCGAGCAACGCGAGACCAAGCAGCAAATGGGTCGTCACGATGATCGGCTGCAACTTCATGGTCACGGTCCACGCGCCGAATGCGCCCTGCACGAGAATCAACAACAGCAGCGAAGTCGGCCACCACGGCGATACATGCAGCGGCCGGCGCTTGATACGCGCCGTCCACGCAATCAAGGTCTGCGCGATGATCAGCACACCGATCGCCATCGCGAAGTAACGGTGAATCATCTCGATCCAGGCCTTCGTCATGCTGACCGGGCCGGTGGGCATCAATTGATGCGCGGCAGTGATCGCGGCGTGCGCGATGAACGGCGACGACGTGCCATAGCAACCGGGCCAGTCCGGGCAGCCGAGACCGGAATCGGTGAGACGCGTGAAGCCGCCGAACATCACCAGGTCCAGCGTCAGGAAGGTGGTGAGCCATACCAGCTTGCGGAATTTGTTGTCGTCGGCCTTGACCCATACATAGGACAGCGGCAACAACGCGATACACAAGCCGATCAGGGCCAGTTGCAGTACGAACATTTCTTACCCTGGTTGCGGCGTCAGCCGATCCTCGACCATTTGAGCAGCTTGGTCAGGTCACCCTTGATCTTGCTGGGGTTCGGGTCTTTCGGAAAACGCATCATCAGATTGCCGTTCGGATCGATCAGGTAGATGTGGTCGGTGAGTTGAGTGCCGGTGTCGGTCGGCAGCCATGCGGATACCTGCGCCGGGTTAGCGATCAGCATGTCGGTGTCGGGATAGGCCTTTTGTATCACGTCTGACACATTGCCTGCATCGGTGCGCAGCCATACTTCCACGACGCGTTCGCGTTCCGGGCCCTGAGCTGCGCGGATTTGTCGCATGAAGTACAGCTTGGTGGCGCAGGCTTTGTCGCACGCGCTGTTGTCGACGGAGATCATCAGCCAGTGGCCGCGCAGCGACGCGAGCTTGAGCGGCTTGCCGTCTTCACCCGTCACGACGAGCGAATCGGGAATCGGCCGCTGCGGTTCGACCAGCGTGCCGTAGTTCGTGCTGCCGCCGGCCGGCTTGACCACGTAATAAACGAAATACGACACCGCGATCGGCGCGGCGCAGATGACCGCCAGCAGCAGCAGCATCCAGCGGCCGCGCTTCCACGATCCCTCGCCATTGGGTTGACCGGGCATCGCTTTCGGCGCTGCGGGTTTGCCGGCTTGCGGCGAACGGGAAGATTGCGTCGACACTACAGGACCTCTTTCAATGATTGCGCGGCTTCGAGACCCTTGCTCGGGACATGAAACCGCAGGCGATGCATTACACGCTCGGGGCGTGCTCTTTCTTCGCGGCGCGGCGCGCGGCGTACAGGCCGAACACAAGCGCCGCCGCCGCCATGCCCCACCACTGGAACATGTAGCCATAGTTGCGCTCGACGCCGCTCGTCGGCGCCGGCCAGTCGCGCACCAGCTTGTCGCCGTCGTCGCTCAATTGCTGGATCACGAACGATTGCAGCGGCAACCCGGTTTCCGTGGCGTAGGCCGCCGTATCCAGATTCTGGCGGATCTTTTGATGCGCGGCCGACCCGCCCTGCCCCAACTCGAAAGCACGCGAGGCATCGGCGCGCGCAATGCCTTCGATTTCAATCTCGCCTTGCGGTGTGATGTACGGCGCGATGGTCTCGCGATTGTTCATGTTGCGCGGCAGCCAGCCGCGATTGACCAGCACATAGCCGCCGTCGGCCAGTTTAAAAGGCATCACGACGTAAAAGCCCGGCTGATCGTTATACGGGCGATTATCCAGATAGACGACTTTGTCCGCGACGAAACTGCCGCGCGCCTTCACGCGATGGAACTCGATGTCCTTGAGTTCAAGCGGCGTAGCGCCTATGGGCCGCGCGGGCGCGTCTTCGAACTGCGTGATTTGGGCTTCGAGCGCCTCCTTCTGATGCGCGCGGTCACGCTGCCAGAAACCGAGCCGCACTGTCACTGCAATTACCAGCAGAATCAGCAGCGCGGGAATCAGGCGGAACTTCATTGAACACACTCCGACACCACCGCTTGCGCCGGCGTCTGGAACCGACGACAGACGCCGGCGCGCGGTGCGATAATAACTGTCTTGCCTCTGCGCTTTCTGGTTTCAGCCGGTTCCATGCACATTCTCGTTCCCATCGCCTTCGTCCTGATCATCGCCAGCATGGTGTCGGCGCTGTATTTCATGATGCATGACAAGGGCAAAACCAAGCGGATGGTCTGGTCGCTCGCCACTCGTGTGGGCCTATCGATCTCGCTGTTCCTGTTCATCCTGTTCGCTCACTGGATGGGCTGGATTCAATCGACCGGTATTCCTTACGGGCGTTGAACCCGGCGGGAAAAGTTTCACGTCACCACACTCACCAAACTCGCCAAACAAAACGCCGCCCTGACAGGGTCGAGGGCGGCGCTGCATGACTTGCGTACTGCTCGTTGCGCCACGCCCTTGATGGACGATGCGCGAACGGCCTGCACACGCTCCGGAAACCGGCCGGTTTTCAGTTCGTATGCACGCCAGACTGCGTTACAGCCAGTACACGACGACGTACAGCCCAAGCCACACGACGTCCACAAAGTGCCAGTACCAGGCGGCGCCTTCGAATGCGAAGTGATGTTCAGCCGTGAAGTGGCCGCGGATCATCCGCACCAGCACCACAGCCAGCATCGTGCCGCCGAGGAACACGTGAAAACCGTGGAAGCCCGTCAGCAGGAAGAACGTCGAACCGTACACACCCGAAGCCAGCGTCAGGTTCAGTTCGTTGTACGCGTGGAAATACTCGAAGCCTTGCAGGAACAGGAAGCAGACGCCGAGCACCAGCGTGGCGGCCAGCCAGATGATCGCCTTCTTGCGGTGATCTTCACGCAGCGCGTGGTGCGAAACCGTCAGCGTAGCGCCCGACGACAGCAGCAGCGCCGTGTTGATTGTCGGCACCGGCCACGGCTGCATCGACTTGAAGGTCGAGACCAGCGCTGCCGGACCGTTGTTCGGCCACACTGCCGAGAAATCCGGCCAGATCAGCTTGTAGTCGAGGCTGCCGAGCTGATGCAGCGCGATTTCGCGAGCGTAGAACAGCGCGCCGAAGAAAGCGCCGAAGAACATCACTTCGGAGAAGATGAACCAGCTCATGCTCCAACGGTACGACTTGTCGACGTTCTTGCCGTACATGCCGCCTTCGGATTCCGCGATCGCGTCGCCGAACCAGTGCCACAACGTATAAAGCAGCCACAGCAGACCGACGACGACGCCGAGCGGTGCCAGTTCATGGTCGTTGATCCAGGCCGCAAGCGATCCGAGCATGACCAGCAACCCGACAGCGGCGCTGATCGGATGCCGCGACGGATGCGGTACGAAATAGTACGGGCTCTCGTTTTGACCGCTCATTCTTGATTCTCCACTTCAGTCCAGTTGTTCCGGAATCTCCGGCTGTATCTTCGGCGGCGCGTCGATACCGCACCGCTTCACTCTAATTCGTGGGCTCTGTTGGGCCCTGTGCTACGCGTGAGCCCAACGGCCTCAGCCGACCACCGCCCGCACGATCAGGATCAGCACGCCGATGAAAATGGCCGCACTGATCACTGCCGCCAGGATCACGTGCAGCGGGTTCAGCTGCGTGGCGTCCGCTTCCAGATCGCGACGCTTGCGCACCCCGAAAAACGACCAGAACACGGCTTTCATCGACTGGCCGAAACTGCTCTTGCGTGAACCGCCGCTGTTATCGCTCATTACGTCTTCTTCCTTCGCCCGCGGCAACAACCGTCAGGCGGGATTGGCGGTGGTTGCCGCCGCATTGGCCGTGGGTGATGCGCTTCCGGCCGTCGCCGCTGCCGGCGTATTCAATTCAAAGAACGTGTACGACAACGTGATCGTTTTCACATCCTTCGGCAACTTCGGATCGACCACGAACACGACCGGCATCCGCTTCGTCTGATTCGCAGTCAAAGTCTGCTGCGTAAAGCAAAAACACTCGATCTTCTTGAAGTACTCGGTGGCCTGCTTCGGCGCGTAGCTCGGAATGGCTTGCGCCTGAATCGTGCGCGCCTGTTCGTTGCTAACCTCGTACATCACGGTTGTCACTTCGCCCGGATGCACGTCGAGACTACGTTGCTCCGGCTTGAAACCCAGCGGGCCGCGCGCATTCGCATCGAATTCGATCGAAATCGTGCGGCTCATGTCGACCTGCGTATTCTTCGCCTCGCGCGCCGTTGCATCACGCTGCACGAGATTGTTGATGCCGGTGATCTGGCAGATCGCTCGATACATCGGCACCAGTGCAAAACCAAATCCGAACATCATCAACGCGACGACGAACAGCTTGATCAGCATCGAACGGTTAAAAGAGCGATCGGCCTGAGCCGGCGGTTGCGTCGACATCTCAATCCCCAACAGACCTGCAAATCAGACTTCAGACTTGACCCGCCGCGTCAGGCGAACCAGCACTGCTTGATGATCACGCTCGCGAAAAAGACCGCAGCGATGGCGAGCATCACAAAACCTATCCGCCGGTTGCCCGCGCGAATCTGCTCGGGTGTACGCCTTTCTTGAGGATTGCGCGTCATGCTCGACTTTCTGAATACCTTCATAACTACAGGGTGCCGCCACTCTCCGCGTGGCTGACGGCTTCCGGCGGCGGCTTACCGCTTGCCGCCACCTGAACCGGCAACCTCGCTGAACGCCGATTACTCGACGGTCGGCGGATGTTCGAACGTGTGGAACGGGGCCGGGCTCGGCACGGTCCATTCGAGGCCCGTTGCGCCGTCCCACGGCTTGTCGCCCGCTTTTTCGAGTTCGCCGCCGCCACGGTAGGCCGGCAGTGCAACCGCGAACAGGAAGTAGACCTGTGCCAAACCGAAGCCGAATGCGCCGATCGAGATGACCTGGTTCCAGTCCGTGAACTGTGCCGGGTAGTCAGCGTAACGACGCGGCATACCTGCGAGACCGACAAAGTGCATCGGCAGGAACGCGAGGTTGAAGAAGAACATCGACGCCCAGAAGTGGATCTTGCCGCGCGTTTCGTTGTACATCCAGCCGGTCCACTTCGGCGCCCAGTAGTACCAGCCGGAGAACAGCGCGAATAGGGATCCCGCCACCAGCACGTAGTGGAAGTGCGCCACCACGAAATAAGTACCGTGATACTGGATGTCGAGCGGCGCCATTGCCAGCATCAGGCCCGACAGACCGCCGAACGTGAACACGATCAGGAAGCCGACCGCGAACAGCATTGGCGTTTCGAAGGACAGCGAACCGCGCCACATCGTCGCGACCCAGTTGAACACCTTCACACCCGTCGGCACGGCGATCAGCATCGTCGCGTACATGAAGAACAGCTGGCCCGTCACCGGCATGCCGGTGGCGAACATGTGGTGCGCCCAGACCATGAACGACAGAATCGCGATCGACGAGGTTGCATACACCATCGAGCTATAGCCGAACAGCGGCTTGCGCGAGAACGCCGGGATCACCTGCGACACGATCCCGAACGCCGGCAAGATCATGATGTACACCTCGGGGTGCCCGAAGAACCAGAAAATGTGCTGGTACATCACCGGGTCGCCGCCGCCTGCCGCGTTGAAGAACGACGTGCCGAAGTGGCGATCGAACAGCACCATGGTGATCGCGCCCGCCAGAACCGGCATCACGGCGATCAGCAGGTACGCGGTGATCAGCCACGTCCAGACGAACATCGGCATCTTCATCAGCGTGAGGCCAGGCGCGCGCATGTTCAGGATCGTCACGACGATGTTGATCCCGCCCATGATCGACGAAGCACCCATCAAGTGGACCGCGAAAATCGCGAAGTCCATGCCCGGGCCCATCTGCGTCGACAGCGGCGCGTACAGCGTCCAGCCCGCGGCGGTCGCGCCGCCCGGTGAGAAGAACGAACCGACCAGCAACACCGCAGCCACCGGCAGCAGCCAGAAGCTGAAGTTGTTCATCCGCGCGAAAGCCATGTCCGATGCGCCGATCTGCAGCGGCACCATCCAGTTCGCGAAGCCGACGAAGGCCGGCATGATCGCGCCGAACACCATGATCAGGCCGTGCATGGTGGTCAACTGGTTGAAGAACTCGGGACGCATGATCTGCAGACCCGGCTCGAACAGTTCGGCACGGATCATCAGCGCCATCACGCCCCCGGAGAGGAACATGGTGAACGAGAAGATCAGGTACAGCGTACCGATGTCTTTGTGATTGGTTGCGAACAGCCAACGACGCCAGCCATGCGGCGTTTCGTGGGCATGGTCGCCGTGCACGTGCTCGTGGCCCGCGGTTACATCGTGTCCGATGCTAGACATGACAATCTCCTAATGCGAATACTGCGGTGCTGACCATGAACACGTCAGGCAGCCGGGCTGATCTGGACACGCCGGGCTTCTTTCGCGTCACTGCCGCCCGTGATCGTTTCCGGCTTCTTCAAGATGATGTGATCTTCGGCAATGCCGGCTGCTTTCAGCGCGTCGCGCACGGCTTCGGCACGCGTCTTCGCAAGCTTCGCGTTGACTTCGGCGGAACCGGTGGCGTCGGTGAAGCCCGACAGCGCGAACTTGGCGTCCGGGTGTGCCTTCGCGTAGGCCGCGGCAGCCTCGACCGCCGCTTTCGCGTCGGCCGGCAGCGTGCTCTTGCCGGTGTCGAAGTAGATGCTTGCCGGGAGTGCTGCCTGCGATACCGCCGCGCTGTCCGAACCGGCCGCAGCCGCTTCGGCACCCGAGGCGCCTGCTGCACCCGAAGAGGCGCCTGCTGCACCCGAAGCCGCTTCCGCGCCGCTAGCTGCCGCGCCTGCGTCGGCCAGATGATTGCCGCCTTCCGGCAGCTTGCCGTTACGGGCGTCCAGCACTTGCTTCGGCTGGAGAATGTCGCCGGTGTGGTTGCCCCACGAGTTACGTTCGTACGTGATGACCGACGCGATTTCGACGTCGTTCAGCGTCGGCGCCCATGAAGGCATTGCGTTCTTGCCCTTCAGCACCAGGCTCACGTGCTCGGCGATCGGGCCGTTGGCGATCTTGCTGCCGTCCAGCGCCGGGAATGCGCCTGCGCCCTTGCCGGTCGGCTGGTGGCAGACCGCGCAGTTCGCCGCGTACACCTTGCCGCCGCGCTCCATCAGTTCGGCAAGCGTATAGGTCTTGTTCGGATCGTCCTGGCCGGCGGCCATTTTTTTCTTCTGCGTGTCGACCCACTTCGCGTAGTCGTCTGCCGACAGCACTTCGACCACCACCGGCATGAACGCGTGTTCCTTGCCGCACAGTTCGGTACAGAAGCCGCGGAACGTGCCGGTCTTGTCAGCCTTGAACCACGTGTCGCGCACGAAACCCGGAATCGCATCCTGCTTCACGCCGAAAGCCGGCACGTACCAGGAGTGGACCACGTCGTTCGCGGTCGTGATGATGCGGATTTTCTTGTCGACCGGGACGACGAGCGGATTGTCGACTTCCTGCAGGTACGTGGTGGAAATCGGCTCGCGGCCATCGGTCTGCGCACGCGGCGTGGCCAGCGTGGACAGGAAGCTGATGCCCTCGCCCGGCCCCTTCACGTAGTCGTAGCCCCACTTCCACTGGTAGCCCGTGACCTTGATGGTGACGTCGGCATTCGTGGTGTCCTTCATGGCGACGACGGTCTTGGTGGCGGGGAGCGCCATCAACACGACGATGACGAACGGCACGATCGTCCAGATGATTTCGACGGTGGTGCTTTCGTGGAAATGGGAAGCCTTGTGGCCTTTCGATTTGCGATGCGCAAACATCGAATAGAACATCACTGCGAACACGCCGACGAAGATCACCGTGCACAGGATCAGCATGAACGTGTGGAGGCTGTAGAGCTCTTCAGCGATTTTCGTCGCAGGCGGCTGGAGATTGATCTCGTTGACGGCAGGGCCGCCCGGAACATCGCCCACTGCCAGGGCCGCACCGGCGAAAAGCAGTCCGCTCATCGCCAGCACGCCCATGAGGGCTCGCTTGATTGTTTTCATAGCTTCCTTACCCAAATTTTCCATTCAAACCCTCGACCCCGCTGGCAGGCTGTCTCGCGCTCCCCGTGAACGCCGCGCATCTCAACACGTCGGCTGCGCGCGCTAACAACGTGCGAGCCACATACGCAATTCGCCTTCGAACTGCGCGCGCCGATACTGCGCGAGATGTTGCCCGATCATGATCGTCTGTCCGCGCGAGACCAGTTTGATCTGGTCGCGCGGCGTTGCGCCCGGTTCGACCCGCACCCAGCGCGGATTGAACTCGAACTGCGTGAGCCGCTCGGCGCTGACCTGCTCGATCACGAGCCGGTTCTGGAACAGCCGGACGCGCTCGTAATCGACAGCATGACGCGCATATATGGCAAACGCGATGCCCACCGCCAGCAATTCGATACCGGTGAACGGCAACACCAGCCAGGCGCCGACCAGAACCAGCATGAAAGCAATTGCCAACGAGAACAACGCAAGCGACACGTAGAAACATACGAACTGCCGCGGCGATATCGAACAGTTGCGTTTCATCGTCCAGTCTTTGAGAACCGGTTCTGAATCCGCCAGCAGATCTGATGCTTCCATCGCTGCCTCCCGCCGACCGTCACCTATCACCGCCCGCGGCCATTGCTCGCGACCGCAGAATCCAGTCGCCCGATTACCGCCGCGTCACTTCAGGTTGCAGCCCTGTGCCTCGGGCCTGCCGCCCCAAATGTGGGAACTCCGGGCGACAAACTGACGCATTATAGGCGCGATCCATAGCATCCACAAGCAAGCCTCAATCGGCTCACAAGCCAGGTGCGACAAGCCTCCGCGCCGTTTTGACGCAGCTTTCACGCGCCTTTTGAAGCGGTAATTTCAGACATAACAGATGCCCTCTTTACCGCCTGATCGATTCCTCAACGATTCCTCGACGAGCCTCGCCCGATATCCTCGATCCGCACGATCCCATGCCCTTCGGCCGTGGTGCGCGGCACGGCTTTCCAGGCGTGGCCGTAGATCACTTCGAAGGTCAGCGCAATCGTGCCGTCGGCGCGCCGACGGGCCTCGAGCGCCGTCAGCAAAGCCTTGTGCAGCCTACGCGCGACGGAGTTCGAAGCAGCCTCGCGCTCGAACGGATAGGCGCCCCAGCGGCGCACATCCGCGAGCAGCGACTCGGGCGACTTATACGTAATAGTGAGTGTCTCCTGGTCCATCACGGGAATCTCGAAACCGCTCTCGACCAGCATGTCGCCAAGATCGTGCATGTCGACAAAGTCGATCACATGCTTGCGCGAAGCAACGCCGTGCGCGGCCTCGACCTCGGCGTAGGCGCCGCGCAACTCCTTCAGCGAATCGGGGCCGAGCGTGCTGAACATCAGCAGGCCGTTCACTTTCAGCACGCGTTGCCACTCCGGAAACACGAGATCGGGCCGCGAGTGCCAGTGCAGGGCGAGATTGGACCAGATGAATTCGAAGGCGCCGGCCGCGAACGGCAGCACCGAGAAGTCGGCCTGCGCGAAACGCGGACCGCGGGCGCCGAGCGCCTTGCCGAGCGTGGCCGGCAGAAAGCGCCGCCAGCTGGTGTCGCCGGAATCGTGACGCAGCGCCCGGCTGAGCATGCCATGCGACAGGTCGGTGCCGAACACCGGCGCCTCGGGGAAGCGCTCGCGCAATGCCGGGATGTCTTCGCCCGCGCCGCAGCCGGCGTCGAGCACGCTCGCCGGCGTGACCTTGATGTAGTCGAGACGCTCACGCATGCGCTGCGCGATTTCGCGCGGCAGGAACGCGACGTTGTCGAAGGCGGCCGCACGGCGGTCGAAAATCTGCCTGAGGCGCCGGGAATCATAGGCCGGACGGCCAGATTGAGACGAAGTTGGGGGCATGGGTGTCGTACTGGCGTAGAGCACGAAGTATACTCGCTCGCTTCTTCCCCTTCAGCGTGAAAGGCCTTTGCGGGCGGTCCAATCATGCCATTCCGAAAAAAATCCTCGTCTCCCGGCGGCTCGAACGCACTTTTTGCACGCTTCACGCGCGGCTTGTATTCAGCATGGCCGCATGTGATGCACGCCGCGTTGCCGAACCTGTGCGCACTGTGCGGCAATTTGTCGCATAAGACGCTGTGTACGGGATGTGACGAGGCGTATTGGAACGAAGCCAGGTTGCGCTGCACGGCATGCGCGGTCCCTTTGTCCGGAACGCGCTGGGCGGGTCGCGCGCAATATCGCTGTGCGGATTGCATCGACGAGCCGCCGCCGTACGACGCCACCTTTACCCTGGCCGATTACCGCCAGCCGCTCGACGCCCTGGCGCTCGGCCTGAAATTTCACGCCCGGCTGATGCTGGCGCGCGAGTTTGCGCAACGTCTTGCGCGCCTGGCAGGGGACTCATGGGTGGACGCGTCTGAAAAGCCCGATGTGCTTGCGCCTGTGCCGCTAGCCAAAAAACGTCTTACCGAGCGCGGCTACAACCAGGCCTGGCAGATTGCCAGACCGTTGGCCCGCGCCCTGAATGTGCGCAGCGACGCCACTTTGCTGCATCGTGTGATTCACACCGCGCCACAATCGCGGCTCGATCTGGACGCGCGCCGGTTGAACGTGGGCCGCGCCTTCAAAGTCGCCAAGCCGGTGCAAGGTCTGCATGTCGGCATTGTCGACGATGTGATGACGACCGGCGCGACACTCGAAGCGCTGGCGCACACGCTCAAAGCTGCCGGTGCGCGGCGCGTCACCAACTTCGTCGCGCTGCGTACGCCGAAAAACTAGTCTCTACCTGAAGCCACTATGTTCAATGTCGTTCTCGTCGAACCGGAAATCCCGCCGAACACCGGCAATGTCATCCGCCTGTGCGCCAACACCGGCGCGCGGTTGCATCTGATCGAACCGCTTGGCTTTCCACTCGACGACGCCAAGTTGCGCCGCGCCGGCCTCGACTATCACGAGTACGCGCAGATGAACGTGCACGCCGATTGGGCAGCGTTCGTCGCCAGGGAAGCGCCCGATCCGGCGCGAATGTTCGCCTTCACCACCCGCGGCTCGGGCCGGTTTCACGAGCATGCGTTTCAATCCGGCGACTGGTTCGTATTCGGCGCCGAAACGCGCGGCCTGCCTGACACGGTGCTCGACCAATTCGCCAACGAGCAACGCGTGCGCCTGCCGATGCGGCCAGGCAACCGCAGCCTGAACCTGTCGAACACCGTCGCGGTGGTGGTGTTCGAAGCCTGGCGTCAGACCGGTTTCGACGGCGGCGCCTGACGGCGTTCCAATTCGGCTTCGTAGCGCGCCAGCATGGCCGCATCGAAACACGCGAACACAACGTGCTCGATCTTCGGGGTGCGCAGCAAAGTTTCGAGCACAGTACTCACGGCGATCTGCACCGCTTCATTGGCAGGAAAACGGTAGATGCCGCAACTAATTGCGGGAAACGCGATGCTTGTGCAATGCGCTTGATGCGCGACCTCGAGCGAGCGCTGATAGCAGGAGGCAAGCAGGTCCGCCTCACCGCGCCCACCACCCTGCCACACCGGGCCGACCGCATGGATCACATACCTGGCCGGCAATTGGTAGCCGCCGGTGATTTTGGCGTCGCCGGTCGCGCAGCCGCCGAGCGTCTCGCACTCGCGCAGCAATTCCTTGCCGGCCGCGCGGTGAATCGCGCCATCCACGCCGCCTCCGCCTAGCAACGAAGTATTCGCGGCATTGACGATCGCATCCACGGCGAGTGTCGTGATGTCGACCACGCGCGCTTCTAGCGTGCAAGTGTTGAAACTGGGCATGAGAACCTCGCTGGTCCGAAGCGTCGATAAAACGTGGACAGCGAGAGCGGGCAGCCGTTCAGCGTTTTTTCGCGCCAAACGGCTGACAGACAGGACTTATTCTGCTTTCGAATCGCGCCGCAGCAACGCGCTGACGGCGTCGCGGGGCGCTACGCCGTCGAACAGCACGGCGCAGACGGCCTGCGTGATCGGCATCTCGATCGCATGGGCGCGAGCAATTGCCAATACGGCTTGCGCACAACGCACGCCTTCGGCCACGTGACCGAGGCCGCCGAGAATGTCGTCGAGCGTACGGCCCGCAGCGAGCTGCAGGCCGACCGTGCGATTGCGCGACAGATCGCCCGTTGCGGTCAGGATCAGATCGCCCAATCCGGTCAAACCGGTGAACGTCTCCGCCCGCCCGCCGAGCGTCACGCCGAGGCGCGACATCTCCGCCAGACCACGCGTAATCAACGCCGCGCGTGCGTTCAGACCGAGGCCGAGGCCATCGGCAATACCCGTGGCAATCGCCAGCACGTTCTTCACCGCGCCGCCCACTTCCACGCCGACGAGGTCGTCGCCGGTATAGATACGCATGGCGCCATGATGGAACGCGGCAACCGTGCGCTCACGGCATGCAATTGACGTACTCGCGATCGTCAACGCGACGGGCAAGCCCTGCCCGACTTCGCGCGCGAAACTTGGGCCCGACAGCACACCATTGCTGCCATGCCCCGGCAGTTCAGCCGCAACAACCTGATGCGGCAACAACTGCGAATCGGCTTCGAAGCCTTTGCACAACCACACCACATGCGCCGGCACTTTGCCTGCGTCGTGCATCGCCCGGAACAGACTGCGCAGACCGGCGACGGGCGTCGCCACGACGCATAGCGCGTTGTCGGCGAGCGCATGGTCGAGCGCTGCGTTCAGATCGGCTTCATAGCGAAGGGACGCCGGCAACGCAACGCCCGCCAGATAGCGGGCGTTTTCGCGCGAAGCGGAGAGGTCGGCAATGAGCGCGGGTTCGCGCGCCCACAGCACCGTGTCGTGCCGTGCGGCCAGATGGCCGGCGAGGGCTGTGCCCCATGCACCGGCGCCGAGGACAGCAACCTTCATAGCCGGCACCGAACGGACGCGTTAATGCGTGACGCCGTTTTGCGCCGCGCCATCCTGGCCGCCCATTTGCGCGAGACGTTGCTCGTACAGCGCCTGGAAGTTGATCTCGGCGAGGTGGATCGGCGGGAAGCCCGCGCGGGTGATCGCGTCGGCGATGTTCGAGCGCAGGTACGGGAACAGGATCGTCGGGCAGGCAATGCCGACCAGCGGATCGATCTGTTCGGCCGGAATGTTGCGGATGTCGAAAATGCCGGCTTGCTTGGCTTCGATCAGGAACGCAACCTTGTCCGACACCTTGGCCGTGACCGTGCCCGTCACGAGGATTTCGAACACCGTGTCGGCGAGGCGCTCTGCCTTCACGTCGACTTCGACTTCGACCGACGGCATTTCCTGCTCGAGGAAGATGCCCGGCGAATTCGGCTGCTCGAGCGACATGTCCTTCAGGTAGATGCGCTGGATGTTGAAGAACGGCTGGTTATTCTCGTCGGACATGATTGAGTGATTCCCTGATAGGTATGCGTGGCGGCGGCCCATGACGTCACGGGCCGCCAGATCGTTGCGGCGCATTGCCGGCCTTCGAAGGTGCTTTTGAAGGGCCGGCATGCACCGACTTGTATGTCACCCACCTGACTCATGCGCCGCCCGGTGCATGGGTCAGGCAGCTTCGTTCAGGCAGGTTCGAGCAGAGGCATCAAACCGCCCGCGCGGTCGAGCGCGGACAGGTCATCGTACCCGCCGACATGCGTCTCGCCGATGAACACCTGCGGCACCGTGCGGCGACCCGTCCGGGTCATCATTTCTTCACGACGGGCCGGGTCCTTGTCGATCAGTACCTTTTCAACGTGCTCGACGCCGCGCGACTTTAAAAGACGTTCGGCCATCTGGCAATACGGGCACACCTGGGTGCTGTACATGATGACTTTGTTCACTTGGCTGCTCCTTGTTTCACAACCGGCATACCGGCTTTCTGCCAGGCGTCGACACCGCCTTCGAGAACATGGACCTCGGCGTATCCGGCATCCTGCACGATACGCGCTGCCTTGTTCGACTGCTGGCCGGTCTGACACACCAGCAGCACCGGGTTGCTCTTGTTCTTCACGAGTTGCGCGACTTTCGCCTGCAACTCTGCAAATTCAAGGTGCCGCGCCGCGGGCAGATGGCCCTTGGCAAAGTCGGCGGACGGACGCAGATCGATGACCGCCGCATTGCGCCGGTTGATCAGTTGGGTGGCTTCAGCGGCCGACAGGCCACCGCGGCCGCGCCGGCTGATCGTCGGCCACAGCAGCAACCCACCGGAGATGAGGACGATTGCGATCAGTACAAGGTTTGTGTAATCAGTGAAAAACTTCACGGAAAATCCGCCGAAAAAGAGAGAAATCGAAAAGGGCAATCCGCCCATTATAAAATAACCGTCTGACGCGATGGCGGCGCTCCTCTAGAGGACCCTCGCAGCGCTTTACCGCTTCCTTACTACCGACCGGCAATCTCATGTACAAACTCGTTCTCATCCGCCACGGCGAATCGACGTGGAACAAGGAAAACCGCTTCACAGGCTGGGTCGACGTCGACCTCACCGAGCAGGGCAATCGTGAAGCGCAGCAAGCGGGCGTGCTGCTGAAGGAATCGGGCTATTCGTTCGATATCGCCTACACGTCGGTGCTCAAGCGCGCGATTCGCACCCTGTGGCACGTGCAGGACCAGATGGACCTGATGTACCTGCCGGTGGTGCATTCGTGGCGCCTGAACGAACGCCACTACGGCGCGCTGTCGGGTCTGAACAAGGCGGAAACCGCCGCCAAATTCGGCGACGAACAGGTGCTGGTCTGGCGCCGCAGCTACGACACGCCGCCGCCGGCGCTCGATCCGTCGGACGAACGCGCGCCCTACAGCGATCCGCGCTACGCCAAGGTGCCGCGCGAGCAATTGCCGCTCACCGAGTGCCTGAAAGACACCGTCGCACGCGTTCTGCCGTTGTGGAACGAGTCGATTGCGCCGGCCATCAAGTCGGGCCGCAAGGTCGTGATCGCCGCGCACGGCAACTCGATTCGCGCCATGGTGAAGTACCTCGACAATATTTCGGACGACGACATCGTCGGCCTGAATATCCCGAACGGCGTGCCGCTCGTCTATGAACTCGACGAAAACCTGAAGCCGATCAAGCACTACTATCTGGGTGACCAGGACGCGATTGCGAAGGCGCAGGCCGCTGTGGCCAAGCAAGGCAAGGCGGGCTAAGCCGAGGCCACCGGCCGCCGGGCCCCGTCTGCAGTGGAAATTTGCAGCGAGGGCCCGGCAAACGGACGGCCCACCGGCAAGACCTGGCGGCATGCGCGGCTTACCGGCTGTCAACTGCGCCATCGCACCGACATCGCGCTGCCATCGCACTGCCATCTTGCCGTTACCGCACATTACTTCGGCGTCGTGACCCCAAACTCACGAACCAGGGCCCGCCCGCGCTGTCGAATCTCGATTGCCTGTGCTGCGCCCTGACTGGGCGGGTGTGCAGTTATACTTGTCCGTCCCCATCTCTATCGACGCTGCCACGCGCTTCCGACCGCAACAGACTCTATGCGAAAGAACCTGAAAAATATCGGCCTGATTGCCGCGGGCCTTGCTACCGGCGCATTTGCCACCCTGCAACTCTCCGCCTCGGCCCAGCAACCCGCCAGCGCCGCCTCGAGCGCCGTTGCACCGTTGCCGCTGGACCAACTCCGGCTGTTTGCCGAAGTTTTCGGGCAAATCAAGCATGAGTACGTCGAACCGGTCGACGACAAGAAGCTTCTCACCGCTGCGATCAAGGGCATGGTGTCGAGCCTCGACCCGCACTCGTCGTATCTCGACAAGACCGATTACGAAGAACTGCAGGAGCAGACCAAGGGTCGCTTCGCGGGTCTCGGCATCGAAATTTCGTCGGAAGACGGCCTGATCAAGGTGATCTCGCCGATTGAAGACACGCCCGCGTTCCGTGCCGGCATCCGTCCGGGAGATCTGATCACCCGCATCAACGACAAGCCGGTGCGCGGCATGACGCTCGACCAGGCCGTCAAGCAGATGCGCGGCGACCCGGGCACCAAGGTCACCCTGACCATCTTCCGCAAGACCGACGACCGTACCTTCCCGCTCACGGTGACGCGCGCGATCATCAAGGTCCAGTCGGTCAAGATGAAGATTCTGGCGCCGGGCTACGCGTATGTCCGCATCACCAGCTTCCAGGAACGCACCACGCCTGATCTGGCGGCCAAACTGCAAGACATCGCGCGTCAACAGCCGAACCTGAAGGGTCTCGTGCTCGACCTGCGCAATAACGGCGGCGGTCTGCTGCAAAGCGCGGTCGGCGTTGCCGGCGCGTTCCTGCCGCCGAATTCGGTCGTGGTGTCCACCAACGGCCAGATTCCGGATTCGAAGCAGGTCTATCGCGACACGTACGATAACTACCGCCTGCAATCGTTCGACAGCGATCCGCTGAAAGACGAAGCGCCGATCTTCAAGACCGTGCCGATGATCGTGCTGACCAACGCCTATTCGGCGTCGGCTTCGGAAATCGTCGCGGGCGCGCTGCAGGATCAGCATCGCGCGCTGATCGTCGGCAAGACCACCTTCGGCAAGGGCTCGGTGCAAACCGTCCGTCCAATGACGGCCGACACGGCCCTGCGTCTGACCACGGCGTACTACTACACGCCGAGCGGCCGTTCGATCCAGAACAAGGGCATCCGTCCTGACATCGCGGTCGATCAATACGCGGAAGGCGATCCGGATGACGCACTGGTGACCCGCGAAGTCGACTACTCGAACCACCTTGCGAACACGCAGGATCCGAACGAGAAGAAAGAAGCGGAACAGCGCGAACAGGAACGCATGGACCAGTTGCGCCAGCTTGAAGAGCAAAACGACAAGAAGACGCCGGAACAGCGTCAGAAGGATCGTGAGCGCAAGCCGGTCGAGTTCGGTTCGACCGACGACTTCATGCTGACGCAGGCGCTGAACAAGCTGGAAGGCAAGCCGGTGCAGGAATCGAAGTCGCTGACCGAGCGGCGTCTGGCGCAGAACAAGCCGGCCGCTTCGGCGTCCGCGCCGGTCGCGGTGAAGTCGACGCAACCGGTACCGGGCACAACGGCCCCGGCCTCGGCGCCGACTACGCAAAGCAACTAGGCAGCCAACCCCACATGCCATCGCAGCAAAACATGCTGCGATGGCATGTGGCAATACATGGCAGTACGCGCTGCAGAAGGCGTTGCAATACCCGGCACCAGCGAGACCACCCGCTCCCCCGCGCGATTAAAATAACGAAACCGCGCATGGCAGGCCACCGGCCTTGCATCTCGTTGCGCGACACTCCACGCGCCCCGCCATGAACGACGATCAACTCCTCCGCTATTCCCGCCACATCCTCGTCGACGAAATCGGCATCGAGGCGCAGCAGCTCTTTATCGACGCGCACGCGATCATCGTCGGCGCGGGCGGCCTGGGTTCGCCGGCAGCCATGTATCTGGCGGCGGCGGGCGTCGGTCGCTTGACGCTGGTCGATGCCGATACGGTCGACCTGACCAATCTGCAGCGGCAGATTTTGCACGTAACGGCGTCGGTCGGACGCAAGAAGGTGGAATCCGGACGCGACGCGATCGCCCAGATCAATCCTGAGGTGAAGGTGAACGCGGTGCCCGAACGCGTCGACGATGCATGGCTCGATCGCGAGGTGCCGCTCGCCACTGTCGTGCTCGACTGCACCGACAACTTCGCGACGCGCCACGCGATCAACCGCGCCTGCGTGCAGCATGGCGTGCCGCTGGTCTCAGGCGCGGCACTGCGCTTCGACGGCCAGATCAGCACCTTCGATTTCCGCGACGCGGCGTCGCCCTGCTACGCGTGCGTGTTTCCAGAAGACCAGCCGTTCGAGGAAGTCGCATGCTCGACGATGGGCGTGTTCGCGCCCACGGTCGGCATCATCGGTTCAATGCAAGCGGCTGAGGCGCTGAAAGTGATCGGCGAAATCGGCACGCCGCTGGTGGGCCGCCTCACGATGCTCGATTCGCTGCGAATGGAATGGAACACGATGCGCATTGCGCGCCAGCCGGATTGCCCGGTATGCGGGCAACGGCATCAGGTCTGAGCTCAGGCAAGACGCCGAATGAAAAAAACGCCGCACATCCGTGCGGCGTTTTTCATGTGAACCCAAAATCCGGGTTTTCAGTTTCAGGCCAGCACCACGCGCTTCAGCGCCGCCTGCACTTCTTCCGGTTCGAACGAAGCCAGCACGTCGGCCACCGGCTTCTCGAGCGTCTTCAGATGCGAGCGCAGGACTTCCTGCTTGACCTCCAGCAACTGGCTCGGATGCATGGAGAACTCGGTGAGGCCCATACCGAGCAACAGACGCGTCAGCGCCGGATCGCCTGCCATCTCGCCGCACACCGACACCGGCACACCCGCCCGCTTCGCCTCGCGCAGCGTGAAGGCGATCAGATGCAGCACCGCCGGATGCAGCGGGTCGTACAGATGCGCGACCGAGTTATCCGCGCGATCGATCGCCAGCGTGTACTGGATCAGATCGTTAGTACCGATCGACAGAAAATCCAGCCGCTTGAGAAACAGCGGCAACGCAATCGCGGCGGCCGGAATCTCGATCATGGCGCCAACCTGCACGTTCGGATCGTAGGCCATGCCGGCATCGTCCAGTTGACGCTTGGCCTCGCGAATCAGATCGAGCGTCTGATCGATCTCCTGCGCGTGCGCGAGCATCGGAATCAGAATCTTCACCTTGCCGAACGCCGACGCCCGGAGAATCGCGCGCAGCTGCGTCAGGAACATCTGCGGCTCCGAGAGGCTCCAGCGAATCGCCCTGAGCCCCAGAGCGGGGTTCGGCGCGGTTTCGTAGCCGTCGCCCCCGCTCATCGAATCGAGCGGCTTGTCGGCGCCGACGTCGATCGTACGGATCGTCACCGGCAAACCGTTCATCAATTCGACCGCGCGACGATAGGCCGCAAACTGCTCCTCCTCTTCCGGCAACTGGTGCTTATGATTCATGAACAGAAACTCGGTGCGGAACAGGCCGACCCCGGTCGCGCCCGAATCGACCGCCGCACGCGCGTCTTCCGGCAACTCGATGTTCGCGCAGAGTTCGATGCGCGTGCCGCAGAGCGTCTGCGTCGGTGAAAACTTCAGCCGTTGCAGCTTGCGCTGCTCCAACGCTTTTTCGCTTTGACGGTACGAGTATTCTTCCAGCACGATCGGCGCCGGATCGACGATCACAATGCCGTGATCACCGTCGACAATGATCAGGTCGTCCTGCCGGATCAGCTGGCTCGCATGCTGCACGCCGACCGCCGCCGGAATGCCGAGGCTGCGCGCGACGATCGCCGTGTGCGACGTCCGTCCGCCGAGATCGGTGACGAACCCCTGAAACGTTTGCGTTTTGAACTGCATCATGTCCGCCGGCGCGATGTCGTGCGCGACCACGATCATCTCGTCGCACGCGCCGTGCACACCGTCCACCAGCGCCACCGAAGCGCCGGCGAGCGCCTTCAGCACGCGCTCCACCACCTGTTCGATGTCGGCTTTGCGTTCGCGCAGATATTCGTCTTCGATATCGTCGAAATGGCGCGACAGGCGCTCGAGCTGTTCGGTCAGCGCCCACTCCACGTTGTAACGGCGTGTGCGAATCAGGTCGATGGTTTCCTGCACGAGCATCGCGTCGTTCAGGATCATTGAATGTACGTTGATGAACGCGCCCATTTCGCTCGGTGCGTCGGCCGCGAGATCGGCGCGCAATGCGTCGAGCTCGTAGTGCACGTGTAGCTGGGCCGTGCGAAAGCGCTCGATCTCGCCCTCGATCTGGGCGGGTTCGATCAGATAGTGGTCTACGTCAAGTGCAGCCGGGGCGATCAGATAAGCCCGCCCGATGGCGATACCGCGTGACACGGGAATTCCATGCAGCGTGAAGGACACGCGCACCTCCTCTAGTTGTGTGATGCCGCGGCAAACCGCTGCAATGCTCTCAGACTCTGTCGTCCATTATAAATTCCGCGCCCGTTGTCGATACGTTATGGCTGTGTGCAGTGCAGCACGAAATGCCGTAACCGACCACAACGATGCACCGTCGTCGAGCGTGCGCTCCGGCAACGCGAACCCCTGCGCGCCGCGGAAAGGCGCCGCTCATGTTGCGATTGTCACGCGCTAAAAAAAAGCCGCGGACAACCGCGGCTTTTTGCGTCAGGCAAGGAGCGCGCGAATTCACTGACCCTCGCCGAATTTATCGGCAATCAGTTTCAACAATGCGTCCATGGCTTCTTTTTCGTCGGTGCCTTCCGTTTCGATCAGCACCGTGCTGCCTATCCCCGCGGCCAGCATCATCACACCCATGATGCTCTTGGCGTTGATACGGCGGCCATTGCGGCTCATCCAGATTTCCGCCTGGTAGTTGCCCGCGAGTTGCGTCAACTTGGCCGACGCGCGCGCGTGCAGCCCCAGCTTGTTCACAATAGTCGTTTCCTGTTGCAGCATGTGATGGTCCGAAGCGCGGGTAAGTGTTGTGGTGAAAGGTGAAACTACAAACCAGCTGCGCTCGGGTCGCAACCCGAACGCAATCGTTTAAAGCCGTGAAATTCGCTTACAACCCGGTCGAACCGGCTTTCTGAGTCAGGTCGGCCCCGGCCGGCAACGCCGACAAACAGTCCGTGGCGGCGGCAGCGGGCGGCAAGGCCGGCAAACAGTCGCCGGACTCCGCGGGCGGCGCAACCGGCGCCGGCGTGGCAGGTCCGATTGCGTGCACGCCCTTGGTGGCCCCGGCGAGCGCTTTGTCGACCAGCGTGTCGAGCGGAGTCGCGCGGTAACAGACCGCACGCACCAGCATCGGCAGATTGACGCCGCACAGCACGCGGACGTTCGGCACCGAAGCGAGCCGCCCGGCGATATTCGCCGGCGTGGCGCCAAACATGTCCGTGAGCACGAGCGCGCCGTTTTCTTCCTTGAGCCGCTCGATTTCCGCATGTGCGAACGCGACCTGCTGTGCGGGATCGCAATCCGGCGATACGTCGATCACGCCGATGCGAGCCGGCAAGCCGCCGTAGATGTGCGAAATACAATCGCGCAACGCGGTGGCGAACGGAGCGTGCGCAATGATCAGAATGCCTGCCATGTCAGCCTTGCTGCAAAAGAACGGCCCCGAACCGTGGACCGGGACAAAGCCCGGTTCGTAAGCGCCCTCGACTGGCCGTGGGTCGTGAGGGCCGGAACGCATCACCCGACGAGCGGTCCGCGGCGCCGGATACCGCGACGGCACGGGCGGGAAACAGCTCGTTCACAGTCCGCAATCCATGCCAGTGGCGCCTGACAGACACCTTCCACTCGGCTTGGCGCGGAAGAGCGGGCATTGTATCAGGCCCATTTTCACGCCAAAGCCCGTGTTTTGCTTGATGCGGATTTACTACACAGTTTGGGGGCCGTGGCGGCCATTCAAGGGCCGCGCCTCAAGCGGCAGCACGCTCCAACGCGTCGATGAACATCGCGGCGACGTCGAAGCCGGTCTGATCCATGATTTCGCGGAAACACGTCGGGCTCGTCACGTTCACCTCGGTAAGCCAGTCGCCGATCGCATCCAGCCCGACCAACAGCAGACCGCGCGCGGCGAGCACCGGCGCGAGCGTGTCCGCGATCTTGCGGTCGTGCTCGGTAAGCGGGCGCGCCACGCCGAGTCCACCCGCCGCGAGGTTGCCGCGCACTTCGTTGCCCTGAGGAATCCGCGCAAGCGAAAACGGCACTGCTTCGCCGCCGATCAGAAGAATGCGCTTGTCGCCATCCTTGATCTCGGGGATGAACTTTTGCGCCATCACCGAGCGCGCGCCATCGTGGCTCAGCATCTCGATGATCGAACCGAGATTCATGCCGTCGGCCTTCACGCGGAACACGCCCATGCCGCCCATGCCGTCGAGCGGCTTCAGGATCACGTCGCCGTGCTCTTCGTGGAAGGCGCGCAAACGCGTGGCGTCGCGCGTCACCAGAGTCGGGGCGACGAACTGCGCGAACTCGCCGATCGCCAGCTTTTCCGAATGATCGCGAATCGCCTGGGGCTTGTTGAAAATGCGCGCGCCGCCGCGTTCGGCCAATTCCAGCAACCACGTGGACGTCACGTATTCCATGTCGAACGGCGGGTCTTTGCGCATGACCACCGCGCTGAAGCGCTTCAGCGAGCGCGGCGCGGCCGCTTCAGCGGCGTACCAGGTGTCGCGATGCAGATCCGTCACGTCGCCGACGATCGCAATGCGCTGCACGTTCGCCTCGACGTCGCCGCCCGTCCACGCCAGATGCTTAGGCTCGCACGTGTAGAGCGTGTGACCGCGGCGCGCGGCTTCCGCCATCATCGCGTAGGTGGAATCTTTGTAGATCTTGAACTGCGTGAGCGGATCGGCAATGAAAAGAATGTCCATGGGGATTCCGGTGCGCCCTTAGGGCTTGGCATTGATCGTCAATATAGTCGCTGAAAATGACGATGGCGGCACGCATGCCGCCATCGTCCATCTCGCGGTGCTTAAACCTGAATCGCTTCCGGATCGGTCTTTTCCAGTTCGACCGATGCGGCCAGCAGCCCGAGCCGCGCCACCACGCCGTACATGTAGAAGCGGTTCGGCACCGCCGCGCCGGGCTTGGCGTGCGCATCCGGCAGCGCCGTATGCTCGAAACCGAGCGGCACGAAGTGCATGCCGGGCGCGTTCAGATTCTGATCGCGTTCGCGGCTGCCGTGGACGCGGTAGAAGCCGCCCACCACGTAACGGTCGATCATGTACACGACCGGCTCGGCGACTTCCTCGCCGATCCGCTCGAAGGTGTACACGCCTTCCTGCACAATCACGTCATGCACTTCGAGGCCGTCTTTGGTGGCCGCCATCTTGGCGCGCTCGCGCTTGGTGAGCGCGGCCACTTCCGACGCGTCGTGCACGGTCATCACGCCCATGCCATACGTGCCCGCATCCGACTTGATGACGACATACGGTTTCTCGGAAATGCCGTACTCGCGATACTTCTTGGCGATCTTCTTCAGGACGCCGTCGATCGCGTCCGCCAGCGCTTCCTCGCCGGTACGCGCCTGGAAATCGACGCCTTCGACATGCGCGAAGTACGGATTGATCATCCACGGATCGATCTCGACCATCTTCGCGAACTTCTTCGCGACGTCGTCATAGCAGGAGAAGTGCGTCGATTTGCGGCGCACGGCCCAGCCGGCGTGCAGCGGCGGCAGCAGATACTGCTCGTGCAGATTTTCCAGCACGGGCGGAATACCGCCTGACAGGTCATTATTCAGCAGAATCGAGCACGGGTCGAAATTCTTCAGACCGAGGCGGCGCTGCGAGCGCTCGAGCGGTTCGAGCACGAGCTTCTGGCCGTCGGACAAGGCGATCGTGACCGGCCCGACGATGCTTTCGTCGAGCGTGCCGAAACGTACGTTCAAGCCGGCCTGGCGCATGATCGTGGCCAGACGGGCAACGTTCTCGAGATAAAAGGCGTTGCGTGTATGACGCTCCGGAATCACCAGCAGATTCTTCGCGTCCGGGCAGATCTTTTCGATCGATGCCATCGCGGCCTGCACGGCGAGCGGCAGCACTTCCAGCGGCAGATTGTTGAATGCGCCGGGAAACAGATTGGTGTCGACCGGCGCGAGCTTGAACCCCGCGTTACGCAGATCGACCGAACAGTAGAACGGCGGCGTGTGCTCCTGCCATTCGAGCCGGAACCAGCGTTCGATAGCGGGGGTCGCGTCGAGGATCTTCCGCTCGAGGTCGAGCAGCGGGCCGTTTAACGCCGTAACTAGGTGCGGAACCATTGATCACTCGCAGACTGGAGAAAAAAGATTGTAGAGCAAATGCTTTGTCCATTTGGGGACGGTTTCTCCATTCGCAAGCGGATGCGAATGCATTCTCGCTATCGCCATGATAGGCGCGGAAAACGACGGCTCACAAGAGACGCTGCAAGAAAAAAGCCCGCCATAAAGGCGGGCCAAAGTCGCTGCGCTTGATTCTGATCCGCAAGCGCCGGCGCTTGCGGTTGCGGAACGGTCCTTATTCGACGTGTTCGCCGTGCAGGCTCACGTCCAGGCCTTCGCGCTCCTCTTCTTCCGTGACGCGCAGACCCATCACCATGTCGATCACCTTCAGCAGGATGTAGCTCACCACGCCGCTGTAGATCAGCGTCGTCAGCACGCCCTTGGCTTGCAGAATCACGCTGCCGTCCGCGCCGCCGATGTCCTTGACCGCGAACACGCCGGTCAGGATTGCGCCCACGATACCGCCGATGCAGTGCACGCCGAACGCGTCGAGCGAGTCGTCATAACCGAGCTTGTGCTTGAGCCACGTTGCCGACCAGAAGCAGATCACGCCTGCCGCGATGCCGATCACCAGCGAACCTGCCATACCGACGAAGCCCGAAGCCGGCGTAATCGCCACCAGACCTGCCACGGCGCCCGACACGATACCGAGTACCGACGGCTTACCCTTGGTTGCCCATTCGGCGAACATCCATGCGAGTGCTGCTGCCGCGGTTGCCACTTGCGTTGCGAACATCGCGAAACCGGCACGGCCGTCTGCTGCCACTGCCGAACCCGCGTTGAAGCCGAACCAGCCCACCCACAGCATGGCGCCACCGATCAGCGTGAGCGTCAGGTTGTGCGGCGCCATTGCTTCCTTGCCGTAGCCGACACGCTTGCCGAGCACCAGAGCACAGACCAGCGCCGCGATACCGGCGTTGATGTGCACCACCGTGCCGCCCGCGAAGTCGAGGATGCCCGCGCTAGCCAGCCAGCCGGTCGGTTCCCACACCATGTGCGCGATCGGCGAGTAGACGATGATCGACCACAGCGTCATGAACACCAGCATCGCCGAGAACTTCATACGGTCGGCAAACGCACCCGTGATCAGCGCCGGAGTAATGATCGCGAACGTCATCTGATAGACGACGTAGACCGTTTCCGGGATCGTCGGGGCAAGGTGGCTGACGGTCAGCGTCGTGGCCTTGTCGCCCTTGATGTAGTTCATGCCCGCCATGAAGAAGCGCGAGAAGCCGCCGATGAACGAACCGCCCGGCGTGAAGGCAAGGGTGTAGCCCACCACGACCCAGATGATCGACACGAGGCAGGTGATCGCGAAGCTTTGCATCAGGATCGCGAGCACGCTCTTCTTGCGGACCATGCCGCCGTAGAACAGCGCCAGACCCGGGATCGTCATGAACAGCACGAGCGCGGTGGAGGTCAGCATCCAGGCGGTGTCGCCCGAATTGATCTTCGACGAATCGACCGAGAACGGCGCGGTCGGTGCGGCAGGCGCGGCGTCCGATGCTGCCGGCGCGGCTGCGGCGGCGCTGGCAGCCGGTGCGGCGGACGCATCAGCGGCCGGTGCCGAAGCCGCGGCGGCAGCAGGCGCTGCCGAGGCGTCAGGCGCCGGCGCGCTCGCCGTCGTAGCGGGAGCAGCAGCCGAAGCGGCTGCGGGGGCGGAAGCGTCGTCCGCGAGGGCGGCGCCGATACCGCCCGCGAGCAGCGAACCGGCCATCAGCATGGACATCAATAATTTGCGCATCTTCGTTTTCCTCTTGTCGCTATCTGTGTCGCTATCTTTTGGTGTTACAGGGCGTCCGCGCCGGTCTCCCCGGTGCGAATCCGAATCACCTGCTCGATCGGGGTGACGAAAATCTTGCCGTCGCCGATCTTGCCGGTGCGTGCCGCGCGCTCGAGCGCCTCGATCGCCTGGTCGACGATGTCGTCCGAGACAGCGGCCTCGATCTTCACCTTCGGCAGGAAATCGACGACGTATTCAGCGCCCCGATAGAGTTCCGTGTGGCCCTTCTGACGACCGAAGCCTTTGACTTCCGTCACCGTGATGCCCGAGACGCCGATGGCCGACAAGGCTTCGCGCGCCTCATCGAGCTTGAACGGCTTGATGATTGCGGTAATGAGTTTCATGAAATCCCTCGCTAAGTTGCGTAACCCGTTGCGTAACCCTGTTTGCGTACCTGTAACCCGTTCGCGTGGTCTCGTTCCGCTGCCGGCAAGAAGCACCCGGCAGTGCGCGCGGGGCAGTAACAGCAACTCGCGTGCCATGTTGTGTCAGACTTCGCCTGGGGCATGCGGCAAAAGGGGCGCAAGCGGCCCTGGCCGGATGGCCAACGTCGGCGGGGCACGCTGGCGCGGCGCATGGATCGTTGCTAGAGTGTTTGAAGGCTTTTAACGTTTGAGCGCGCACCAAACGGGCTCATGCAGCAGTGGCAGTCAACAGGTCATGCACCAAGACGGCACATTCGACGTGGCAAAGCACAGACGCAACGAAACATGCACATTTTTTGTGCATCAAAGGGAACACCATGAAACAACCGAACGATGTCTTTAACGATTTTCAGGCCCGCATGAGCGAGCTGTTCAAGAACTCGCCGGCCAAAGATGTCGAACGCAACGTGAAGGCCATGCTGTCGCAGGGCTTTTCCAAGCTCGACCTGGTCACGCGTGAGGAATTCGATACGCAGACCCAGGTGCTGGTGCGCACCCGGGCGCGCCTCGAAGAGCTGGAGCGCCGCGTTGCCGAACTGGAGCAGAAGCTGCCGGTTACGACGCAAACGTCCTGACGCTTTGCGCGCAGCGCTTTAGCTGCGTCGTGCTGCACATCACTGGCAAGCGAGCCGTGACGTCATCAGCGTTTTAGGGGACTCGCGCGCGCCCTCGGCGCGCCGTCCGACGGGAGAAAACATGTCGCTTGCCGTGGTGCGCAGTCGCGCGCCGGCCTCTGGCCGCGCGCCCGAAGTAACCGTCGAGGTTCACCTCGCGAACGGATTACCCTCTTTTTCGATCGTCGGCCTTCCGGATCTGGAAGTGCGCGAAAGCCGCGAGCGCGTACGCGCGGCGCTGCAGAACTGCAGCTTTGATTTCCCCGTGCGCCGCATCACCGTCAATCTCGCTCCTGCCGATTTACCGAAGGAATCCGGCCGCTTCGATCTGCCGATCGCTTTAGGTATTCTGGCCGCGAGCGGACAAATTCCACCCGAGTCCCTCCTGCATCGCGAATTCGCCGGCGAGCTTTCGCTGACCGGCGCGCTGCGGCCGATGCGCGGGGCTTTCGCGATGGCCTGTGGGACCGCCCGCAGCGGTACTTCTCACGGCGGGCTGGAAAGCCCGTCCGGTGGTGCCTCAACGCACCCTACGCCGGGCATGCCGGCGACACCCGTGGCGTGCGTTCAGCGCACCCCGCAGCTCTACCTGCCTGCCGCGAGCGCGGCCGAGGCGGCGCTCGTCCCGGGTGTCGACGTCTACGGCGCGACCGACCTGCCGTCGCTGTGCGCGCATCTGGCCGGCGCACCCGACGCCCGGCTCTACCCTGTCGCGGCACCTGAGCTCCGCGAGACCGCACCGGCCGCGATTCCCGACATGAGCGATGTGATCGGCCAGCGCGGCGCGCGCCGCGCGCTTGAAGTCGCCGCGGCCGGGGGACACCACGTCTTGCTGGTCGGGCCGCCTGGCGCCGGCAAATCGATGCTCGCCGCGCGTCTGCCAGGCCTGCTGCCGCCCATGACCGACGACGAAGCACTCAGCTCGGCGGCATTGCTGTCCGCCAGCCGGGCCGGCTTTATGCCGTCGCAATGGCGGCAACGGCCGTTTCGCGCGCCACATCATTCGTCGAGTGCGCCGGCGCTGGTTGGCGGGCGCAATCCGCCGCAACCCGGCGAGATCACGTTGGCGCATCTGGGCGTGCTGTTTCTGGACGAGTTGCCGGAATTCGACCGCCACGTGCTGGAAACCCTGCGCGAACCCCTCGAGGCCGGCCGCATCACCATCTCGCGCGCCGCCTTGCAAGCGGATTTTCCGGCGGCCTGCCAACTGATTGCGGCAATGAACCCGTGCCCCTGCGGGTGGCGCGGCGACCCCAACGGTCGCTGCCGCTGCACGCCGGAGATCGCGGCGCGTTATCTGCGCAAGCTGTCCGGGCCGCTGCTCGACCGGATCGACATCCAGCTCGAGATTCCTGCGCTCACGCCGGCGGAGTTGTCCGCACGCTCCACCACCGCCGGTGAATCCAGCGCAGCGATCGCACGGCGGGTGAATGCCGCTCGCGAGCGGCAACTGGCCCGGCAAGGCAAAACCAATCGGGAACTGGGCGGGCGGGAAGTGGACGAAGTCTGCCGGCCCGACGCAACCGGTGAAGCGCTATTGCGCCAGGCCGGCGAACGCTTCGGCTGGTCGGCACGTGCTTACTACAGAGTCCTGAAGGTGGCGCGAACCATCGCCGATCTGGCCGGCACCGCCATGCCGAGCGCCGCGCAAATCGGCGAAGCCATTCAGTACCGCAGGGCTTTGGGGTCGGTATAAAGCGAAAAATCAGCTGTCAAGACTTGACTTATGCACATGCGCGCGTTCCAGATAGATTTTGAAACATCTGCAAGGCAGACAGAAGCACGCATCAAAAAGACATTGATTCGATTGGACTTTTTCGGCTTGGCCGAGCGGGCTCGATCTGACAGAATGCCCACGGGATGGGCATCTTCGGCAAAAAACGCGAAGTTCTCAACAGAGTTATCCACAACCCCTGTGAGTAACCGGAAAACTTCAACGTAAACCGGGAATTAGCGTGCGATGCTACGAAGGAACCTTCACTGCGCATTACAGGTTATCAGCGCGCCGATGTGGCCCAAACGACGCTTTCAATACAGCTGGAACGACGAAAAAAACTGGTCGACCTGCTCCTGCTGCAAGGGCTTGGACGCAATGATCGCGGCCTGATATGCATGCCGGCCACGCGCAACCAGCCGTGCATAGACGGTGCGCGTCTCATGCGTCGAGCCGGCCTCACCGCTCAGCTTCATTTCCAGCCCCAGCACCTGCCCCCCGGCGGCGAGCGGAATTTGCACGGTGTGGGCGTCCGGCGCGGCGCCAACATTACGCGCGAGGCCCGTGCGCAGGAATTCGAGCGCGGCACGCTGCGTCGCTTCGTCATCGCTTGGCAGCATCACGGTGCCGACTGCGAACACGGCGTCGCCGGCTTCGGCTGTCTGCATCGCCATCTGCATCGGCTTGCCGTCGATCTGGACCGCGCGCTGATCGTTGCCCGGCTTGGCCGGCAGGTCGACCGTGTAGCCGTTGTCGTTATTCATGACGGTGCGCCAGTCGAAAGTCGGTGAACACGCTGCCAACGCGCCGCCCAACGCCAGCGCGCAGGCAGCCGTTCCAAGTACTGCACGCATTCGCCGCAAGTGGGAAGCGGCGCCGGCCGGGCGGCCGTCTGCCAGGGAGGCACTCGAGGAACGGCTAACGGGGCGGCAAGACGGGACTGTCGGGACTGTCGAGATTCGGGCAAGGAAGCGAAAAGCGGTTCGAAGCATGGGGACGGAAGATCGGACTGACAGGAACGTAAAGTTCTATTATCGCCTCCCGGGCCGCCCGCTGCCGCGCAGCCGGAATGGGGCTACAATAACGACGCCAAGCATTACCGGATTTAAAAGTCCAAACCAAAGCACTGTCCCGCGCGTTCTGCGCGACTCTCGAGGTTTCGTTCATGAGCTCCACCCCGTCCACCGCCGCACGGCGCGCGAATCCGATTCGCACCATCATCATCGCCGTCGTGGCCGTCGCGATTGCGATTGCCGGCTATTTCGCGTTTGCCGGCCAGCAGCGCGTGCCCGATGCGACCTTCACGTTGCTGTCGGGCCAGAAAGTCTCGACCGCCGACCTGAAAGGCAAGGTCTACCTGGTCAACTTCTGGGCGACCAGCTGCGACACCTGCATGAAGGAAATGCCGCAGATGGTCCAGACCTATAACCGCTTCAAGGGCAAAGGGCTCGAATTCGTAGCCGTCGCGATGAACTACGACGCGCCGATGTACGTGGCCAACTACACGCAAACCCGCCAGTTGCCGTTCAAGGTTGCAATGGACGACGGCTCGGCCGCCAAGCAGTTCGGCAACGTCCAGCTCACGCCGACCACCTTCCTGGTCGACAAGGACGGCAAGATTCTGAAGCGCTATGTCGGCGAGCCGCAATTCGCGGAACTCGACCAGTTGCTGGAAAAAGCGCTGAACGCGGCTTGATCGCCGGCTGCGTTGCCGCTTGATCGCCGCTTGATTGCGGCGAAAAGCCTGAAGCACAACGCCCACACAACACCCAGATTCAAACACGCCGGCGCCAGAGTCACACCTCCTCGCCGCCGGTGCCTCAACTTCTCACCGCTCCCCTTCCCCCTTGGCCGCGAGGCCATACCGCTTGATCTTCTCGTAGAGCGTCGCCTTTCCAAGCTGTAGCTTGTCTGCAGCAACCGCGACGACACCGCCGGCTTGCTCCAACGCCTCTGCGATCACCGCCCGCTCGAATTGCTCGACACGTTCCTTCAACGGATGCGCCGCTGCGTCGTCGGCGGCGAAAGACATGACGGGATCGTCGGCGACGCCGAGCACGAAGCGGTCGGCGGCATTGCGCAGTTCGCGCACGTTCCCCGGCCACTCCCGTTGCATCAGGCTGGCACGCTGCCTGTCAGTAAGAATCGGCGCCGGGCGCTGATAACGGACCGCCGCATCCAGCAGGAAGTGTTCGAAGAGCGGCACGATGTCCTCGCGACGCTCGCCCAAAGGCGGCAGTGCGATCGTCACCACGTTCAGGCGGTATAGCAAGTCGCGACGGAACGAGCCGTCCGCGACATGCTCCGCCATGTCGCCCTTTGCGGCAGCCACCACGCGGCAATTCACACGAATCGGCTGATTCGAGCCGAGCCGTTCCAGCACGCCGTCCTGCAACACGCGCAGCAGCTTGACCTGCAGCGCGAGCGGCATGCTCTCGATTTCGTCGAGGAACAGCGTGCCGCCCGAGGCATGCTCGAGCTTGCCGATCCGGCGTTTTGCCGCACCGGTGAATGCGCCGGGTTCGTAGCCGAACATTTCCGACTCGAACATCGGTTCCGGCAGCGCGCCGCAGTTCACCGCGATAAACGGCTTGTCACGCCGCGGCGACAGTTCATGCAGACTACGCGCGATCAATTCCTTGCCCGCGCCGGTGTCGCCGTTGATCAGCACCGACGCGTCGGTCGGCGCGATGTTCGCAATCAGCCGCCGCACCTGCTCGATCGCCGGACTGCGGCCGATGATGCGCGGCGCGACCGTGTTCTGCCCAGCCAGCTCGCGGCGCAGCGCAAGATTCTCCAGCACCAGCTTGCGGCGCTCCAGCGCACGTCGCACGGTTTCGATCAGACGCTCGGATGCGAAGGGCTTTTCGATGAAGTCATACGCGCCGTCACGCATCGCCTGCACGGCCATCGAAATATCGCCATGACCGGTGACCAGAATCACCGGCACGTCGGGCGCGCGCTCGTGGCACTGCGCGAGCAATTCGAGTCCGCTCGCGCCAGGCAGGCGAATATCGCTGACAATCACCCCTGAGAAATCCGCGCTGATCATCTTCGCCGCGGATTCCGCCGACGCGTGGCCGATCACGTCGAAGCCCGCCAGTTGCAAGCTCTGCACGCTGGCGCGCCGCACCAGTTCGTCGTCTTCGATATACAGCACCTGCAAGCCGTCGTTCAGCATGTTGTTCCCGTCTGATTCAGGAGCCCGTGGTCAGCGGGTCCGATGTGTGGCTCGTCTGCACGCGCGCGCGGCGCAGCGTCAACACGAATAATGCACCGCCCTCCGGCGCATTGCGCGCCACCAGCGTGCCGCCGCAGTCGCGCGCAATCGACGACGAAATCGCAAGGCCGAGCCCCAGGCCCTGACCCATTTCCTTCGTCGTGAAGAACGGCTCGAACAGACGCGGCAGCACGTCGTCGGGGATGCCTGGGCCGTTGTCGCGCACGGCGAACGACACGCTCGACTCAGCGGTTTCGATCTCGATCGAAATACGCGGCGGGGTCATCCCCGCCGTGGCGTCGAGCGCGTTGCCAAGCAGATTGATCAGCACCTGTTCGAGCCGCAGATCGTCGCAGTGGGCAACCAGATCGGGGGGATCGTCGGCCAGATTCAGCGGCGTGCGCGCGCCGGTGCCGCCATCGAGCAACGCGAACTCGACTTCGACGCCTTGCAGGCGCTTTTGCAGCAACGCGATGACGTTGCGCAACGCGCGCATGACCGGCGCGCGCGCACTGCGCGGCCGTGCCCGTCCGACGAACAGCTTCAGCTGATTGGTGATCTTGCCCATGCGCTCGGTGAGCGCCGCGATCGCTTCGAGATTCTCGAACGCCGAGGCCTGGTCGCCGCGTTCGAGCAACACGCGCGTGTTGTCCGAAAAACCGCGCAGCGCCGCAAGCGGTTGATTCAATTCATGCGTGATGCCCGCCGCCATCTGACCCAGCGCGGCGAGCTTGCTGGCCTGGATCAGTTCATCGTGCGCGGCGCGCAGTTCCTGTTCGGCGCGCGTTCGCTCGGCGACTTCCTTCTGCAACTGCTCGTTTGCCTGCGACAGATCCGCCGTGCGTTCGGCCACTCGCCGGTTCAATTCGGCGTAGGCCTTTTGCAGCAGCGAACGGCTGCGCATCACTTCACGCACCCGGGCACGGCGCATTCTCCAGTAGAACGCGAGCAACACCAGCGACACATAGCCGAAGCCGGTCACGATGGTCGCATTGCGCGCGTCGGCGTCGACCGGACCGACCGGCGACATCGTGATCAGGTGCCAGTCCGGCTCGCCCATACCGCGTCGCGACGCCAGATAGCGCGGCGCATAGCGGCCGCCGCCGATGCGCACGATCTGCGCATTGCCTTCGAGCGTGCGTTCGATCGTCACTGGCAGCGGCGCGATCGGTTGCTGCGCATACTGGCGCGCCTGGTAGATCGAATCGGCGACCTGGCCCGACAACGGCCGGATCGTGTGATATTTCCACGCCGGCATCGACGACAGAAAGATCACGCCGTGGTCGTCGGTGACAACCAGGGGCTCGGACGCATCCGCGCCCTGAAACCATTCGAGATCGAGTTTGACGACCGCCACGCCGACGATCTTGCCGTCACGCCGTACCGGCTGCGAGATGTAGTAACCAGGCGCCTGCGAAATCGTGCCGATGCCGAAAAAGCGGCCCACGCCGCCTTTCACCGCATCGAGAAAATACGGCCGGAATTGATAGCCCGCGCCGATGAAGCTGCCCGGCCCGTGCCAGTTGCTCGCGGCGACGCAATAGCCGTCGAGCGGAATGATGTACGTGACCGTCGCCCGCGCGTGGCGGTTGAGGTCTTCGAGATAGAGATTGGCGCGCTCGACGTTGGCAGGGCTGGGATTGACCAGCACGTCCTGCACGATGGGATGTTCAGCCAGCAGATAAGGCAGCGATTCGTAGCGCTCGAGCGTGCTTTTCAGCGCGCTGGTCGTGCGATCGACCCGCACTGCGGCGTTGCGCCGCAAATTGTCGATCCCGCTCTGCCACGCAATGCTGTACGTGAGCCCGCACGCCGCCACGAGCCCGGCAACGAGCGCGAAGAGGATCAGCAGGCGGCGCGTCACGTTGGCAATTCCCGATCGGTAAGGATCGGATATTGTGGCATAAGGCGCCGCGCCGTCGGCGTAAGCTTCGTCGGCCGACGGCGCGGGGTCTGGGCTCGCGGCCGCCGCTTTCATAGGTGGGCGTCCGCGGCCGAAGTCGTGCTCGTAACGGCTGCCTGGCTTAAGCCTCGGCCGGCTCTTTGACCGCCACTTCACCCCGCAACGCGGCGTTCAGCTTGCTGCGGTCCAGTTCCTTTTCCCATGCCGACACCACCACCGTCGCGACACCGTTGCCGACGATGTTCGTCAGCGCGCGGCATTCGCTCATGAAGCGGTCGATACCGAGAATCAGCACCATGCCCGACAGCGGAATGGTCGGCACCACGGCGAGCGTGGCGGCCAGCGTGATGAAGCCTGCGCCGGTCACACCGCTCGCGCCCTTCGAAGTCAGCATCGTCACCGCCAGCAGCGTGAGCTGCTGCGTCCACGTCAGGTCGGTATTGGTGGCCTGAGCGATGAACAGCACGGCCATCGTCATATAGATGTTGGTGCCGTCGAGGTTGAACGAGTAACCGGTCGGCACCACGAGGCCCACCACCGAACGCGAGCAGCCGAGCTTTTCGAGCTTCAGCATCAGTTGCGGCAGCGCGGCTTCCGACGAGCTCGTGCCGAGCACGATCAGCATCTCTTCCTTGATGTAGCCGACAAAGCGCAGGATGTTGAAGCCCACCGCACGCGCGATGATGCCGAGCACGACCACCACGAACACGATCGAAGTCAGATAGAACGTGCCGATCAGCTTGAGCATAGGCAGCAGCGAGCCGATGCCGTACTTGCCGATCGTGAACGCCATTGCGCCGAACGCGCCGATCGGCGCCAGCTTCGTGATGATGCGCACGATGCCGAACAGCACATGCGAGAGCCCGTCGATGAAGTTCGTGACGACCTTGCCCTTCTCGCCGGCCGTAGCCAGCACCGCGCCGAACAGCAACGCGATCACCAGGATCTGCAGGATTTCGCCCTGGGCGAACGCCGACACGAGCGTGTCCGGGATGAGGTGCATCAGGAAGTCGACCGTGGTCTGGCCATGCGCCTTCGCGGCATACGAGGCGACCGCCTTGCCGTCGAGCGTGGCCGGATCGATGTTGAAGCCGACGCCGGGCTTCAGCACGTGCGTCGCGATCAGGCCGAGCACCAGTGCGAACGTCGAAACGATTTCGAAGTACAGCAGCGCCTTGCCGCCGACGCGCCCGACCTTCTTCATGTCTTCCATACCGGCGATACCGGTCACCACCGTACAGAAGATGATCGGCCCGATCACCATCTTGATCAGCTTGATGAAGCCGTCGCCGAGCGGTTTCATGTCGACGGCGAAGTCGGGCGAATAATGGCCGAGCGCGATGCCGATGATGATCGCAACGATCACCTGGACGTATAGCACTTTGTAGAAAGGTTTCTTCACGATGTTTCCTGCGATATGGGTGAGCTCAAGGCCTGCCACGCTGCGCACCATGCGAACGAATAGTCGTCACGCCTGTGCACGGCATTAGGCCGCGACAAGACGACGAATTCAGAAATACCGGGAGGGGAAATCAGACATCGTTGTCTCCTTGCTTTAGTTGTCGGACCGTTGCGGCCGCGTGATCTGAATTGCAAGGTCGATGCCAGCTTGACGCAAAGCGGATCACCTTGATTATTATAGGTTTTTTGGTGTACTACGGCGTGCGTCGTCCGGGATTCCGGAAATCCGGACAAGGGGCGTCGGGGAATCCGGAATCCATCCGGGCCGCGCATCCGGGAAAACCCGGAACGCTTTTTGGGCTGCGGCTTTCGCCTGTTTCAGCCGAAGCTGCCCAGCCTGTGCGCGGGGCTTTCTTGGCACGCGTTAGCGGAAACCGCCCAGCCGTGTGCGCGGCCTTCGCTCGCCTCAGGCACTACTGGTCGGCTTCTATGCGCCGCCCTCTTCGAGCACCAGCAAGTTCTCGTGCGAGAAACCGAGCGATACCGGTTGACCCCGTTCGGGCAAGCCGCGATTCGGGTCGTTGAACACGTCGAGTGAAATCACGGCGTCTTTCACGCGCGCCCTGATGCGCACCACCGCGCCGAGGAAATTCACTTCTTCAACAGTTGCGTTCAGCGTGTTGCGGCCCGGCGCGGCCGGTTCCAGCACAATGGCTTCGGGCCGCAGCGCGATCATGCGTTGCTTGCCCACGTCGTCTGCCGGCAGTTCCTGCGTGGTGGTGAGCTCCTGACCGTCGACAGCCATCTTGCCGGTCTTCGGGTCGATCACATGGCCCGCCAGAATGTTCAGCGTGCCGACGAACGACGCGACAAAGCGCGTGCGCGGATAGTTATAGATCTCCGACGGCGTGCCGACCTGTTCGACGCGCCCCTCGTTCATCACCACGATGCGGTCCGAAATCGACAGCGCCTCTTCCTGATCGTGCGTCACGAAAATCGACGTGATGCCCAACTCGCGCTGCAGCGCGCGAATATCTTGCCGCAACGAAATGCGGATCTTCGCGTCGAGCGCCGATAGCGGTTCGTCGAGCAACAGCACCTGTGGCTTGCCGGCGAGCGCGCGCGCCAACGCCACGCGCTGCTGCTGACCACCCGACAACTGCCATGGATAGCGTTGGCCGAGATGCGGCAGCTTGATCAACTGCAACATCTCCTCGACGCGCTTGTTGATCTCCGCCTGCGGGCGGTGCGTGATCTTCAGTCCGAAGCCGATGTTGTCGGCCACCGTCATGTTCGGAAACAACGCGTACGACTGAAACACCATGCCGACCTTGCGCTGCCGCGTGCGCAGGTGCGTCACGTCCTTGTTGTCCAGCCGGATGATGCCCCGCGTCGGCGTTTCGAAGCCGGCGATCATCCGCAGCACCGTGGTCTTGCCGCAACCGGACGGCCCAAGAAACGTGATGAATTCGCCGCGCTCGATCTTCATGTCGAAGTGATGCAGCGCCGTGTTCGCCCCGAAGGACTTATGCAGATTTTCGATCTCAAGGAATGCCATGATTCGCTGCCTTAGTCGGACACATGAGTCCGTCAAATGAGTCCGTCAAATTTTCTGGCCGCTAAGCGAGCGGGCCGAACCGAATACCTGAATCAAACCCATCGACGCCCACGTAATCACGAACGCGATGATCGCGAGCGCCGACGGTTCATACGCGCGGTTCGCGCCGATCAATTGCAGATACGGGCCGAACGCGGGGCGGTCGAGCAGACTCGCCAGCGTGAACTCGCCGATCACCACGGCGAAGGTGAGAAACGCGCCGGACAGAATGCCCGAGCGGATATTCGGGAAGATCACCTTGAACAGAATCGTCGGCCAGTTCGCCCCGAGACATTCGGCGGCCTCGGTCAGCGAGCGCACGTCGACCGCGCGCAAGCCGGCGTCGACCGCGCGGTACATGTACGGCAGCGAGAGTGTGACGTAGCCGAACACCAGCAACAGGTCGGTCGCACGTTCGTTGGCCGTGAGCGGCAGAATCGAGCTGCTGTTATAGATGCGCAGATAGCCGAACACGATCACGATCGCCGGCACCACCAGCGGCAACAAGGTGATGAACTCGACGATGGGCCGCAGTTTCGGCAACCGCAATTGCACGTAGTACGCCGTCGGCACCACCAGCAGTACGCCGACAATGATCGTCAGCACCGCCATCAGAATCGAATAGCCGAACGAGGCCTGAAAACGCGGATCGCTCAGCACGACGCTATACGCCTCGAAGCTGTAGACGCCGCGCTTCATGCGCAGGCTGAATTCGAAGGTGGCGAGCAACGGAATCAGAAAGTACAGCGAACCGACAATCATCGCGGTCCACGCACCCACACGCGACTGGCTTTTCATCGACGCCCCCTTTCAGCGCGCGAACGCAGCCAGATGTAACCGCCGTTCGACAAGCCCGTCACGAGCACCATGCCGAGCGCGAGCGCGTAGCCGAGGTTCTGGTTGTGCATCACGTCGCCGCGAATCTGCGCATACAGCAGGATCGTGACGATGTTCAGCGAACTGCCCGTCAGCGCATAAGCCGTGGCGACCGCGCCGAACGAATTGGCGAACAGCAGCAGCGTCGCGCCAAGCACGCTCGGCCACAGCACCGGCAACGCCACGTGGCGCCAGTATTGGAAGGCTGTGCCGCCGAGGCAGTCGCAGGCTTCACGCCACTCGCGCTTCAGGCCGTCGAGTGCCGGCGTGACGATCAGCACCATCAAAGGAATCTGGAAGTACAGGTAAGTCAGCGTCAACCCGGAGAAGCTCAGCACGCTGAAGCCCGTCGAGTACAGATTGAAGCCGAGATACTTCTTCAGCAATACGGTCACGAGACCGACACGCCCCAGCGTGCAGATGAAGGCAAATGCGAGCGGCACACCGGCAAAATTCGAAGCGACGCCGGAGAATGTCATCAACGTAGGACGAATCCAGCCCGGCAATTTGCCTTGCACCGCCGCCCACGCGAGCAGAGACCCGATCACCCCGCCGCCGAGCGCGGAAGCGGCGCTCACCTTGAAGCTGATCCAGTAGGCGTCCATTACCGTGGGCTGGAGCAGGTCGCGAAAGTTGCCGAGCGTAAAGTGGCCTTGCGAATCCTGGAACGCGCCGACCATCAGGAAGCCGGTCGGCAGAATCAGAAACAGCAATGCGAAGGTAAAAAACGGCACCACGCCGATCCAGGCGAGGAACTGCGACGCGCGTCCCGGACCGTCGACGCGAGGCGTTGGCGTGGGTACAGGCGGAACCAGTAATTCCGGCTGCACCGATCCAGCATCCGATGAAGCGCTCATAGCTCACCCTCAGGCAATCTGGCTAACATCTGGCTAACGCTAGGCGCGCCGCTCTCCTGGAGCGGTGCGCCACCTTTGAAATTGCGCAGCGCGGCTAAAAGCGACGGCGTGTGCGGCATGCTGCGGCAAGCCATAGATCGCCGCCTCACTGCCGCCGCATCCGCGTGCGCCGCGACGATTACTTGACGTTCGCGCCGACCGCTTCGTCCCAATGCTTCGTGATGGTCTCCTTATAGGCGTCCTGTTCGGACAGCGTCGGGAACACCACGTTCTTGTACGACGACGGCGGCGGCAGCTTGTCGAGCAGCGCTTGCGGGACCTTCTTCGCCGACACCAGTTCGTTATAGCGCATCGGATGGCAATAGCCGCTCAGCCAGCCGATCTGGCCTTCGTCGGAGTACAGGTATTCCATCCACAGCTTGGCGGCGTTCGGATGCGGCGCGTAGGCGCTGATCGCCTGAACGTACACACCGGCGACCACGCCCGTCTTCGGAATCACCACCTGCACCTTCGGATTGCCCTTCAGCGTGTCGCGGTCGGCCAGCGCGTTGTAGTCCCAGCGCACGACGATCGGCGTGGTGCCTTGTGCAAGCGATGCGGCCTTGCCAATCACCGGCACGAAGTTGCCGTTCTTGTTCAGGTCGGCAAAATACTTGAGGCCGGCCTTGTCGGCCTTGCTCACATCGCCCTTGCTTTGCGACAGGCCCGCGGCGAACACCGCCTGGATCGCCTGATTGGCCGTGCGCGGATCGCCGGCCAGCGAGACGGCGTTCTTATAGTCTGACTTGAGCAGATCGCTCCAATCGGAAGGCAGCTTGTCGATCATGTCGGCGTTCACTTCAAACGACAGCACGCCGTAGTAATCGCCATACCAATAGCCGTCCGCATCTTTCGACTCTTTGGGAATCGAGTTCCACGACGCGACCTTGTACGGCTGCAGCAAACCCTCGGCCTTCGCGGTCGGACCGAACGACAGACCCACGTCGATCACGTCAGGCGCCTGCGGGCCCTTGTTGCCCTTGTTCGCCTTGATGGCTTCGACTTCGTCGCCCGAGCCCGCATCCGGGTTCAGCTCGTTGATCTTGATGCCGTACTTCTTCTGAAAGCCGGCGACCAGCTGACCGTAGTTGCACCAGTCGTGCGGCAATGCGATCACGGTAAGTTGGCCTTCCTGCTTGGCGGCTGCGACCAGTGCGTCGAGCGGCGCGGCCGAGGCGCTGCTCACGCCGGCTGCGGCGACACCCGCAGCGGCCGACATCGAAAGTAAACGAGCTAACGCGGTGCGCTTCATAGTCTTCCCCATCCTCTGCCGAAATTGCTACGTTTGGAAAATTTCTAGTTTCTAGCTCCGTGGACGCACGCCCATGCAAGCTCGCGCGGCCCCGCCATGCTCAGTCCGGGTTCGCCGGCGCCGAAAACATGTCGTGTTCCAGTCTATCGATGCGATCTGTACAAATCATGTCGACGCCCCATTGCGCGAGGAGCCTCGCCCGCTCGGGGTCGTTCACCGTGTAGGCCAGCACGCGCAGTCCGGCCGCCTTGATCCCGGCGACCAATGGCTCGGTCAGGAACCGATGGCTCGCGTGCAACGACACACAGTCCAGCTCCCTGACGATGCGCAGCCAGTCAGCCGGCACCTCTTCGAACAGCATGCCGCGCCGCAGCGAGGGCGCCGCATCGCGCGCCGCGGCGAGCGCCTCGAACGAAAACGACGACAGCAGCGGCGGCGTCTGCCCTTGCCACAAAGTCAGTGCGCCGCTTGCGACCAGCCGCCCGGTGATCTCGTCACGCCCGGGGCAGGGTTTGATCTCAATGTTGGCGGCAATGCCGTCTTGCGCGCAACACCCGGCAGCCTCGGCGAGTGTCGGCAGGCGCGTACCGACGAACTGCGGCCCAAACCAGGCGCCGGCATCGAGCGCGGCCAGCTGGTTCCAGGTGTGTTCGGCGGCGGCGCCATGGCCATTGGTGGTGCGTTCCAGTGTGTCGTCGTGCAACAGAAAAAGCTGGTTGTCGGCGGAGAGCTTGGCGTCGAACTCGACCATGCGGTAACCGTGGCGCACGCATGCCTCGAAGCCGGCCAGCGTATTCTCCGGCGCCAGCGTGCCGCCGCAGCGATGCGCAACCAGCCTCGAATACGGCCAGTCTGCGGATAAGGTGCGATCAATCCCGTTTCCCACGTCTCGTTACCTTCCAGATAGAGCGGGTTAAATATGCTCTCGACACGTTCCCAGCTGCCACTGCCGTCATGCCACAACTGCGCCATGCAGCCGCTACGCGTGAGCCCCGCGCGTAGTATCGCGCCAATGGGCGGCGCTGCGATAGCTGACCGTACAGCCAACGCCGCGCGTCGCCACAGCCCCGCAATCCTATTGTCAGGATGCCGAACCTCGCGGTGTTCCGGCAGCGCCGCATACAATATGCGTCTGGGCCAGACGGCAGATCTCAAAGTCCATTATGGCAACGACGTGTGTCTATCAAATTGCCAAGAAACGCCGCGAAATGCTCGAAATCGGACATTTCAATTCCTTTTCGAACATTTGATGTTCGAAATATGCGCCGCGTTTCAATTTGCGAAGGCTAAGGTTAAATACACAAACTTGCAAGCTGCCAAAAAAATACAACACAATTCGGCTAAAGTAGTACGCTTGTCATTGTCCGGACACACATCCGTGCCCACGATGGCGCTACTAAAACAAGCCGTGTGAACGCGCGTTCGCATCCAAGGAAAAATGCATGTGGCAGGAAGACCGTCATCAGAGAATTCGCGCGTTGCTGTCCACGCTTCAACGCGTGTCGACCGAACGGATCATGGCGGACCTCGGCGTATCGCGCGAAACGGTGCGGCGCGATCTGCTCGACCTTGAGGCACTCGGCGAACTGCGGCGCGTGCATGGCGGAGCGATCAGACCCGCCGACGAGGCGCCTATCGCCGAGCGTGCCCACACTCGCGTCAAATCCAAAACGGCGATTGCCAAGGCGGCCACCGGTTTGATCGCCAGCGGCCAGACACTGTTCATCGACGCAGGCACCACCACTGCGGCGCTTGCCGAAGAGCTGGCGAAACTGGCGAACCTGACGATCGTCACCAATTCCATCGACGTCGCGCTGAAAATGCGCGGCGCCGTGGATCAAACGGAAGCGGCCAACGAAGTGATTCTGCTCGGCGGCTCGATCAGCGACCGCGCGATGGCGACCACCGGCGCCACCACCGTGCTCGACATCCAGCGCTATCGTGCGGACATGGCCTTGCTCTCGCCGGTCGGCGTCGATCACCGGCACGGCGCGACCAACTACGATCACGGTGAAACCGAAGTGGCACGCGCCATGGTCGCCAACGCGGATCGCGTGGTAATCCTCGCCGACTACAGCAAGATCGGTCAGCGCAGCCGGATTTCATACTGTCCGGTCGATCGGATCGATGTGCTGGTCACCAACAAAAAAGCAGCCGAGGCCGCCGACTTTGCGCCGCTGAAAAAGAAGCTGGAAGAAATCGTTCTCGCTTAGGGCACCGGCGTGTTCGCGGTTTCGCGCGAATGCAGCACGAGAGCGTTGAAAGCACGCTACGCGAGCGGCGGCCGCACGCAGCACACGTAGATGCCCGCCTATAAGCGGTGCTTGCGGCCAACAGCTACGAGCCGCTTATTCCTTCACATGCATCGTGTCGAGCACGCGCTTGCGCAAGCGCGTGTCGCGCAGCGCACCGGCTGCGTCGAGCACCGGATAGGCCGTCGAACAGAACAGCGAATTGAGCCGCTTCATGTCGCTGATCAGATCCAGATGCAGCGCACTGGTCTCGATGCTGCGCAAAGTTTGCCCGGCGAGCCGATCCAGATGTTTGTAGGAGTACGCGCGCTCCAGATCGCGAAAGCGCTCCTTCTCCGCCAGCAGCCGCTCGGCGCAACGCAGATCGTTATTCAGAAACACCGACAGGCCAAGCTGCAGATTGCTGACGAGCCGTGCCTGCAAGTCGTCCAGTTCGCCCAACCCCTCCTCCGAAAACGACAGCCGGTGCGCGATCTTCTTTTCCTCGATATCGCTGACGATCCGCTCGATGATGTCGCCCGCATGCTCCAGGTTGATCGTCAGCGAAATGATGTCGGTCCAGCGGCGGCTATCGGCCTCGTCGAGTTGCTCGCGTGAGATCAGCGTCAGATAGGTTTTGACCGCGGCGTAGAGTTCGTCCACGTCGTCGTCCATACGGATCGTTTCGCGCGCTTTTTCGAGGCTATTGTCATGGATCAGGTCCGCGACGTTATCGAGCATGGTGCGCACAATGTCGCCAATGCGCAGCACCTCGCGTGCGGCGTGCGCGAGGGCGAGCGTGGGCGTGGGGAGCGCGGCGGGATCCAGATGCAGCGGCCGCAGTTCGCCGTTTGGCTGTGGCCGCTCCGGCAACACCCGCGTGCAGATGCGAGCCACCGGATCGATCAGCGAAAGGCACGCGCAGCAACGCAGCGTGTTGTAGATCACGTGAAAGCCGACCACCGCTTCGCGGGGATTCGCGATCAGCACCGGCAGCCCGCGAGCCAGCAGCGGCGCGAACGGCAGGATCAGCAGCGCGCCGGCCAGCTTGAATGCCAGGCTGCCCAAGGCCAGGCGCCGCGCCGCCGTGTTCTGGGCGAGCGTGCCCATCAGCGCCAGCAAGCCGCTGCCGAGGTTCGCGCCGATCACGAGACACAACGCCACCTTGAGTGAGATCACGCCGGACGAGGCAAGCGTCGCCGTCAGCAGGACTGCCGCGAGACTCGAATAGGACAGCATCGCAAATGCCGCGCCGACCAGCGCGTCGAGCATGGTGTCACCGGTCAGCGCGCCGAACATCACGCGCACGCCGGCGCCTTGCATCATCGGCTGAGCGGCTTCGACGATCAGGTGCAGCGCCAGCAGGATCAGGCCAAGTCCGATCAGGGCACGGCCGACCTGGCCGAGACGCGTTTGCTTGCGCGACAGAAAGAGCGGCACACCGAACAGGATCAGGATCGGCGACAGCCATGACAGATCGAGTGTCAGCAAGCGCGCCATCAATGCGGTGCCGACGTCTGCGCCGAGCATGATCGCGAGGCCGCTGGTGAGCGGCAGAAGACCTTGTGCAGCGAACGACGTGACGATCATCGCCGTTGCGTTGCTGCTCTGCACGAGGCTCGTGACGCCGACGCCCGAGAGGAAGGCACGCCAGCGGCTGCTGATGCTGCGCCCGAGAATGCTGCGCAGATCGGCGCCGAGCACGCGCAGGATACCGGTACGCACGATGTGCGACCCCCACACGAGCAGCGCCACACCAGCCAGAAGGTTAAGGAGAATCAACATAAGGCACTGCGCATCCATTCCTGCTGCCATGACCCGAACCGCATGCCGCACGAACCGGCACCCGGGGCGTTTATGACAATAGTGTTGCACATTTTTGCCTTATTGTAATTTTGTGCTTTTAAATATACGCTCGTGCCAACCTGTGGATTGTTGTGTACCGGCTGATCGTCCGGACGCGATTCACTCGACCACTTCGTTTGTCCACTTCATCACAAGGACTCTGGATGAGCCGCAACCTTGCGCTGTTCGACCTGGACCATACGCTGCTGCCGCTCGATAGCGATCAGGCGTGGGCCCACTTCATCGCCGGATTGGGCATAGAGGGCGCTGCGCAGCACGCGGAAGAAATCGACGATTACTACCGGCAATATGTGGCCGGCACGCTCGATATGACCGCCTATCTGAACTACACATTGGCGCCGCTGGCTCGCCACTCGCGCGAACAACTCGACGCTTGGCATGCACAGTTCATGGAGGACGTGATTGCGCCCGCCATCCTGCCGGCCGCGCGGGAACTCGTGCAACGTCATATCAAAGCGGGCGACCTGTGCTGCATCGTCACCGCCACCAATGTGTTCATTACGAAGCCGATCGGCAGGGCGCTCGGCTTCGACTATCTGCTGGGGATCGATCTTGGCACCGAAGGCGGAGATCCTTTGGCGCGCTTTACCGGAAAGGCCGTCGGCGTGCCGACCTTCCGCGAAGGCAAGATCACGCGGACCGAGAGCTGGCTCGCATCGCTCGGCCATCGTCTGCAGGATTTTCCGCAGAGCTGGTTCTATAGCGATTCGATCAACGACGTGCCTTTGCTCGAACGCGTCACGCATCCCGTCGCGACCAATCCCGACCCGCGCCTGCGCGCCATTGCCACGGAACGCGGCTGGGCGGTGATTGAATTGTTTGCCTGAGACGGCGCGGGCTGCGGCTAAACACGCCCCTTCCACGGCACGAGCCGCCGCTCCAGCGCACGCATGCCGAGATCGAACAGCCACGCGATCAGCCCGATCAGCACGATGCCCATCACCACCACATCGGTACGCAGAAAGCTCGACGCATTGAGCACCATCTGACCGAGGCCGGCGGTGGCCGCGACCATTTCGGCGGCCACCAGGGTGGTCCAGCCAAAGCCGATGGCAATCCGCAAGCCGGTCAGGATCTCGGGCAGCGCCGCCGGCAGAACAACATAGCGCACGATCTGCGCGAAGCGGCCACCCAGCGAGTACGCCGCATGGATCTGTTCGATGGTCGCACTGCGCACACCCGCACGCGCCGCCATTGCAATCGGCGCGAAACAGGCGAGATAGATCACGACGATCTTCGCCGTCTCGTCGATGCCGAACCAGATCACCACCAGCGGCAGATATGCAAGCGGTGGCAACGGCCGGTAGAACTCCAACGGCGGATCGAGCAAACCGCGTGCAACCCGGCTCACGCCCATCAGGATCCCGACCGGCACCGCTGTGACCGCGGCCAGCGCGAATGCGCCGAACACGCGCAGCGCACTCCATGCGAGATGCTCGGAGAGCGGCAAACCGCCTTGAATGCGTCCGTGCCAGGCGTCCAGAAACGCGGCCCAAACGGCCTCGGGCGTCGGCAGAAAGAGGGGCGGCAGCCAGTGCAGATGCGTGGCGAGCCACCATAGCGCCGCGAGCGTCGTGACCGAAACCGCGCTCAGCGCCGCGGTCGGGCCTTCACCCGGCAAACGCCAGCCGCGCACCGGCCGCGCGTTGCGTCGCAACGGCTCGCTTGCCTGGGTCAGGGGCACGGCGCCCAACGATTCACGTGAAGCCGTCACGACAGCACCTCTTCCTGATTGCGCTCACTGCGTTCGTGCAAACGGCGCACCAGCCGCTCGCGCCATTCGATGAATTCCGGCGACGACTTCACCGCGCGTGCGTCGCGTGTCTCGAGAAAACGCCGCGCGAACGGCAGGTCGTAGCTCTCGGCGATGCGGCCCGGCCCCGGCGTCATCACGACAAGGCGAGTCGCCAGAAAGAGCGCCTCCTCCACGCTGTGCGTAATGAAGAACACCGTCTTGCGCGTGCGGCCCCAGACGTCCAGCACCAGCTCCTGCATCGACTCGCGCGTCATTGCGTCGAGCGCGCCCATCGGCTCGTCCATCAGCAGCACTTGCGGATCGCTTGCCAGCGCGCGTGCGATGCCCACGCGCTGCTGCATGCCGCCCGACAGCGCGTAGACCCGCGAACGCGCATGCTTCTCGAGCCCAACCAGCGCCAGCATCTCCAGCGCGATGCGCTCGCGCTGCGCCTTGGGCACGCGCTGAAAACGCAGGCCGAGCGCGACATTGTCGAGCACGTCCAGCCAGGGCATCAGCGCGTACTTCTGGAACACGACGCCACGGTCCGCGCCCGGCCCAGGCACGGGTTCGCCGTTCAGACGCACCTCGCCTCCGGTCGGCTTAATGAAACCGGCGATGCAGTTCAGCAAGGTCGTCTTGCCGCAACCGGACGCACCCAGCGCGACGACGAACTCACCCGGTTCGATGTGCAAATCGACGTCGGCGAGCGCGACGTGCGGCGCCGCGCCGCGAGTGCCTTCGTAAGCGACGTGCAGCCGCCGGATCTCAAGACCGCTCATTGCCACGCTCCATGATGCTGATGGGTAAGCACGCTTAAAAAATCAATGCGCCGCACGCTGCACGAACTGCGGATCGACGCCGGTCGAGTAATCGGCCAGCACGTTTTGAATCGTGCCTTGCGTCTTCAGGAACGCAGCGGTTGCAGCGAGCGATTTAGCCGCGCCGGATTGCGCACCGCCGCCAAGCCACGCATTCGACGCCTGCTGGGCCGGTGTCGGAAACGCATATAGCGCGAGGCTTGCCGGCACGTCCTGCGCGGTGGCGCCGGACTCCTTCGCAACCGCCTCGACCTGCGGCGACGTCGCGGTCCATGCCGACGTGTGATCGCGGTAGCTCGCATCGGTCGCGGCCAGCACCTTCACGAAGCGCGCGACGAACTCGGCGTTCTGGCTGGCGAACTTGCGGTCGACGACAAAGCCGTCGAACGTCGCCTTGCCGGTTTGCTGCGCAACCTGGCCCGACGTGATCAGCACCTTGCCGTTCTTCTTCACCCTCGCCAGCACCGGGTCCCAGATGTAAGTCGCGTCGATGTCGCCACGTTCCCACGCCGCCGCGACTTCGGGCGGGCGCAGATTGACGATCTTCACATCGGACGGATTCACGCCGGCGCTCTGCAACGCGACCAGCGTATGAAAGTGCGAAGTCGATACGAACGGCACGCCAATCTTCTTGCCCTTCAGACCCGCAACGCTGGTGACGTTGGAACCGTCTCGCGCGACCAGCGCTTCGGCGTCGTTGATGTTGTCCAGAATCCAGAACAGCGAAATATCGACGCCTTGCGACAGCCCGGCTGCGATCGGGCTCGACCCTGCTTCGCCGAGTTGCACCGAGCCTGAAGCCAGCGCGCGGATCACGTCGGCGCCGCTGCCTAGCTTGCGATACGTGACCTTGTAACCGGTGGCTTTCTCGACCTCACCTGTGGCCTGCGCATAGCGCCACGGCACGACCATGTCCTGATACGCGATCACGACTTCTTTGGTGTCGGCGTGTGCAGCGGTAGAAAATGGCGCGGACAGTGCGAGCAGCGTAGCGAACGCGGCGAGCGGACGGAGGAAGCGATTCATCGGGAAGCCCTTTTGCGTGTTGTCTGGGAGGCTTTCGACTATAGGGAGTTTGTCCGTGGATGGTTCTAATTAATCCGCGATTGCTAATGACGCTGTTCGAGCATTGCTTTTCGCGCTGAGTTGGATCGGTGCGACTGTTTTGACCGGCAGTGGATCGGTTTCAGCGGATAACGGCAGGTTAGCCTGCCTTTGCACAAGCTAGCCGTTCGGCAGATTGACCTGCCGTTGAGCGCAGCGGGATGATCTCCGCATTACCCCCACTTCGCATTCCTATGATCGTCCTGCTTAGCCGCCTGAGTTGGTCGTTTTTCAATGTCGGCGTACCGGTGTTCGCGCCGATTGCCTTGTTGCCTTTGTTGAGCTTCTCGCGTTTCTATCGCTATGCGTCGAAAGGCATTGCAACGAGAGCCATTCGGGACGGCCAGTTGCTATGGGTCGTCATTTCGATGTGCGCCAGTGCATGCTACGAGATCGGTTGCTCATTGGGCGAAGCGTCGACGAACAGCACGCTCGCTTTCATGTTGGCGGGGTTGCTTTGGCATGTGTTGTTTATCGTCGCGGCGTCCGTACTCGTGTCGTTCGCCGCAGCCGATTCCGTTTCCCACCCGGCATCCGGCGACAGCGAGAAAACTCGTGACCGACGGCTTATATGGCTATCACTGGTGATGACGGCAATCGTTGCAACCTCTTTCTCCATATCTCATTATTCGTTAACCTAACTAATCCACATCGGTTGAGCTATACTTTGTCACCACGCATCACAGGGAGAACCCACATGCCTAATCTAATCGACTACGTCATCGAGAACCGTGCGTTTCGCGATCGCTTTATCGACCTCATGTTCCCCTTCACGATCATCGGTGGAACGCTCGCCTCGATTTGCATGCTGCTCGCACGGTATTACCGGTAACTCGCTGGCGTAAGCATGCCAATGCATGACACAGGCGGCAAAAGCCCGCCTGCCAAAATGAACAAAGCCCGCAACACGTGCGGGCTTTGTTTTTCAGACAGCGACTCCGACCAAACCGTTCAGACCACACCCGCACCATGTGCTTGCAGGTCGGCGTGGTAGCTGGAGCGAACCATCGCGCCCACCGCTGCGTGCGTGAAACCCATTTTGTACGCTTCTTCTTCGTACATCTTGAACGTGTCCGGATGCACGTACGAGCGCACCGGCAGATGGTGCTCCGACGGTTGCAGATACTGACCGATCGTCAGCATGTCCACGTCGTGCTCGCGCAGATCGCGCATCACTTGCAGGATTTCTTCTTCGGTTTCGCCAAGTCCGACCATCAGGCCGGACTTGGTCGCGACGTCCGGATGCAGCGCCTTGAAGTCCTTCAGCAGCTTCAGCGAATGCGCGTAGTCCGAACCCGGGCGCGCTTCCTTGTACAAACGCGGTACCGTTTCGAGGTTGTGGTTCATCACATCGGGCGGTGCGGCATTCAGAATGCCAATCGCACGATCCAGACGGCCGCGGAAGTCCGGCGTCAGAATTTCGATGCGCGTTTCCGGCGACAGCTCGCGCGTCTGACGGATGCATTCCACGAAGTGGGCAGCGCCGCCGTCACGCAGATCGTCACGGTCAACGCTCGTGATCACCACGTACTTCAGCTTCAGCGCGGCGATAGTGCGCGCCAGGTTGCCCGGTTCGTCCACGTCGAGCGGATCGGGGCGGCCGTGGCCGACGTCGCAGAACGGGCAACGGCGCGTGCACTTGTCGCCCATGATCATGAACGTCGCGGTGCCCTTACCGAAGCATTCGCCGATATTCGGGCAGCTCGCTTCTTCGCACACCGTGTGCAGATTGTGCTCGCGCAGAATCTGCTTGATTTCGTAGAAGCGTGAATTGCCGGTGGCCGCTTTGACGCGGATCCAGTCCGGTTTTTTCAGCTTTTCGATCGGGACGATCTTGATCGGAATACGGGCGGTTTTGGCTTGTGCTTTCTGCTTGGCGGTGGCGTCATACGGAGCAGCGGAAGCCGGCACGGCATCAGGAGCGGGAGAAGCTGCGAGGTTCGCGGTAACGTCAGTCATTCGTTCGGTCCAGTCAGGCGGTGAGAGCACCGGCCTGCGGTTGGGCGACGGCCGCGGGACTGCCGTCGAGGTTTGCGGTGAGGCGTGCTGCAAAGGTACGGGCCACGTCGTCCCAGCCGGCGGCAACGCCCAGCGTTGCCATATCGACTGTTTCGAGCCCCGCGTAGCCGCATGGGTTGATGGCCAGAAACGGCCGCAAGTCCATGTTCACATTCAGGCTCGCGCCGTGGTAACTACAGCCGTTGCGGATTTTCAGACCCAGCGCGGCGATCTTGGCGCCGGCATGCAACCCGGCGTCCGGCCCGGGCGCCATGTAGATACCGGGAGCGCCCGCCTTGCGTTCTCCGGCGAGATTATACGCCGCGAGGGTGTCGATCACGGCCTGCTCGATCCGCGTGACCATCTCGCGCACCATCAGCTTGCGCCGGCGCAGGTCCAGCAGCAGGTAGGCCACCACCTGTCCGGGTCCGTGATACGTGATCTGCCCGCCCCGGTCGACTTTGACCAGCGGAATGCCGCTGTCGGCGGCCAGCAGATGCGCCGGATCGCCGGCCTGACCTAGCGTGAAGACGGGAGGGTGTTCGACCAGCCAGATCTCGTCGGGGGTATCGGCGGTGCGCGAGTCAGTAAACGCGCGCATCGCTTCGAAACTGGCTTCGTAGGGTTCGTTGCCGAGCCAGCGCAGCGTAAGCGGCGCCGTGGCGGATATTGGAGACGGGGAAACCGGGGTGGCGCACATGATCCCGACAGTTTACCGAAATCTGGCAATCGTCGCCGGAGCCGGCTTCGCCAGGACGCGGCGGCAGCGCTGCAGATTCGTCTCGGAGGTATTGTTTCGTGCAGCGTCGCTCCGGTCGGACCGCCCCACCAATGCGCCGTTGTTCCGCTCGGAGCGACGCTCATCTCTCGCGTCGTTCAACTGCGTTCCGCCACCGCCCTGCGGCACCGCCAGCACTCACACCGTGCGCCAGCCTCCACGCATGCGGGCAGCCAGCCGTTCGCCGACCCGCGCGAGCCAGTTCAGCGCACGTTCATCGCAGCGCGTCGGCACTGAAAACGCGACCTTCGCATGCGTGCTGCCCTCGGCGCTCAACCACAACCGTTCGCCGCGCCGCAGCCGCAGTGTATGGCCGGGCTGCAGCCAGTAGTCTTCGGTATCGTCGCTGCGCGTGACCCACACCGCGCCGCCGTGCACGACCAGCTTGGTGCTGCGTGCTACCTTCATAGGAATGGTTTCGCCATTGCGGATTTCAAAGCCGATACTAGAGGAAATTTCTCGCATGATGCCCTCGCCAAAATTCGTTTCATGACTACAATCCTAGGCGTAGCAAGGGTTTACGCAAAACGATCTATTTTCACCTCTATGTGAGAAATATTGCGATGGACCTCCGGCAATTACCCCCGCTGAACGCCATCAAGGCGTTCGAAGCCGCCGCCCGCCACGAGAGCTTCTCGCGCGCCGCCGACGAACTGTTCGTCACGCACGGCGCCGTCAGCCACCAGATCCGCGCGCTGGAGGCGGAGTTAGGCATCACGCTGTTCGCCCGCGACGGCAAGCGCGTACGGCTCACGGACACGGGCCGCCGCTATGCCACGCGCGTGCGCACCGCGCTGATGGCGCTTGCCGACGCCACCCGCGAGATCCGCGCCGGCGACCGCGAGCGGCGTCTTGTCGTGTCCATGCTGTCCTCGTTTGCAGCGCGCTGGGTGACCCCTCGCATCGGCAGCTTTATCGAGGCGCACCCCCAGTGGGACCTCGAACTGCTGTCCACCAACGCGCTGACGGACTTCGCGCGCGACGACGTCGACGTGGCGATCCGCTTCGGCTACGGCAAATACTCGGGGCTGCACTCGGAGTTGCTGCTGGAGGAGATCTTCTTTCCGGCTTGCGCGCCGGACTTCAACGGCGGCAAGCTACCGCAAACGCCGGCCGATCTGGCCAAGGTCCAGCTGCTGCGCTCGGACGACGAACTCTGGCGCCCATGGTTCGACGCCGCGGGCCTCACCGACTGGCAGGAACCGAAGCGCGGCGTGTTGTATCAGGATTCGTCGAATCTGCTGCAGGCGGCCATCGACGGCCAGGGGGTCGCGCTCACGCGCCGGTCGCTGGCGATGCACGAGATCGCGGCGGGCCGCCTTGTGCGGCTATTCGATGTGGATGGGCCAAGCCCATGGCAGTACTACTTCATCTGCCCGCCGCAGATGCTGGAAACCGCACGTGTGAAGGCATTCCGCACGTGGGTATTCGAAGAAGTGGGACGGTTCAAACAGCTTTTCGAGCGGGCTTGCGAGGCAGGCCCTGCAGCCTGTGCCGATCTGGCGGCAGACGCATTGCGCGTCACGCCGTAATACGAGGCATCGTCATTGGCACCATCCACAGTGCGGGCGCCAAAGTCAAAGCGGCGCCTGCACCAGCTCGGACCGTGACTTAGAGCACCACTTTCACCATCGGATGGCCGGTCAGCGCACGATAGATATCGTCGAGCTGCGCCTGGCTCGTCGCGCGCACGGTAATCGTCAAACCGGTGTAGTTGCCGCCGCTGGACGGCCGCGTCTCCACGCGAGCCGGGTCGACTTCGTTATCGAACTGCCGAACCACCGTGACGATCGTCTCGGCGAACTCGGGATGCGACTTGCCCATGATCTTGATGGGAAAGTCGCACGGAAACTCAAGCAACGATTCTTTCGCGGGATTCACTTTCTACTCCTTGCTGCGCTTCTTGCGCTTCCTTGGCCTTGGCACGCTGATAGGCCGCGTACAACGCCGCGAACACCGCGCCCGGCTTACCGTCGCCAACCGGCCGACCATCGAGTTGCGTGACCGGCAGCACTTCCTTGGTGGCGGAACTGACCAGAATCTCGTCGGCGGCACGCAGCTCCGCTTCGGCGATCTCGCGCGCCTCGAAGCGGATGCCGCATTCGCTCGCCAGCTCCTCGATCAAACGGTAGCGAATCCCTTCGAGAATCTTGTGGCTGCGCGGCGGCGCATATAGCACGCCGTCTTTCACCATCCAGATATTCGACGACGAACCTTCGGTCAGCATGCCGTCGCGAAACTGGATTGTCTCGAACGCGTCGTTTTCGGCTGCGTACTGCGCCATCAGCACATTGCCGAGCAGCGACACCGATTTGATGTCGCAATTGAGCCAGCGACGGTCTTCAGCAGTAACGCAGCGCACGCCCTGCGCGCGCTGGGCGGCGTCCGGCAGGTTCAGCGGCGTGACCATCACGAACACGGTCGGCTGGATGCCGGCCGGGAACGCGTGACCGCGCTTCGCGACACCCCGCGTGATCTGAACATAGGCAATCGCGTCCTGATCGGCGCGCAGGCCGGCGTCCGCTTCATTGGCCGCAACCACGCGATCGATCAGTTCGCGCCAGCCGGCGTTGTCGAACGGATTGACGATGCCGATCTTGTCCAGCGAACGCGCGAGCCGCGCCAGATGATGCCTGAAGCGAAACGCCGTACGGCCGCTCGCATGCGGATACAACGGCGCGACTTCGTAAATGCCGTCGCCGAAAATAAAGCCGCGGTCGAGAACCGGCACGCGCGCTTCGGACAAGGGCACCAGCTCGCCGTTCAGATAAACGATCGGATCGGGCGAAACATCGGAAACAGCGGTCATCGCAATCAGGCTCTTACTTCTTCTTGTTGAACATCAGCATCAGCGAATCCCACACGCGGCCGACCACGCCGGCTTGCGGCACGGCCTGCAACGCGACGATCGGGAACTGCGCCAGCACCTTGCCGTCGGCCACGAGCTTCGCCGTGCCGACCTGCTGACCGTTCGCGATCGGCGCGACCAGCGGATCGATCTGCTCGATCTGCGGCTTCACCTTGTCGCCCATGCCCTTCGGCACGGTGATGAACTGATCGCCCTTCACGCCGATCTGCACGGTGTCCTGCGCCCCCTTGTAGACGCGCGGCGTGCCCACCACCTGGCTCGCCTTGTACAGACGCACCGTGTCGTACGCGGTGTAGCCGTAGTTCAGCATCTTCAGGCTGTCCTGCACGCGGTCGTGTTCCTTGACCTCGCCCATCATCACCGAGACGAGACGGCGCGTGCCGTCGGCCGTGCCCGGCATCGAACGCTTCGCGCTGGCGATCAGGCAATAGCCGGCCGCTTGCGTGTGACCGGTCTTCAGGCCATCCACCGTCGGGTCGATCCAGAGCAGACGGTTGCGGTTCGGCTGCTTGATCTTGTTGTACGTGAATTCCTTGACCGAGAAAATGTTGTAGTAGTCGGGGAAGTCACGAATCAGGCGCGCAGACAGCACCGCGAGGTCGCCCGCCGTGGTGTAGTGCTGCGGGTCGGGCATGCCGTTCACGTCGGCAAAATGCGTGTTCTTCATGCCGAGTTTCTGCGCTTCGGTGTTCATCATGTTGACGAACTGCGACTCGCTGCCGCCCACCAGTTCGGCCAGCGCGATCGCCGCGTCGTTACCCGACTGGATGATCATGCCGTACACCAGATCGTGCACGGTCACCGGCTTGTTCGCTTCGATGAACATGCGCGATTCGTCGGTGCGCACGCGGCGCACCGCTTCGCTCGGCATCACGGTCTGGTCCATCGTGATCTTCTTCGTCTGCAGTGCTTCGAAGACGAGGTACGCGGTCATCAGCTTGGTCAGCGAGGCCGGTTCGACGCGTTCGTCGGCATTGCCCGATGCGAGCACCTGATTGCTGGTGGCGTCGACGAGCACCCACGAGCGCGCGTTCACCGCGGGCGGCGGCACCTGCGCGAACGCCGTGCTGGCAACGAGCGTTGCCGGCAGCACGATGCCGAGCGTCACGGCACGGCTAAGCGTAGGGGGAACGAAAGAAGAAACTGACGGGAATGACGTGCGGCCGGAGGTGGAGAAACGCATAGGGTCGATTCGTGCGGAAAAATACATCGCGCGCAGGGCGCACAGATTGGAGGAGCCGGTCGGCGAGCGTCAGGCCGTAAAAACGGCGCGGCGCCCATTGGACTTCCGGCAACGCGATCGGTTCGCGCAGCACGCCTCGCATCCGGCACCGCTGCGCGCGTGAAAGAAGCTACGCGTCGCGCGAACTGCCGGGTGGGCAATGCTGCGCCCAAAAAAGAGCGCTCATTATACGCGCGCTATCCTGGCATCTTTGACCAAAGGGGGGCGATTAATTAGCGTTTGCACGTACCTGTACCCCGGAAAACACGCGCGGCGCCCTCCGCGTGTGTCCCTTAGCGCCACGCGTCGACGATGATCCGCTTCAGGACGTGCAGCTTGCGATGTAGAAAATGCTCTGCCCCCGGAATCACGACGACCGGCAATTCCTGCGGCCGCGCCCAGTCGTAAACCGACTGAATGGGAACGGTCTCGTCGATTTCACCGTGAATCACAAGCGTGTTTTCCGGCACAGGCGCGACTTCCCACCGGCTCGCCGCAGTGCCCACGAACACGATCCGCTCGATCGCCTGACCTTCTTCGCGCAGCTTCGCGGCCACATGCGACAGCACGAAGGTGCCGAACGAAAAACCCGCCAGTACGAGGGGCAGATCGCCCTGTCCTGCTTGCGTGCGCATGTGATCGAGCACGGCGCGCAGATCGTCGCGCTCGCCGATACCGGCGTCATGCTCGCCCTGCGTTTCGCCCACACCCCGAAAATTCGAGCGATACGTCACGTAGTTCAACTGCACGAGCGTGCGGGCGAGCGTCTGCGCGACCTTGTTGTCCATCGTGCCGCCGAACAGCGGATGCGGGTGCGCGACCAGCGCGATGCCGCGCGGCGCGGCGCCGTTCTCGCGCATCGCGTCGGGCAGATCCCGCGCGACCTCGATCTTGCCGACCGGGCCGTCGATCAGATATTTCTTCGTATGTGCGTTCATGGTGAGGCTTATTGATCGATTTTCAGACGCTCGACGATTTTGCCGTTCACCAGATGCGAATCGACGATTTCGTCGATGTCGCTCTCGTCGACATAGGTGTACCAGACACCTTCCGGATACACGACGAGCGCCGGGCCGAGTTCGCAGCGCTCGAGGCAGCCGGCCTTGTTGATACGCACCTGGCCGGGGCCGGCAAGGCCGAGTTGCTTCACGCGTTTCTTTGCGTGTTCCTGCATCGCCTGCGCGTTGCAATTCGCGCAGCTCGGGCGCTCCGCGCCGGGATCGCGCTGATTGAGACAGAAGAAGACGTGGTACTTGTAAAAGGAATCCATGATGTCCGGGGGCGAGACTGCAAGAATGGGAATGGCGCTGGAAGCGCCGAAGCACACCAGTTGTGCGGACGATTATAGCGAGCGGGGCCGGCGGTCGCTGAGCGGCGGATGCACGGCGGCTCGCAGCCCGGCCGGGCTGGCAGTGCGCCTTGTGGGGTGCGCACTGAATGACTGAGTGACCTGAGTGACCTGACGCGATCTGGTGGGACACGATGCGCCTGATCCGGCCGCGCACACGCGTCGGCCTTCGCTCATGCCTGCTTCACGCGCCGCTTGAGCCATACCTGTTCGACGAGATAAGCGAGCCACACTAACGCCGCATAGGGCCAGACCCACGCGATCCAGTGCGCGAGACCGTTGAAGTGCAGATACCGCCCCTGGCGCCAGTCGGCCAGCACGGCATCGAAATACGGATTGACCGGCAGCAGATTGACGAACACCAGCGCGACCGTGAGCGCGCAGGCCGCGAGCGCCGCACGCAATCTGCGCCGCAAACACAACGCCAGCAGCGCCGCGACGGTGCCGCACACGAGCCCTGCCAGCGCACCGGGCGTCGCCCAGTCGAACGCAAGGCCGGACTGCGATTGCAGAAACGTCGCGCCCGCCTTGACACACAAGGTCGCGACGATAAACACGATCAACAGGCGCACGAGCGGCGCATGGCGGCGCACCGGCAGCGAGGCCAGGGCGAGTGCGGCGAACAGATTGAGCGTGGTGATGGCGGCCTCCCAGGCGTCGTCCGGCAGCCAGGCGGCAACCAGCGCCGGCCACGTGCTGACGTGCCAGGCCGGCGGCGTCCATGCGAGCAGGACGTCTTGCGTCGTCGAATCGAAACGCAGCCACAGTTCGCGCGGCCAGTTGCCGAGACCGAAGAGGCGGGGCGCCGGGTACATGGTCGCGAACGGCCACAACGCGACGAGACAGACGAGCGCCGCCGTGTCGCGCTCGAACCAGAGGAGCCGCACGCGCCGCAGCAAGCCGCGATCGAGCAACGCGCCTGTGGCCGGCGACATGATCGCCGCGCCGAGCAGCGCGCCGAGCGCATTGGCGGCCAGATCGAGATTGGAGGCAACGCGCGTCGGCAGATAGGTTTGCACCGCTTCCATCACGCTCGACAGCAATCCGCCAAGCACGAACGCCAACGTGACCGCCAGCGTGCCGCGCCAGCGCGGATACAGCGCGAGCACCACCAGCGCGCCGAACGGCATATAGCCGAGCACGTTCGTGACGACGTCGAACGCCGTCAGGTACTGCGGCATGGGATCGGACAGATAGGCAAACGGAGCGAGGCCGAGCGAACGCCAGCCGGAAAACGGATACCACGACCCGTAGACGATCAGCGCCGTGTACAGCCCCAGCGCCTGCCGGGCGAGCGCCGACGGCCGGCGCTGCCAGGGCTTGACGCTCATGCAGCGCTCCGTTGCGCGCGCTGCAAGCCGGTCATTGCGCGGCGACCAGCGCCTGCACGCCGAGCCATGCGCCGATCTGCGCGACGAGGTCGTCGCTGGCCGCAGCGAGCGCCTGAGCGCCGCCGGCGGCGTCCGCCGAGCGGGATGGCGCGCGCGCGATGAAAGTACGCTGGCCAATCACCTTGCCACTTTGCGTCAGCGTGGCACGCGCGGTGACCGCCGCGTGGCTTTCCGACTGGCTATCGAAGACCTGTTCGAACTCGCTCAGATCGACCTTCAGGACCGCGGCGTGCACGCCGTCGGCCCCGGTCAGCACGGTGCCACGCGAACTGAGCGCACCGCGCAGACGCTGGGTCAGCAGTTGCGAGGGCGCCATGGTCCAGTGGCTATTCGCGTACGAGGCCGTCTGCTGCGCGTCGGCGTAGCTGAGCCGGTAAATCAGCTTGTCGGACTCGAGATTGTCGGGCGCGGTGACATCGAGCACCTTCACCGCCGGCAGCGTGCCGGCCGAGGCCGCCGGATTCGGCGGCCCGAGGTCGTAGCGGATGTCCGAGATCGCCGCGGGGTTGCCCGCGCAACCAGCAGCCAGCACGCCGAACGCGAGCAGCATCGCAAGCGCGGCGCGCGAGAACAACAATCGGTGAATCGAGCCTGACATAACCATGTTCCTTCTTCAAAACCTGCAAATCATTTCGATTGGGCGGCGCGCGCGGCGGGCCACGTAAAGCCCGCTTCGCCGGGGCCCGGCGCCGCGCTCGGCGCGCCGAACAGCACGCTGCGCGGATTGGTGCTGAACGTGTCCGCAGCGCGGTCCACGGAGCGGGCCGCGGAGCGCACGTCTTCAGCGAGCGAATTGACACGCGGCAGCGTGTCGTAACCGACACGCGCCGACAACTCCTGGATCGAGCTATCCATCGACACCAGCGCGTCGCCCGCTTGCTGCGCCGCCGTCCCAACCTTGTTCAGGTTGGTCTCGAACGGCCCGTCCGGGCGGTTCAGACTGGTGATCAACTGATTGGTCGATGCCAGCGTGCGATCCAGTGCGTTGATCGTGGCCGGCAGCTTGCCGGCTGCCGGCGCCATCTGCTGGGTCAGCGTGGCGACGCCGTCGGCGGCCTTCTGGATGCTTGCCGCCGTGCCCTGCAACTGACTGACCATTTCCGGCGACAACAGATTGTCGACGTCGTCAGTGACTCTTTCGAGTTTGCGCAGCAAGACGTCGCCGCGCTGCTGCAACTGATCGAGCAAGCCCGGGCGCATCGGCAACTGCGCCACCGCTTTCGGCGACGACGCGAGCGGCGTCGGATCGCGCCCACTGTCATCCAGCTGGATGAAAGCGATACCCGTCACCCCCTGGAACCCAAGACTGCCGAACGTGGAATGCGTAATCGGTGCATGCGTGTCGACGAGGATGCGGATCAGAATCTGTCCCGGATGATCCCGATCGAATTTGATCGACTGCACCTTGCCGACGTCGAGCCCGCGATAGCGCACCGCCGCGTCGGTATAGAGCCCCGTGACGTTGGTGCGCGCAATCAGATCGTACGGCACCCGCACGGCACGGTCGACGTTGAACAAAAAAGCCGCCACTGCGATCGCAGCCAGCAAGGCCACCGTGAAGATCCCTGCCCAGAAGGCATGTGATTTGTTTTCCATTGTCAGGTTCCCTGGTTCACAGCGGCAATTCGGACGATGCCGACTCGAGCGCCGCGCGCGGCAATTTCGCGCGGCGTTCCGGCGGCAGCGCCTGCAGCGCGCGACGCCCGCGCAGGCCGAGGAAATATTCGCGGATAAAAGGATGGTCGACGCCCGCCGCCTCTTCGACCGGCGCGGCGACCAGCACCTTGCGATCCGCCAGCACGGCGACGCGGGTGGACAGCGCGATCATCGTGTCGAGATCGTGCGTGACCATCACCACCGTCAGACCGAGCGCGCGATGCAGCGCGGAGATCAGTTCGACGAACTCGTCGGACGCCTGCGGATCGAGGCCGGCGGTCGGTTCGTCGAGAAACAGCAACTCGGGTTCGAGCGCGATGGCGCGCGCAATGCCCACGCGCTTGATCATGCCGCCCGAGAGCGCCGACGGCATCTTCGAGGCGTGCTTGCACGGCAGGCCGACCATCTCGAGCTTGAGCATCACGATGTCGCGCAGCAAATCGGCGGGCACCTTGCCGAGCTCGCGCAATGGCTGCGCGACGTTGTCGAACACCGACAGCGACGAGAACAGCGCGCCGCGCTGAAACAGCATCCCGGAGCGGCTGCGCATGAGCAGCGCGTCTTCAGGGGAAATGGTGGCAATGTCCTGACCGAACAGCTTGATGGTTCCCGACGACGGCCGCTCCAGGCCGAGAATCTGCCGCACCAGCGTGGTCTTGCCCGAGCCCGAGCCGCCGACGATCGAGACGATCTCGCCGCGCCGCACGTCGAAATTCAGGTGCTGATGCACGATGTTGCGGCCGTAGCGCTTGGTGATGTCGATCACCTCGATCACCGGCTCCGCGATTTCGGGCATCGGTTGGCCGCGTACGGCCTGGGTGAGTGGCGCGATCATCCTAGCCCCACGTTCTGGAAGAGGATCGCGAACACCGCGTCCGCGAGAATCACGATGGTGATCGACGTCACCACCGAGGTCGTCGTGCCTTCGCCGAGGCTTTGCGAATTGGCCTTGATACGGAAGCCAAAATGACAGCCGACGATCGCGATCAGCATGCCGAACGCAACGCCCTTGCCGAGACCGATCCACAGATTCGCCACGGGTACGACGCCGGGCAAGGCGCGCGCGAAGTAGCTCATGTCGATGCCGAGCACGATCTTCGCGGCGAGCGCGCCGCCGGTCAACGCGATGATGTTGGTCCACATCACGAGGAGCGGCATCGCCACGCCGAGCGCGACCACGCGCGGGAGGATCAGCCGCAGCCCGTGCGGGATGCCCATCACGCGCATCGCGTCGAGTTCTTCGGTGACACGCATCACGCCGATCTGCGCGGTAATCGCCGAGCCCGAGCGGCCCGCCACCAGAATCGCCGACAGCACCGGCCCCAGTTCGCGAATCACCGACAGCCCAAGAATATTGACGATGTACTGATTCGCGCCAAAGAGCCGCAGTTGCTGCGCCGACAGATAGCTCAGCACGATGCCGATCAGGAACGCGACCAGCGCGGTGATCGGCAAGGCCTTGGTGCCGGCGTTATAGACGTTCGCGGAAATCTCGGTCCACGGCGTGAGTTTCGGTTTGCGCAGGATCGCGAGGAGATCGAGCACGACCTGCCCGAACATGGCGAATCCGCCGTACAGGTGCTCGATAAACGAGAAGATCGCGAGACCCAGCCGGGTGAACGGGTCGAACTTGACCACCGGTTCGGCCTTTTCGCGCACCGTGTCGAGCAGCGCGATGCGCTCGAAAATGTCGCGTTGCGTATCGGTGAGCGTGGTGTCCGGGGGCATCTTGTGGCCCCACACGCGCCACAGCGCCTGACCGCCGACGTGGTCCATCCGGTCGATGCGCGACAGATCCCACTGGCGGATGCCCTCGGCGCCGACCAGCGAGCGCAGCAGAGGGATCACGTGGCCGGTGGCCTTGTCGCGCGCGAGCGCGAGCGCCGTCCACTGGCCCGAGAGCCGGACGATCTTGCCTTGGCTGCCGGCCGCGACTTCAAGGCCGGGCGGAGTGTCGTAGTTCAAGGATCGCTGCAATCTGGTTATCGGATTAGGGGTCATTGTAACGAAGGCGCGGCGCTTGAACCGTGCTCACGGGCTCGCCGCGTGCGCTGTCGCTACAATATGAGACATGAACGCTTCCAAGACCCCACCCCAAGGCGCCGCGGCTTCCGACTGGCGTATCGACCGCGAGCGCGCCGTCGCGCTGTTCGGTCCGCACGCGCATGACTGGCCGATCGAAATCGTCGAGGAAACCGGCTCGACCAACGCCGACCTGATGACGCGCGTCAAGGCATTGCCGCGCAAAGCCGGCGCGCTGCCGCGGCCGATCGTGCGGGTCGCGTATCTGCAAACCGCCGGCCGCGGCCGCCGTGGCCGCCCGTGGTATGCCGAGCCGGGCAACGCGCTGCTGTTTTCGGTGGCGTGCGTGCTGCCGCGTCCGCTCGAAGGGCTGGCGGGTTTGAGTCTCGCGGTGGGCGTGGCGCTGGTCGACGGGCTGCGCTCGTTGCCGGTCGCAGGCCCGGGACAGATCGCGCTAAAGTGGCCCAACGACGTGCTGCTCGAAGGCGACAAGCTGGCCGGTATCCTGATCGAAACGGCATGGAGCACGGATGACGCGAGCGCCGTGGTGATCGGTATCGGCACCAATGTGAAGGGCGCAGACGAGCTCGCCGCCAAGGTTGGCGCGCTCAACGCGGACGTGCCGGCGCAAGCGCGCGGCGCCACGCCGACGGCGCTGCAACGCGCGCTGCCGAATGCGAACCTCACCGATACGCTGGCGGCGGAGCTGAACGCGCTCGAACCCGCGCTGCAGCGCTTCGGTGCAGAAGGCTTTGCGCCGTTCCAGACGCGCTGGAACGCCGTGCACGCCTACGCAGGCCGCGAAGTCGTGCTGCTGGAGCAAGGTCAAGAGCTGGCGCGCGGTGTGGCGGCAGGCGTCGACGAACGCGGGCAATTGCTGCTCAACACGGCGGCCGGGCGTCTGACCGTCGCAACCGGTGACGTCTCGCTGCGTCTGGCCGACGGTGCGGCATGACGAGCAGCGCGCCTTATCTGTTGATCGACGCCGGCAATAGTCGCATCAAGTGGGCGCTGGTGCAGCCGGACGGTGTGCAAATCGCGGCCGGCGCGCTCGCGCACGGCGGCGCTGACCAACCTGACTGGTCGAAGTTGCCGACGCCGGGCGGCGCATGGTTATCGAACGTGGCGGGTGAAAGCGTCGCCGCTCGCATTGCCGCGCTACTCGACGCCCACTGGCCGCAACTGCCGCGCACGACGATCCGCGCCTCTGCGCAGCAATGCGGCGTGACCAATAGCTACGCGACGCCGCATGCGCTCGGCAGCGATCGCTGGGCCGGGCTAATTGGGGCGCATGCGGCGTTTCCCGGCGAGAATCTGCTGATTGCGACGTTCGGCACGGCGACCACGCTGGAGGCGTTGCGTGCGGACGGCTGCTTTGTCGGCGGCCTGATTGCGCCGGGTTGGACCTTGATGATGCGCTCGCTCGGCGAGCACACGGCACAACTGCCGACGCTCGACGCCCACGCCGCACGCGGCCTGCTCGATGCAAACGCCCCGCCTGATCGCGAGCGCCGCGGCCCGTTCTTCGCGACGGACACGCCGCGCTCATTGTCGGCCGGATGCACGTTGGCGCAAGCCGGCCTGATCGAGCGCATGTGGCATGACCTGCAGGACGAATGGCAGGTGCCGGTACGCCTCCTGGTCAGCGGCGGCGCGGTGGACGAAGTGACAAGTGCGCTAAAAGTGCCGCATACTCGCCACGATTCGCTGGTGCTGTCGGGGCTTGCGCTGATTGCTGCCGAATGCGCGCTGGAGCGCGACGCCTGAGCCGCGGCCTTTCGAATGACGGCGAGGCAGCGGCGGAGCAGCGTTGGAATAGCGGCGGCTGAACCTATGGACGGGGAATACTAACGATGCTGCGCTGGCTGATCGCCATTTTGTTTCTTGCCAACATGCTGGCATTCGTCGCGATGCGCGGCGTATTCGGCCCTACGCCCACAGCCGGAGGCCGCGAGCCGAATCACCTGAACCGCCAGTTCCACGCGGAGTGGTTGAAGGTGCAGCCTCTGTCGGCGGCCGAAGCCGCCGACCAGGCCGTCGTAGGCGGTCCCGCGCCGGCGGCGCCGATAGCGGCATCGGCACTGCCGCAGTAAAGACGAAACGGCGGATGCCAAAGGTCGCGCCGGGTTCCAGCACCGCGCCTGGCTTCGGTAAAAAGAAGAAAGCGCCACCCGGAAACCCCTATTACCCTTGCGCGCGAACCTTCTTCAATAACGCGGTGGTCGAGCGCTCATGCTCGAAAGGAATCGCCAAAGCCTTGCCGCCCCAGCCCCGCACAATGGCCGACTCCGGCAAAACATCCATGTCGTAGTCGCCGCCTTTGACGAGCACATCCGGCCGCAGCGCCGAAATCAGCTCCACGGGCGTCTTCTCGCCGAAGCACACCACGTAATCGACGCTCTCCAGCGCTGCCAGCAAAGCCATTCGATCGGCCTCGTTATTGATGGGCCGGTCGTCCCCCTTGCCTAGCATGCGCACGGAAGCATCGCTATTGACGCCGACAATCAGGCAGGCGCCGAACGCTTTGGCGTCGGCAAGATACGTCACATGCCCGCGATGCAGGATGTCGAACACCCCGTTGGTAAAGACAACCGGCGCGTGCATCGAAGCGCGAAGCTTCACCAGCGCATCGCGCGTAAAAATCTTGCGTTCAAAAATGGCGGCCATGACGGAGTCGCAAAGAAAAAAGAAGTGCCGCCACGATACACGCCGGACGGCATGAAGCAAAACGGCCCAGCAAGCTCACGCCTGCCGGGCCGTTCCTGAAACCTTCAACCGGTTCGCGGCGCTAGCGCCGAATCATGCTGAAACTCACAATGGCCAACCCACGAACCGGGTTCCACAAATGTAAGTCAGAGACATGGGCCAGGCACATGGACCAACGACATGCACCCGCGAACCCGAACCCATCAAGCCGGTTGTTCAGCCGATTTCTGATCGGCCTGCAAACGCGCGACGACTTCCTTGCGATAGCGGTTCAATTCCTGCGCCGTATTGAACGAGCGCTCGAACAGAATCGACAGGTTGTGCAGAATGCGCTCGACCACCTTCTTTTCCCAGCCGTCGTCAAAACGGATCTGCTCGTCGAGCCAGCGCTCGAGCCATTCCGGATCCGGCAAACGCGATTGAATCGTGTCGCGCGGGAACAGCGCCTGATTCACGTGCAGGTTGGTCGGATGCAGCGGCTTTTCCGTGCGGCGCGCCGATGCCATCAGGACGCCGATCTTGGCGAACGCAGCACGCGCGATGTCGCCGGTTTGCACCATCGCTTTCTTCATGTAGCGCAGGTACGCGCCGCCATGGCGCGCTTCGTCGCGCGAAATGGTTTCGTAGATGGCCTTGATGACCGGCTCGGTGTGCCATTCGGCAGCACGGCGATACCAGTGATTCAGGCGAATTTCGCCGCAGAAGTGCAGCATCAGCGTTTCGAGCGGCGGCGCCGGATCGAATTCGAAGCGCACGGCGTGCAGCTCTTCCTCGGTCGGGCACATTTCCGGCTTGAAACGGCGCAGATATTCCATCAGCACCAGCGAATGCTTCTGTTCTTCGAAGAACCACACGCTCATGAATGCGGAGAAATCGCTGTCGTGATGGTTGTCACGCAGAAACATTTCCGTGGCGGGCAACGCCGACCATTCGGTGATCGCGTTCATCTTGATCGTCGCTGCCTGCTCGTCGGTCAATAGCGATGCATCGAACTTGTCCCAGGGAATGTCTTTCTCCATGTCCCATCGAACGGATTCGAGCGATTTATAAAGTTCCGGATAAAGCATGGTGTTCATAGTCCCACCCCTGTTCTGCGCATACTGTCTGTGTCTGTAACTACTACGTGTAGCACTTTTGCTTATGACGAACGAAACGCACCGTTTTGTGCATCGTTTATCGGCCAAGCATTCAATTTTACGCGGTAATCGGCCGCCCAGATGCACCGGGCAGCAAAGAAGTCCAGGCGATTGCGCGGCGCTGCTAACCAGAAGTTACGCGCCACGCGGCCAACCGTGGGTGAGGGATACCCTATGCCTGAGGTCGAGCCAGTCTGCGATGAATCCGCACCGTCCAGCCCTGCGCCGGTGGTACCGGCGGCGAATGGAGCAAGGGCGGCCAAATTGGTTGTTTTCAGCGCACGCCCAAAAGCCAAATGAAGCTTACACAATGATAGCACGCTGACTTTACGGTTCCCGTGCCATGGCAGACGCAATTCCAGCGCCTGATTGACTTCTCTCAATAAACGAGCCGATTCGCGGAGTGTGGCCGACGAACGGGGTCAAAACCATGACAGGCGGCGAATTCGCTTCGTTTGCACCGCCGGCCGGTCAGGTTTTGCCCCGTCGTCGCGTGGCTCACCCTGCCCCGTTTCATGCGTGCCGCTAGACGGACTTTTTCGTCGCTCGCGGAGCGGCCCCCGAACTGCCTGCGCGCGTCGCGGACGCCGAAGTCGCCGCCCGCTTCGCTGCCGGCCGTCTGGTTGCGGGCCCGGCTGTCGCTGTGGCGCCGCTCGACGCGTCAGCCGCTTCGCCCGCCGATGCCGAAGCGCTCGCCGCGCCTTCCGGCGAGTCCGTCGCCGAACCGTCCGATCCGGCAACGGCCGCACCCGGCTGCGTCATCGCGAACTGGGCGATCTGATTGAACTGCGATTGCAGCAGATTCCACCAGGCAGAGGCGTCGAACGGTGGTGTCGCGGCGGCCTCGCCTTCTTCGGTTGCCGGCTCGGGCGCGGCCGATTGACTTGCACCCGCCGAAGCCGATGAGGTTTCCGAATGCGGCCAGCCGCCCGGCGAGGGACTCGGCGCGGCAGCCTCGGAAGCCGGCTGCGCCATCGACGCCTGCGCGAACGCACCAAACGCACGCAGCGTCGCGAGCGTGGCGCGCTGCACTTCGAGCGCCTGAATGGCGGACTGCAGCATGTTCAGATTCAGCTTGAGCCACTGCTCGACGGCTCGCATATCGGTGATGCGCTTATCGAGTTCTTCGACGCTGGTCAGCGGCGCCATCATGTCGGACATCATCGACAGCGACGGCCCGAGGCTGCTGCCCGGTTGCGCGCCCGAAAACGCCGAGCCGAACGGCGAGAGACGCATCATGCCCCACATCTGGTCGAGCATTTCAGCGGGCGGAAAACCGGGGAAGCCGGGAAAGGGCGGCGTGGTGCCAGGTGTATCGATCATGCTTGTCGCCTCGCTGCATAAAGGGAAGGAAATAGCGCCATCCCGCGCGCGTTTGATTCGATCATACCGCGCGTGGCGCTGTGAACCATGCTTAGTTTGGGCTACCGTCCGTCCCGCTCGCGCAGCACCTCACGGGCCGGCCGGCAAGGCTTTGCGCAATTTCGCGCCGGTCTTCGGTTTCAGGAGCGCCCACCGCCCGATGCGCCGCCGCCTGGCGTCTGCCGCGGCGGTCCACTCCACGGGTCAGCGCCGCCAAAATCCGGCGCGCGCCGCTCGCGCAGCGAGTTCACGCCTTCGCGCACATCCGGTCCGGCGAAACCCATGAATTCCAGTGCCAGCGACGTATCGAACGCCGGCCCCGCCGAGCGCAGCCAGTTGTTCAGCGCGTACTTGGTCCAGCGAATCGCCGTTTGCGAGCCGCCGGCCAGTTTGTGCGCGACTTCGAACGCCTTGGGCCGCAGATCGTTTTCATCGACGGCAAGCGACACGAGGCCGATCCGCTCAGCCTCCTCGCCGCTCACCGGCTCGCACAGCAGCAGGTAGTACTTGGCCTTCGCCATGCCGCACAGAAGCGGCCAGACGATCGCCGCGTGATCGCCGGCGGCCACGCCCAGACGCGTATGGCCGTCGATAATGCGCGCCGACTTCGTCGCGATCGAAATATCGGCGAGCAGTCCGGCCACCAGCCCCGCGCCGACCGCCGGCCCGTGCATCGCCGAAACGATCGGCTTGCTGCAATTGATCACGTTATAGACGAGGTCGCGCGCCTCGCGCCACACGCGCGCCCGGACGTCGAAATCGGTCGCCATGTCTTCGACCAGCTGCAGGTCGCCACCGGCCGAAAAGCCCCGGCCCTCGCCGCGAATGATCGCGACGCGCGTGTCGGGATCCCGATCGATGTCGCGCCAGATCTCGGCGAGTTCGAAGTGCATCCGTGCATTGGCGGTGGCAAGTCCGCTTTTATTCACGCCCTCGCCGCTCATCACGACTTCGAGCACGCCATGCGGATGGCGATGCAATTGCAGCGAGTGGTAGTGCGCATAAAACGCGTCGTTACTGTGTGGTGCCTGAGACATGATGAGCAATCCGTCCATGGGTACGTCTTTGAAACCGACGCCCTAACCTAAGGGCACATCCGGTGCCTTCCGCGCTATATCGGCGCAAAACCAGCGCAATTTCAATGCGGCTGATAAACCCACTTCACATTCTTGATTTCGACCATCACACGCGCCCGTTGATCGAGTCCGAGGTGATCCGTGGCGCTCATGTTGACGACGCCGTTCGTGTCCGCGAGACCGCGCGTTGCTTCCAGCGCATCGCGCAACGCACGGCGAAATTCCGGCGTGCCGGGCGCGGCCGCTTTAAGCGCGATCGGTACCGCGCTGCTGAGCAGCATGCCGGCGTCCCACGTGTACGAGCCGAACGCCGACACGCTGCCCGGTCCGCGCAAGGCCTCGAAGCGCGCGATGTAGTCGAGCGCGAGGCGTTTGGCCGGATGATCCGCCGGCAGTTGCGCGGCGACCAGCACCGGGCTCGCGGGCAGGAACGTGCCGTTGCAGTCGGCGCCGCACACCCGCAGGAAGTCGTTGTTGCCGACGCCATGATTGTGATAGATCAGCCCTTGGTAGCCGCGTTCCCTGAGCGTCTTCGGCGGCAGCGCGGCGGGCGTGCCGGCTGCGCCGACCACCACCGCATCCGGATGGGTCGCGAGAATTTTCAGGACCTGGCCGGTCACGCTCGGATCGGTGCGATTGAAGCGCTCGCTCGCCACTACGTCGATGTGATGCAGTTGCGCGAACTTCGCGACTTCGGCGTAGAAGGTTTCGCCGAGCGCGTCGGCCTGGCCGATGAACGCGATCGTTTTGACGCCGCGCGTGCTGGCGTGTCCGGCGATCGCCGAGGCCATCATCGCGTCGGTCTGCGGGGTTTTGAATACCCAATGACGTTTCGCATCCACGGGTTCGATGATTTTCGCCGACGAGGCCAGCGAGATCATGGGTGTTTCGCCATCGGCAACCACGTCGATCATGGCGAGCGAATTTGGCGTGATCGACGAGCCGATGATCACGTCGACGTGATTCTCGGCGATCAGTTTCTTGGTGTCCTGAACGGCCTGCGTGGTGTCCGACGCATCGTCGAGCACGATGTATTCGACGCTCTGGCCGCCGATCTGTTTGGGCAGCAGCGTGGCGGTGTCGCGCGCGGGAATCCCAAGTGACGCAGCCGGCCCGGTCAGCGACAGCACAAGGCCGATCTTCACCTGCGCAAGGGCGATGGCGGGTAGCGCAGCGCACAGCGCGGCGGCAAGACGGGCGAGTCCGCGCCGCGATGGTGTTGCGCGCACGCTCGCCGTGCGGGTGCGCCGGGTTCCTCGTTCGAAGGATTCAAATCGCGGCATGCTGTCTCCTCACCTCGGTTTTTCGTTTTTGATAGTCCGCCGATGTGCTGCTTGTGTACTGCTCGCGTACGGGCTTGCGTTCGTTTGGCGCTAGTTTTGCGTCGGTTCCCGATCGGCAGACAGCCGCGATCCCGAGGCCGCCGCCGCGCCAGTCAGTGTAACGGCGCATCGTGGCAGCGGCATCGGGCGAAACCCTTTCGTAAGCGACGAAGCGCACACGGCGTGATCCCGACGCCGCGGTCCGCACCAGACCAGCGCGTCAATCCAGTGGTGCGATGCCCTGCTCGATCGAACCGAAAATCGACTTGCCTGCTTCGTCGAACATCTCGATCTTCACGGTATCGCCAAACTTCATGAACCCGGTTTGCGGCGCACCGTGCTCGATGGTCTCGAGGCAGCGCTTCTCAGCGATACAGCAATAGCCGCGCTTCGCATCCTTGTTCGACACCGTGCCCGAACCGACAATCGCGCCGGCGCGCAGGTTGCGCGTTTTCGCCGCGTGCGAGATCAACTGGCCGAAGTGGAACACCATGTCGGTGCCGGCGTCGGGCTGGCCGACCTTCTTGTTGTTCCAGTGGACGATCATCGGCCGGTGCACGCGCCCCTCGCGCCAGCTCTCGCCGAGTTCGTCCGGCGTCACCGCGACCGGCGCGAACGAGGTGGCCGGCTTGCTCTGGAAAAAGCCGAAGCCCTTCGCGAGTTCGGCGGGAATCAGATTGCGCAGCGAGACGTCGTTGACGAGCGTCACCAGTCGCACGCTTCTGAGCGCCTGATCGGGGGTGGCGCCCATCGGCACGTCGGTGGTGATCACGGCGACTTCCGCTTCGAAGTCGATGCCGAATTCTTCGGATGCGCACAGCACATCGTCTTTCGGACCGATGAAGTCGTCGCTGCCGCCCTGGTACATCAGCGGATCGGTCCAGAATTCCGGCGGCATCTCCGCGCCTCGTGCGCGCCGCACCAGTTCCACATGGTTCACGTACGACGAACCGTCGGCCCACTGAAACGCACGCGGCAGCGGCGCCATGCATTCTTTGGCCTCGAACGGGAAGGTGTTGCGCGCGCGGCCCTGGTTGAGCGCGTCGTACAGGTCCTGCAATTGCGGCGCGTAGAACGCCCAGTCGTCGAGCACGCGCTGCATGGTGGGCGCGATTGCGTCGGCGACGGCCGCGGTGTGCAGGTCGCGGGACACGACAATCAGCTGACCGTCGCGCGTGCCGTCCTTCAGCGTGGCAAGTTTCATAGAGGAGTGAACCGTTAGTGACGATAGAGGGAATCTATTCTACGATGGTGAATCGGCGCGGCCCAAGTGCCGTTGCCCAGCGGCGGTTTGCGCAACGTGGCGGCACGGTCGTCGGCCCCGGTTCAACGCCTTTCTCACTGTCTTTAAACGCGCTTCAGCGCCTCGCTCATGCCTTCAATTGTGCGCCCCGGCGCGATCCGTACCGACTCCGACTCCACTGAACCGCCGGAACCGTTCGAAGCACCCGAAGCGCCCGAATCCGACGACGAAAGCGTCGAGGCCGGCGAGGAGAAACTGCGTTCCGGCATCCAGTCGATCGAAGTCGGTTTCAGATTGCTCGAGGTGCTGACCCACGAACCGCGCGCGATGATGCTGCGCGATCTGGCGCAGCGTGCCGGCATGAGTCCGGCGAAAGCGCACCGCTATCTGGTGAGTTTCCTGCGCCTTGGCGTGGTGGCGCAGGATCCCCTGTCGGGCCGCTACGAACTGGGCGGTTTCGCGTTGCAACTGGGGCTTGCGCGGCTTGCCCGTGTCGACGGCGTGAAGCTCGCGCGCATCGCGCTCGCCGAACTGCGCGACCGGCTCGATCTGACGGTGGGCATCGCGGTGTGGGGCAATCAGGGACCGACGATGGTCCATTGGATGGAGTCGAGTCATCCCGCCAAGGCGTCGCTCAAGCTCGGCGACGTGATGCCGCTGCTTAGTTCCGCCACCGGTCTGCTGTTCGCCGCCTATCTCCCGGCGAGCAAGACCGCCGCGATGCTGGAGCGCGAACTGGCCGATTCGCGCCGCTCGTCGCACATGGGCGGGCCGCGCACGCGGGACGAGGTCGAGCGGGTGCTGGCGGAGGTGCGGCAGCACGAGGCAGCGCGCGTGGAAGGCATGTTGCTGCCGACCATCCACGCGTTCTGCATGCCGGTCTTCGACTCCACCGGCGATCTCGCGCTCGGCCTGATCGCGCTCGGCCACGAAGGCGCGTTCGATATCCGCTGGGGCGGTGAAATCGATATGGCGCTGCGCGAATGTGCGCAAAAACTTTCGTATGAGCTCGGGTATAGTGCGACGCCACGCTGACACGCCAATGAGCTGAATTCAGGAACATCGCTCGCCGCCAGGTGGTCGAACCCGTTCAGCGTCTGGCTCGGGCGGCTTTCACCTGTCCACCCTTCCACCGTTACCGCTGTGCTGGGACTCTGGATGTGCCCCGCCGATCCCGTTGCCGTCCATTCGTTCAAATTCATTCGCCCATGTCCTCACCTTCCGCCACTCGCCGCTCTGATCGCATGCCGCCCGTCGGGCCGCGTGCCGGTTTGCGGGTGGGGCGATGGCTTGCGGTTCTGCTGGCGGTGGCCGTCCTGCACTGGATTGCGGCGCAATGGGTCGAGCGCAACCGCGCAACGCTGAATCCGTCTGACAACGAACGCGTCCCCGTGCAGGTCGCGCTGCTGACACCCGAGCGTGTCGAGCGCAAACCCGCTGCCGAAGCGCCACAAGCTGCAACGTCGGCGCCGGCGCATAAGGCCGTTGCGAGCAAGCCGCGCGAACACGTGTTGACGGCGACTCAGCCGGCTAAGCAGGCACCCGCGGCCGCAGCCGCATCGGATGCCGCGGCGAGCGCAACGCCGGCGGCGAGCCATCCCGATGCCAACGCCAATGCCAGCTCAACCGCCGCCGGCACGGCCAGCGCCCCCGCCGCCGCGAGCGCGCCCCAAGCTTCAGCGGGCGTGAAATTCTCCGTTCCGCCGTCTGGTGAACTGCAGTACGACACTTTCTACAACGGCGTACGCAATCAGCCCGGCACCATCCACTGGACCAGCAACGCACAGAGTTACGAGATGGTCGTCTCCGTGCCGTTGCCGTTCGTCGGCACGTTCGTGTATTCGAGCCATGGCCGCATCGACGCCTTCGGCCTCGCGCCGGACCAGTACATCGAAAAGCGCGGCCGTCGTCCGGAAGACGTGGCGATCTTCAATCGCAGCGACAAAAAGATCGCCTTCACGCGTACGCCGGCCACGCTGCCGCTGTCCGACGGCGCGCAAGACCGTTTCAGCGTGGTGATGCAACTCGCCAGCCTGGTGCGCGGCGACCCGGCCGCCTATAAGCCCGGTGTGACGCGGCAATTCTTCGTGGTCGATAACGACAGCGGCGAGAACTGGCCGATCGAGACAATCGGCGACGAAACCATTCGCACCGCCCAGGGATACCTCGAGACGCGTCACTTCAAACGCTTGCCTCGTCATGACGGCGATCTGCGCCGCATCGACGTTTGGCTTGCGCCGTCGCTTGGCTGGCTGCCCGCGCGAATCATGCAGACCGAGCCGAACGGCACGCAATTCGAACTGGTGTGGCGCGGTAAGCTCAATGCAGACGGCGCCGGCAATCCGGCCGACAGTGCCGGCGGCTCGAGCGGCTCAAGTGGTGCTAACGGTGCTAACGGAACAAATGGCGCTGGCAGCTCAAGTAGCGCCAGCGGCACTAATAGCGCTGGCGGCTCTCGCGGTTCTATCGGAACAAATAGCGCTGGCAATACCTCGCCTGACAATCCGGCAGACCCGTCACCCGCCAAAGCACCGGCCAACGCACCCGCCATGGCGCCCGAAACCACCCCCTCGGTCAATTCGACCGTTCCCGGCAACGCGCCCGAAAAACCTTGAACCCGGGCAGGGGTCTCGAACAGGTCGCTGAAACTTCCACGACGGAACTCGCTCGCACGTGAACGGCAACCGTTCGCGCGGCCGCCACGTCACGTAGGTATAGTGAAGGCGGGAGAAGCACGCGCAAACCGCTCTTCCCACTGCGTCCCCCTTCAAGGAGCCCGCATGCAAGTGAAAATCAACGGTGTCGAAACGCGCTATGTCCTGAGCAATGAAGGCGGCGGCCCGTGGCTGACGTTCGTTCACCAGCTCGGCGGCGATCTGTCTGTTTGGGACCAACTGGCCGGCTATTTCCGCGACACGTACACCGTGTTGCGCTATGACCTGCGCGGCCACGGCAAGACCGCGGTATCGAGCGAGCCGTTCGGCATCGCCGATCTGTCCCGCGATCTCGCCGCGCTGCTCGATGCGCTCGGCGCACCCACCACGCATCTTGTCGGCATGTCGATGGGCGGCATGATCGCGCAGCAATTCGCGCTGGACCACCCGTCACGCGTCGACACGCTGACCCTTGCCGACACCACGGGCGGCACGCTGCCCGAAGGCCGCGCGCTATGGGATCAACGCGCGGCGATGGCGCGCACGGAGGGTATGGCATCGCTGGTGCCCGCGACGCTGAGCCGCTGGCTCACGCCCGATTTTCAGGCAGCGCACCCCGAAGCTGTCGAGCAGATCCGGGAGGTGATGAGCCATACGTTGCCAGAAGGCTACGCAATGGCATGCGAAGCCCTGCGCGATTTCGATCTACGCGGTAAGCTGGGAGCAATACGTTGCCCGACGTTGGCCGTGGGAGGCCGCCACGACACGGGCACGCCACCTGCTGTTACGCAGGCAATAGCAGACGCCATCCAAGGCGCGCAGTTCGAAGTGCTCGAGGCCGCGCATCTTGCACCCATCGAGCAATCTCACCGTTTTGCTGCACTGCTTGAAACGTTTCTTGGAAAGCCGGTCTAACCGGTAGGTTCGGAACTTTTACAAGCGTCAATCCGGACCCACCCCTTGAATTCCACACCACAAGCTCCACCTATGGCGCAGGAATGGCCAGGAGCCAACGGAAATAAGGAGTGTCGCCATGCAAATGATCTATAACAGCCCCAACTATTGTGTCGTCGAGTTTCCGCCGCAGGAAGGCCCGCTGGCCATGAAATCGGGCGGCTACGAGATCGTCGACAAGAACATGCAGCGCGAAATCTACATTGACGGTGCAATGGCAGCGCGTTTCCGCGAGCATGTGCAAAAGCTGATCGAAGAGGAACCGTCGCTGGATGAGGTAGACGAATTCCTCGGGCAATTCGACAGCCTGATGCATCAACCGGTGATTCTTCACTAACTGAAGGTCTAACGTAACGGTTTGGCGACAACCATCGACCGCGCCGACCGGCTCAGCCGGCGGCCTTTATAAGGCGGTCAGTAGAAGTAACGCGGCCCAGCAGGCTTTCACCTGACTGGGCCGTTTTGTTTCCGCTGTTGTTGTTTCCGCTGTCGTCGTTTCCGCTATCGTTTCCGTCGCAGCCGGAGCCACAACCACCGATGCCGCGGCACGCGCATCCGCCTGCCCGGCGTGCGCCCGGCGGAACCGCCCCACTGCGGCTACAATGACAGGTTTCCCGAAAAAGCCGGCGCAAGCCCTCGTCCGCCATGAACCAGCCTGCTCAATCCGCCACGCCAGTCCGTCCCGACGCCGCCTACACGCGCGGCACGGCGCTGCCCGCGCTGCTCAAGTCGCGCATCCTGATTCTGGACGGCGCAATGGGCACGATGATCCAGCGCTACAAGCTCGACGAAGCCCGCTATCGTGGCGAGCGCTTCAAGGACTACGGGCGCGACATCAAGGGCAACAACGAGTTGCTGTCGATCACGCAGCCGCAGATCATCGGCGAGATTCACGAGCAGTATCTCGCGGCGGGCGCCGACATCATCGAGACCAACACGTTCGGCGCGACCACCGTTGCGCAGGCCGACTACGGCATGGAAAATCTCGCCATCGAGATGAATCTCGAATCGGCGAAGCTGGCGCGCGCTGCCTGCAACAAGTACTCGACGCCCGACAAGCCGCGCTTCGTCGCCGGCGCGATCGGACCGACGCCGAAGACAGCAAGCATTTCCCCTGACGTGAACGATCCGGGCGCCCGCAACGTGACGTTCGACGAACTGCGCGCGGCGTACTACGAGCAGGCAAAGGCCTTGCTCGACGGCGGCTGCGACCTGTTCCTCGTCGAAACGATTTTCGACACGCTCAACGCCAAGGCCGCGCTGTTCGCGCTGGACGAACTGTTCGAAGACACCGGCGAGCGTCTGCCGATCATGATTTCGGGCACCGTCACTGACGCATCGGGCCGGATTCTCTCGGGACAAACCGTCGAGGCCTTCTGGAACTCGCTGCGCCACGCCAAACCGCTCACCTTCGGTTTGAACTGTGCATTGGGCGCGGCGCTGATGCGTCCATACATCGCCGAACTGGCGAAGCTGTGCGACACCTATGTGTCGTGCTATCCGAACGCGGGCTTGCCGAATCCGATGAGCGATACCGGCTTCGACGAATTGCCGGCGGATACGTCGGGATTGCTAAAGGAGTTCGCGCAGGCGGGCCTCGTGAATATCGCCGGCGGCTGCTGCGGCACGACGCCGGAGCATATTGCGGCGATTGCCAAGGCACTGGCCGAAGTGAAGCCGCGCCAATGGCCGACTCAATACCGCGACGCAGCCTGAGTCCGGCGGCTCGCTCCTGACCCGCCGCGCTTTCGCGATCGAACCCGACGCACGCAATCACACGCGATCGCATGCAATCACACGTAACCGTACGCAACTGAACGCACGCAACCGAACCGCACCTACGCCATGACCGATCACACCATGCGCCTTTCCGGCCTCGAGCCGTTCAACGTCACGTCCGGGACGCTCTTCATCAACGTTGGCGAACGCACCAATGTGACCGGCTCGAAGGCGTTCGCGCGAATGATCCTGAACGACCAGTTCGACGACGCGATCGCGGTCGCGCGGCAGCAGGTCGAAAACGGCGCGCAGATCATCGACGTCAACATGGACGAGGCCATGCTCGATTCGAAAGCGGCGATGGTCCGCTTCATGAATCTGATCGCCTCGGAGCCGGACATCGCACGCGTGCCGATCATGATCGACTCGTCGAAGTGGGAGGTGATCGAAGCGGGCCTGAAGTGCGTGCAAGGCAAGGCGATCGTCAATTCGATCTCGCTGAAGGAAGGCGAAGAAGCGTTCCGCCATCACGCGAACCTGATTCGCCGCTACGGCGCGGCGGCGGTCGTGATGGCCTTCGACGAGCAAGGTCAGGCCGATACCTTCGAACGCAAGACGCAGATCTGCAAGCGCTCCTACGATTTCCTCGTGAACGACGTCGGCTTCCCGCCGGAAGACATCATCTTCGATCCGAACATCTTCGCGATTGCGACCGGCATCGAAGAGCACAACAACTACGCCGTCGACTTCATCAACGCCACGCGCTGGATCAAGGAAAACCTGCCCTACGCGAAGATCAGCGGCGGCGTGTCGAACGTGTCGTTCTCGTTCCGCGGCAACGATCCGGTGCGCGAGGCGATCCACACCGTGTTCCTCTATCACGCGATTCAGGCGGGGATGGACATGGGCATCGTCAACGCGGGGCAGCTCGGCGTGTATGCCGATCTCGATCCGGAATTGCGCGAGCGTGTCGAAGACGTCGTGCTGAACCGTCGCGCGGACGGCACCGACCGTTTGCTGGAAATCGCCGACAAGTTCAAGACCGGCGCCGCGAAGAAGGAAGAGAACCTCGAATGGCGCAATCAGCCTGTCGAGAAGCGTCTGTCGCATGCGCTGGTGCACGGCATCACCAACTTCATCGTCGAGGATACCGAGGAAGTGCGCGCGCAGATCGCCGCAGCCGGCGGCCGTCCGATCAACGTGATCGAAGGCCCGCTGATGGACGGCATGAATATCGTCGGCGACCTGTTCGGTCAGGGCAAGATGTTCCTGCCACAAGTCGTGAAGTCGGCGCGCGTGATGAAGCAGGCGGTCGCACATCTGATCCCGTACATCGAGGAAGAAAAGAAGCTGCTCGCCGAAGCCGGCGCCGACGTGCGCGCGAAGGGCAAGATCGTCATCGCCACGGTGAAGGGCGACGTGCACGACATCGGCAAGAACATCGTTTCGGTGGTGCTTCAGTGCAATAACTTCGAAGTGGTCAACATGGGCGTGATGGTGTCGTGCAACGACATTCTCGCCAAAGCGAAAGTCGAAGGCGCGGACATCATCGGCTTGTCCGGTCTGATTACGCCGAGCCTCGAAGAGATGGCCTACGTCGCTTCGGAAATGCAGCGAGACGACTACTTCCGCGTGAAGAAGATTCCGCTGCTGATCGGCGGCGCAACCACCTCGCGCGTGCACACCGCCGTGAAGATCGCACCGCATTACGAAGGCCCGGTGGTGTACGTGCCGGACGCGTCGCGCTCGGTCTCCGTGGCGTCGAGCCTGCTGTCCGATGAAGGTGCGGCGAAGTACGTCGACGAACTGAAGGCCGACTACGACCGTATCCGCGACCAGCACGCCAACAAGAAAGCCCAGCCGATGGTCACGCTCGCCGAAGCCCGCGCGAACAAGACAAAGATCGATTGGGCGGGCTACCAGCCGGTCAAGCCAAAGTTCATCGGCCGCCGTGTGTTCAAGAACTTCGATCTGAGCGAGCTGGCGAACTACATCGACTGGGGTCCGTTCTTCCAGACCTGGGATCTGGCGGGCCCGTATCCGGCGATCCTGAACGACGAGATCGTCGGCGAATCGGCCCGCCGCGTGTTCTCGGACGGCAAGTCGATGCTCGCGCGCCTGATCCAGGGCCGCTGGCTGCAGGCTAACGGCGTGATCGCGCTGCTGCCGGCCAACACGGTGAACGACGACGACATCGAAATCTACACGGACGAATCGCGCTCGGAAGTGGCGCTCACGTGGCGCAACCTGCGCCAGCAAAGCGTGCGGCCGGTGGTGGACGGTGTGATGCGCCCCAACCGCTCGCTGGCCGACTTCATCGCGCCGAAGGAGTCGGGCGTGGCCGACTACATCGGCATGTTCGCGGTCACGGCGGGCCTGGGCGTCGACGTGAAGGAAAAACAGTTCGAAAAGGATAACGACGACTACAGCGCGATCATGTTGAAGGCGCTCGCCGACCGCTTCGCCGAGGCTTTCGCCGAAGCGATGCATGCCCGCGTGCGCCGCGACCTGTGGGGCTACGCGAACACCGAAACCCTTTCGAACGACGACCTGATCGCCGAAAAATACCACGGCATCCGCCCGGCGCCTGGCTATCCGGCCTGCCCGGACCACCTCGTGAAACGCGACATGTTCGACGTGCTGCAAGCCACGGAAATCGGCATGAGCGTGACCGAATCGCTGGCCATGCTGCCGGCGGCCAGCGTCTCCGGCTTCTACCTGGCACACCCGGACAGCACCTATTTCTCGGTCGGCAAGATCGCCCAGGACCAGCTGGACGACTACGCGAAGCGCATGTCGTTGTCGAAAACAGACGCTGAACGGGCGCTCGCGCCCTTGCTGTAAGCCTTGCGGGGCGGGCAACCTACTATATCGGGCACGCTAGGCTGAATATTTGCGGCAGTGTAATTTTCGGCTTTGTAGACTGAAACGGCATCAACCCGCCAGACGCGGCCAAAACGCGTCGGCTTATCCAATTGCAATCGTCAACGGAGAGAATCGTATGAAGAAGCTGACGCTGTTATTGACTGCTGTTTCGCTCGCCGCAGGCGCCTCGGCGGCGCTGGCCCAGCCCGCCGCTCCGGCCGGCTCCAGCGCGGTCAGTTCGTATTCGCCGCCCACCGTGAAACACGTCAAGAAACCCAAGAAGCAAAAAGCAAAGAAGGGTGCGTCGGCACCGATGGCCGCCCCGGCGGACGCCGCCAGCCAGTAAGCTGGTGCGGCGAGGCCGCAGGTTTGGCCTTTGAAATGGAAAGAGCCCGCTTCTAGCGGGCTCTTTCCATTGGTGCGTCATGGTTCGTGTCACAGCGGGCGCAGCTTCAACACTGACTGGCGCCGGCGACATGGTCCAGTGTCAAATGCCCCAAATGATATCCGTGTTTTCCTTCTGGGCGGCACGCAGCATGTCGAGGAAAGGATAGGCGCGCTGCGCGAGACCCGGTGGAATCTCATGATGCTCATGGCCTTCTTCGTTCTCGTGGAAGTGGCCGTCGTGCTCGGCGCGCTCCTGCTTGTCGAACGTGATTGCGGCTTCGAGCTTCTCGATTGCCAGGCCCAGTTCGTCATGTGCAATGACACCCCGTTCACCAAGGCGTTTGCCGACGATACCGACCAGGTACTGGGCGAGATTCTCCAGCATCACCACGTCCGGGCAGGCTCGGCATTTGAAAGTAATCAGCATGACTGTTCCCTTTTTCGTTATGTTGGATTGACGCGCGGACGGCTCGACGACGACCGCCAGCGCGCGTTACGTTGGCTCGCCGATCAGGCACGGCGGCCACGGCCCTTGTTGGGCATCTCATTGAACATATTAGCACCTGCTAAAATCCGTCTGGACGGAAAAGCGCGCGCCAGGCGCCGCGCGCGGCGAAGCGCCGCTTTCCACGCTTCTGACACATCGGCCGCGCCAGCCGCGCGGCCGGCACCTCTTCCGCATCACCGGATTGCCTCACTGGACTCGCAACAAGCATGCTGCCTGCACACAAACAGACTCTCGAAACACTGCTCGCCGACACGGTGAAGCAGGTTGCCGACGCCACCCAGGGCGCGAGCGAAGCCGCCTTCGTCTCGCCCACGATCACGCTGGAGCGCCCCAAGGTCGCCGCGCACGGCGACGTCGCCTGCAACGTGGCGATGCAACTCGCCAAGCCGCTGCGCGCCAACCCGCGCCAGCTGGCGCAGCAGATCGTCGACGCGCTGCTCGCGCAGCCGCGAGCCCTGGGTCTCGTGGATGCCGCCGAGGTGGCCGGCCCCGGCTTCATCAACCTGCGCCTCGCGGCCGCCGCCAAGCAGGCCGTGATCGCCGCCGTGTTCGCTGAAAAGGATGCCTTCGGCCGTTCGCAGCGCGACGCCGGCAAGCATGTGCTGATCGAATTCGTCTCGGCCAACCCCACCGGCCCGCTGCACGTCGGCCACGGCCGCCAGGCCGCGCTCGGCGATGCGCTCTCGAACGTACTGGCCTCGCAAGGCTATGACGTGCACCGCGAGTTCTACTACAACGACGCCGGCGTGCAGATCCACACGCTCGCCCTGTCGACCCAGGCGCGCGCCCGCGGCCTCGCCCCCGGCGACGAAGGCTGGCCGGCTTCGGCCTACAACGGCGAATACATCGCCGAGATCGCGCAGGACTATCTGAACGGCGCCACCGTGGCCGCGAGCGACGGCGAGCCCGTCACGGGCGCTGCCGACGTTGAGGACCTCGATGCGATCCGCCGCTTCGCGGTCGCGTATCTGCGCCGCGAGCAGGACATGGACTTGCAGGCCTTCGGCGTGAAGTTCGACCAGTACTATCTGGAGTCGTCGCTGTACACGGAAGGCCGGGTCGAGAAGACCGTCGAGGCGCTGATCGCCGCCGGCAAGACCTACGAGCAGGAAGGCGCGCTGTGGCTGCGCACCACCGACGACGGCGACGACAAAGACCGCGTCATGCGCAAGACCGACGGCACCTACACGTACTTCGTGCCGGACGTCGCCTATCACGTCGCCAAGTGGGAACGCGGTTTCACCAAGGTCATCAACATTCAGGGTTCGGACCACCACGGCACGATCGCGCGCGTGCGCGCCGGCCTGCAAGGTCTCGGCATCGGCATTCCGAAGGGCTATCCCGACTACATCCTGCACAAGATGGTCACGGTCATGCGCAACGGTGAAGAGGTGAAAATCTCCAAGCGCGCCGGCAGCTACGTGACCGTGCGCGACCTGATCGAATGGTCGGGCGGCGCCACGCCGGGCTCGGAAGCCGCCGTCGATCTGATCGACGAAGAGACGATTCGCCGCGGCCGCGACGCCGTGCGCTTCTTCCTGATTTCGCGCAAGGCGGATACGGAATTCGTGTTCGACATCGACCTGGCGCTGAAACAGAACGACGAAAATCCGGTGCACTACGTGCAGTATGCGCATGCGCGGATCTGCTCGGTCATCGCGGAGTGCAAGGCGCGCTACAGCACGGACGAAAGCACGCTGAACACCGTGGACGTGTCGCCGCTCACCAGCGAACGCGCCATGGCCCTGCTGAACAAGCTCGCCGAGTTCCCGGACATGCTGCAACACGCCGCCGACGAACTCGCGCCGCACGCGGTCGCGTTCTATCTGCGCGACCTCGCCGGGGAATTCCACTCGTTCTACAATGACAAAGCCGAACGCGTGCTGGTCGACGACGCTGCCGAACGCAATGCGCGCGTCGCGCTGCTTGCGGCCACGCGTCAGGTGCTGGCCAACGGTCTCGCGACGATCGGCGTCTCCGCTCCCGTCAAGATGTAAGTCCTCCGGCGCAACATGCATGCGGCCGTCGTTATAATCGACGGCCGTTCCAGGATTCTTTTTGCAGGTGATTCATACGATGGCAAAACCACGCCGCACAACAAAGCAATCGCAATCGAAACAAACCGGGGGCACTTTTCTCGGCATCGTGCTGGGCCTGATCGTCGGTCTCGCGATCGCGGTAGTGGTGGCGCTGTATATCACCCGTGCGCCTACTCCGTTCGTCTCGAAGGTCGCGCCGCCCGCGGCGCCCGACACCGGCGCGAGCCAGGCGCAGCAATACGACCCGAACCGTCCGCTGCAAGGCAAGACGCCGGGCCAGCCCGTGCCGCAAGCGGCGCAACCGGCGCCGCCGAACACCGCGCCGGGCCAGACCAACGCGCAAACGCAGTCGGGCATGCTGGAAGAGCCGCAGATCGTCGAAGTGCCGCCGTCGAACGGCAATGCGAACGGCACGGCAATCGCACCGAAGCCGGCGCAGGATAACGGCAACGGCACGGCCGCCGCGCCGGTGAAGAAGCCCCAAGGCGCCAGCGCGCCGGCCGCCACCGCGGCAGGCTCGGCGCCGAAGAGCACGGCGCCCGCCACGGCCGCCAACGCCAAGCCGGGTTCGGGCCCGGCCCCGGCAGCGGCTGACGCGAACACCGGCTACTTCCTGCAAGTGGGCGCCTACAAGACCTCGGCCGACGCCGAGCAGCAGCGTGCGCGCCTCGCCTTCCAGGGCTTCGAATCGAAAGTCACGCAACGCGATGCGGGCGGCGTGACGTACTACCGTGTGCGGATTGGTCCGTTCTCGAAGTTCGAGGACATGAATTCGAGCCGTCAGCGTCTGTCAGACGCGGGTGTGGATACAGCCGTGATCCGCTTTACGAAGCAATAAGCAAACAATAAACAAACGGTGATGTGCCGGAACGCGCCGCCGCCGAACTATCGGTGTGCGGCGCGGGTCACAAGCACAATCGACAGGCACAACCGACAAGCACAATGGACGACTAGAGCGTCCAACGCCGACATTAAAACCGGTGACGGGCATTTGCGTGGCGCCACCGCTTTACCGCCTACTTGGGTCAACACAACATGAAAAAACTGCTGAGCATTCTGTTCCTCTCGCTGGGCCTGGTTGCCGCCACGGCGCATGCATCGCCGGCCGCGCCGGTTTCCGGCAAGGACTTCACCGTGCTGTCCACGCCGCAACCTACGGACGTGCCGGCCGGCAAGATCGAAGTGACCGAATTCTTCTGGTACGGCTGCCCGCACTGCAACGAATTCAACCCGTACCTCGAAGCGTGGGTGAAGAAGCAAGGTCCGGACGTGGTGTTCAAGCGCGTGCCGGTCGCCTTCCGCGACGACTTCGTCCCGCACTCCAAGATGTTCCACGCGCTCGACGCGCTCGGCCTCGCCTCGCAACTCACGCCGAAGGTCTTCAACGAAATCCACGTCAACAAGAACTACTTGCTGACGCCGGAAGACCAGGCCAAGTTCCTCGCGAAGAACGGCGTCGATCCGAAGAAGTACATGGACGCGTACAACTCGTTCTCGACGCAAAGCGCGCTGCAGAAAGACAAGAAGCTGATGGAAGACTACAAGATCGACGGCGTGCCGACGCTCGCCGTGCAAGGCAAGTATGAAACCGGGCCGGCCGCGACCAACAGCCTGCCGGGTACGATCCAGGTACTCGACTATCTGGTGCAGCAGGTCCGCGCCAAGAAGATGTAAAGCCGAGGCGCCGGAATGAGTTCACCCCTGAAGGTTTTCATTACCGGCGCATCGAGTGGCATTGGCCTCGCGCTCGCCGCCGAATATGCGCGGCGTGGCGCGATTCTTGGCCTGGTTGCCCGCCGCGGCGACGCGCTTGCCGCCTTCCAGCAGTCCCATCCACAGAATTCCATCTCCACGTACTCCGTCGACGTCCGCGACGCCGAGGCGCTCGCCGAAGCGGCCGCGCAGTTCATCGCGCAGCACGGTTTGCCGGATGTCGTGATCGCCAATGCCGGCATCAGCCGCGGCGCGGTCACCGGGCACGGCGATTTGCGCACGTTCCGCGAAGTGATGGATATCAACTACTTCGGCATGGTCGCCACCTTCGAGCCGTTCGCCGCCGCGATGGTCGCGGCCAGGAAAGGCACGCTGGTCGGGATCGCCAGCGTCGCCAGCGTGCGCGGCTTGCCGGGGTCGGGCGCGTACAGCGCGTCGAAGTCGGCGGCGCTCAAGTATCTGGAAGCGTTGCGCGTCGAGATGCGGCCATTCGGCGTCGGCGTCGTCACGATCGCCCCCGGCTATATCCGCACGCCGATGACCGAGCACAACCCGTACACCATGCCGTTCCTGATGGACGCCGACCGTTTCGCGGTGAAGGTCGCCGGGGCCGTCGAGCGTCAAACCGCGTTTGCCGTGTTCCCATGGCAGATGCGCATCGTGGCGATGCTGCTGCACGTGCTGCCGCGCTGGCTCTACGACCGCGCCTTCGAACGCGCGCCGCGCAAACCGCGCGCCGCCACCGAGTAAGTCATGCAGCCTCGTGCGGTCGATGCAGCCGGCGTCGCGCACGAAATAGCGGGCGCCCATGCGCGCATCGTCTCACTGGTGCCGAGCATCACCGAATTGCTGTTCGCTCTGGGGCTCGACCGGCAGATCGTCGGACGCACCGGTTTCTGCGTGCATCCCCACGACAAGGTGCGGCAGGTGCGCAAGGTCGGCGGCACCAAGGCCGTGAATATCGATGCGATTCGTGCTTTGCGGCCCAGCCACGTGATCGTCAATATCGACGAAAACGAGCGCGATACCGTCGATCGATTGCGTGCGTTCGTGCCGCATATCGTCGTCACCCATCCGCAGACACCGCAGGACAATCTCTCGCTGTACGCGTTGCTGGGCGCGATCTTCGACCGCGCGCAAGAAGCGCAGCGCTTGAGCGAAGCGCTCGAAACGCGTCTGCACGAGGCCGCGGCGCAGATGTTGCCCAGGCAAAACGTGCTGTATCTGATCTGGCGCGAACCATGGATGACGGTGGCGCGCGACACCTATATCGCCGCGATGCTGAGGCTCGTGAACTGGCAGACGCTACCGGACGTGGAGGGTGGAGCGGCCGGCGCAGCGCGTTATCCCGTGCTCGATTTTGGCCACGCGCCGTGGCTGGCCGAGGTCGATCGCATACTGCTCTCCAGCGAACCGTATCGCTTTACACAAGCGCATTGCGAGGCGTTGAAGGGCGATCCGCGTCTGGCCGGCAAGCGAATCGAGTTGATCGATGGCGAACTGGTGTCGTGGTACGGCGCGCGCGCGATTGACGGCGTCGCTTATCTGCTCGGCCGCGCGGCCGCGCCATGAGCACCGGCGCAGAGCGTCGGTCACTGGGCAGCGCCGCGTGGCGCTCGCATGAGCCGCGTCACGGCCGCACGCCGCCTGGAGACGCCCCCAGGCAACGCATTCGCGCACCGACTCTCGCCGTCCATATGGATATGCGGATTAAATTGTTGTCGCCACAATCACCCTTCGATAAGCTTTCGCGAAGGCGAGGACGTGCAAGGACGCGCGTATAGCGCAACATCCAGACCATGCGCCGGCGCCGGAAACGTATCACAATAAAGACGACGGTCACGCTGCCCCCGGATATCGGGTGATCAGTTCTCCGTCCTTCGTCAACGAAATACAACCACACAACCAGACGCACTGCCTGACTGCGCTTGTTATGGGAGATCCTATGCGCTTCAAACTGCTCGCAGCCGCCGTACTGCTCTCGGCGCCCGCGCTCGTGCTCGCCAAACCGCTGACCGTCTGTACCGAGTCGAGCCCCGACGGCTTCGATGTCGTGCAGTTCAATTCGCTCGTGACAACCAATGCGTCGGCCGATGTGATCTTCAATTCGCTGGTCTCGTACGACGAGGCCGCGAAGAAAGTCGTGCCGGCGCTGGCCGACAAGTGGGACGTGAGCGCCGACGGCCTCACCTACACGTTCCATCTGCGCCCGAACGTGCAATTCCAGACCACCGATTACTTCAAGCCCACCCGCGCGTTGAACGCCGACGACGTCGTCTTCACGTTCGACCGCATGCTCAACGACAGCAATCCGTGGCACAAGGTGGCGGGCGCGAGCGGCTTCCCGCATGCACAATCAATGGGCCTGCCGAAGCTCATCAAGTCGATCGGCAAGGTCGACGACAACACCGTCAAGTTCGAGCTGAACGCGCCGGATGCGACCTTCGTGTCGATCCTGACCATGGGTTTCGCCTCGATCTATTCGGCTGAATACGCCGACCAGTTGCTCAAGGCCGGCAAACAGGTCGACCTGAACTCGAAGCCGATCGGCACGGGTCCGTTCGAATTGAAGAGCTACACCAAAGACGCGGTGATCCGCTACGACGTGAACCCGACGTACTGGGGCGCGAAACCGAAGATCGACCGCCTGATCTACGCGATCACGCCGGACGCCACGGTGCGCGCGCAAAAGGTGAAGGCCGGCGAATGCCAGATCGCGCTGTCGCCGAAGCCGCAGGATCTCGCCGAAGCGAAGGACGACAAGTCGCTCGCCATCGTGCAAACGCCCGCGTTCATGACGGCGTTCGTCGCCCTGAATACCCAGAAGAAGCCGCTCGACAACCAGAAGGTCCGCGCCGCCCTGAACATGGCGTTCGACCGCAGCACGTATCTGAAGGCGATCTTCGACAACACCGCCACGGCGGCCGTCAATCCGTACCCGCCGAACACATGGAGCTACGACAAGGCCGTCAAGGCATGGCCGTACGATCCGGCAAAGGCGAAGAAGCTGCTCGCGGACGCGGGCTATCCAAACGGCTTCGAAACGACGATCTGGGTGCGTCCGAACGGCAGCGTGCTGAATCCGAATCCGAAGGCCGGCGCCGAACTGCTGCAAGCCGATTTCGCGAAGATCGGCGTGAAGGCGGATGTGAAGGTGATCGAGTGGGGCGAGTTGATCAAGCAGGCCAAACAAGGCCAGCATGACACGCTGTTCATGGGTTGGGCCGGCGACAACGGCGATCCGGACAACTATCTGTCGCCGCTCTTCAGTTGCAACGCGGTGAAGTCGGGGATCAATTTCGCGCGCTTCTGCGATCAGGATCTGGACAAGCTGATCGCCGACGGCAAAGCGACCCCCGATCAGGGCAAGCGCGCGAAGGCGTATGAACAGGCACAGCAGATCATCCACGATCAGGCGCTGTGGATTCCGTTGGGCTACCCAACCGCCACGGCCATCACGCGTACGAGCGTGAGCGGCTATCACGTCAGCGCGTTCGGACGGCAGAACTTTGGAACGGTAGCGGTGCAGTAAAGCTTCTGCCACGCCGCTCAAAAAAAGCCCGATTGCTTTTCGCATTCGGGCTTTTTTATCGGCGCATCAACCTGTCGACTCGATCACGCCGAGAACCGGATCACCCCGTCCGCGTCCTGGGTGCGTTTCAACTCGCCGGTCAGCCACAGCAGATGCAAGTGCGCCAACGCCTCGCCCATCGCGAACGTCATCTGATGGATGTCGAGCTGGCGTTTAAACATCAGCGGCACGATATCCGCGGCGCTCTGCGGCTTCTCCGCACAGGCCTCGCGCACCTCCGCGAGACGCGCGTCATGATGCTCGCGCAGTTGCCTGATACGCGTACGCACGCCATGAAACGGCTTGCCATGCGACGGCAACACGAGCGTGTCTTCCGGCATCGTCTCGTAGCGGGCGAGCGAGTCCAGATACAGTGCGAGCGGCGTGCTCTCCGGCTCCATGTCGAACACCGAGACGTTGGTCGAAATGCGCGGCAGCACCATATCGCCTGAGATCAACGTGCCCGTCTCTTCGCAATGCAACGCGCAGTGTTCCGGCGAATGGCCGAAGCCGGTCACCACGCGCCACGTCTTGCCGCCGATCCTCACGCCATCGGCTTCGCGCAGGCGGCGGTACTGTCCGGGAATCGCCGGCACGAGGCTCGCGTAGTAGCTCGTGCGATTGCGCAGCTTGTCGAGCGACGCCTCATCGCTCAGACCATGGCGCGCGAAGTGCCGCGCCGCGCCCTCGCCGCCCGCGTTCGAACCGTCGCCGGCGGCCATCACGCGGGCCTGCATGTATTCGCCGAGCGTCATCCACAAGCGGACATTCCAGCGCTTCCTGTCGCCGCCGCTGCAAATCCAGTGTGCAAGACCGATGTGGTCCGGATGACAATGCGTGACGATCACGCGCAACACCGGCAGGCCGTCGAGCACGGAGTCGAACACTTTCTCCCAGTTCTCCTTGATCGTGTCCGACGCAATGCCGCAGTCGACTACCGTCCAGCCTTGCTGACCGTCGATCTCATCGCGTAGCAGCCACAGATTGATGTGGTCGAGTGCGAACGGCAGCGGCATGCGCAGCCAGAACACGCCGGGCGCGACTTCCATCGTGTGGCCCGCCTCGGGCAAGGTGTCGCTGAACGGGTAGTCGAGTTGATGTTCGAGTGCATTCATTGTGGTTGTCTTCCTCCGTCGGCTGTCCGGCATGGCGAGGTATGCAATGCCGGACAACGTGGTTGCGGCCCGGCCAGGACATACCGGTGCCGAATTGCGCCGTAGTTGCGTTTCGATCAAGTTGACGATAACGTAAACGTCGATTCTATCGTTCAATCCGATTTTCTGCCCGGCCACGGAATGCCCCGATGAACACGCAATACACGATCACCGAGCTCGCGCGGGAATTCGACGTCACGCCGCGGGCGATCCGTTTCTACGAAGACCAGGGTTTACTCTCGCCCAGCCGCGAGGGATCGAGCGGCCTGCGGCGCGTCTATTCGGGCCGCGACCGAACCCGCCTGAAGCTTACCCTGCGCGGCAAGCGTCTCGGCTTCACGCTGTCGGAGATCCGCGACCTGCTCGACGTCTACGAGTCGCCGACCGACACCGTGCCGCAGTTGCACGCCTTCCTTGCCACGGTGGCGCGCCATCGCGAGGTGCTCGAACGCCAACTGGAAGACCTGAACGCGACGCTCGAAGACCTCGCGCAGTACGAAGCTCAGGCGAGAGCGCTGCTGGAAGGCGGTTCACGCGAAACCAGGTCCGCCTGAGCGGAGAACGGCGCGACGCGCCGCGGGTCCACCCGGACGATACAATCACGGGTGTCTTCACGACATGGGACGAATGCACGGTCGACATGAATCACTTCCCCAAACTGTTGTCGTCGCAGATCGGCTTTGACGTCGCCCAAACGATGCTCGAAGGATTCGATCGGCACTACCGGATCTTCCGCGACGCCGCGATCCATGCCAAAACGCTCTTCGAAGCTGCCGATTGGCACGGCCTGCAAACGCTGGCGCGAGAGCGCATCACCTCCTATGACGATCGCGTCGAGGAATGCGTCGAGCTGCTCGAAGACGAATACGACGCCGAGAATATCGACGACGAAGTGTGGCAGCAGATCAAGCTCCATTACATCGGCCTCCTGACCACACACCGCCAGCCCGAGTGCGCGGAGACGTTCTTCAATTCGGTGTGCTGCAAGATCCTGCACCGTTCGTATTTCAACAACGACTTCATTTTCGTGCGCCCGGCGATCTCGACCGAATACATCGAGAACGACGAACCGGCGGCGAAACCGACTTATCGTGCGTACTACCCCGGCAAGGACGGTCTTGCCGCGACGCTCGAGCGCATCGTCACGAACTTCCAGCTGGAGCCGCCGTTTGAGGATCTGAAGCGCGACGTCGAATGCGTCATGCAGGCGATCCACGATGCGTTCGGCGCGTTCGACGAAGCGCCCAACTTCCAGATCCACGTGCTTTCTTCGCTGTTCTATCGGAACAAGTCGGCGTATATCGTTGGACGGATCATCAACGGCGATTTGCTGCTGCCGTTCGCCGTGCCGCTGCGCCACGTGACACCCGGCGTGCTCGCGCTCGATACGGTGCTGCTCAAGCGCGACCAGTTGCTGATCATCTTCAGCTTCTCGCATTCGTACTTCCTCGTGGACATGGAAGTGCCCTCCGCTTACGTCGAGTTTCTCGGCACGATCATGCAGGGCAAACCGAAGGCGGAAATCTATACGTCGGTAGGCTTGCAGAAGCAGGGCAAGAATCTGTTCTATCGCGATCTGCTGCACCATCTGAAGCATTCGAGCGATCAGTTCATCATCGCGCCCGGCATCAAGGGGCTCGTGATGCTGGTGTTCACGCTGCCGTCGTTTCCATACGTATTCAAGCTGATTAAAGACCACTTTCCGCCGCCTAAGGAAACCACGCGCGAGCAGATCAAGGGGAAGTATCAGCTCGTCAAACGGCATGACCGCTTGGGCCGCATGGCCGACACGCTCGAATATTCGAGCGTCGCGCTGCCCATTTCGCGGCTCGACGAAGCGCTGCTGCGCGAACTCGAAAAGGAAGTGCCGTCGTTGATCGAATACGACGGCGACAACCTGGTGATTCGCCACATGTATATCGAGCGCCGGATGGTGCCGCTCAACCTGTTCCTGCAAAACGGCAGCGACGACGACGTCGAGCACGGCATCAAGGAATACGGCAACGCGATCAAGGAATTGATGCAGGCGAACATCTTCCCCGGCGACATGCTGTACAAGAACTTTGGCGTGACGCGTCATGGCCGCGTCGTGTTCTACGACTACGATGAAATCGAATACCTGACGGAATGCAACGTGCGCGCGGTGCCGGCGCCACGTAACGAGGAAGACGAAATGTCGGGCGAGCCGTGGTATTCGGTCGGCCCGCACGATATTTTCCCGGAGACCTACGGCACGTTTCTGCTCGGCGATCCACGCGTGCGCCGGTCCTTCATGCAGCATCACGCGGACTTTTTCGATCCGGCGCTGTGGCAACGGCACAAGGATCATCTATTGAAAGGCGAACTGCCCGACTTTTTCCCGTACGACAGCAGCGTGCGCTTCTGCATCCGCTATCCGGAACGATTCGCCGAGGCGGCGTCCGGACCCGCGGAGAACCCGGCAGACGAACGCGCCGTGCGCGTGGCTTGAACCTCATACGCATCACGAGCCGCGCGCCTCGCTGAAAGCATCGTCCGAACCTTATGCAACGACATCGACCGGTCAATCGGTCGAGCAACCGCCCAGACTCACCATGAACACGAACGCTTCTCCCCCTGCCAATCCACTTGCCCATCTGTTCGACAACAACGACGCGTGGGTGGCCCGCAAGCTATCCGAAGACCCGGAGTATTTCTCGCGCCTCGCGCACCAGCAGACACCCGAATATCTGTGGATCGGCTGTTCCGATTCGCGCGTGCCGGCCAATCAGATCATCGGGCTGCCGCCAGGCGAAGTGTTCGTGCACAGAAATATCGCCAACGTGGTGGTGCATACGGATCTGAACTGCCTGTCGGTGATCCAGTTCGCCGTCGATCTGCTGAAGGTCAAGCACATCATGGTGGTGGGTCACTATGGCTGCTCGGGCGTCGGCGCGGCGCTGCACGGCCGGCGCGTGGGTCTGGCGGATAACTGGCTGCATCACGTGCAGGACGTGCGCACCAAGCATGCTGCGCTGATCGAAGAATGGCCGCTCGGCGAGGCGCGCCATCGGCGGCTGGTCGAACTGAATGCGATCGAACAGGTCATGAACGTATGCCGGACCACCATCATCAATGACGCGTGGGCACGTGGCCAGGAACTCACGGTGCACGGCTGGGTGTATGGCGTTCATGACGGCAAGGTGCGCGACCTCGGCATGACAATCAACGACCCCGCGGCACTGGATGCAACCTACAGGCGCTGCATCGCGGCTGTGTCGGCCGGCGGTGCGTACCAGGAGGACAACGATGCGGCGGCCGCCGAAGCGGCCCAGCTCGGCGACGTGCCGGCCATCGTCGAAGGTGTCGTCAAGCAACTTAAACATGAATGAAACCCGCATGAGTGAGACAAACATGAGCGAGACAAAGTCTGATCCGATCGTGATCGTCGGTGTGGCCCGCACGCCGATGGCGGCATTTCAGGGCGATTTCGCAACGCTAACCGCGCCGCAACTCGGTTCGGTTGCGATCGAAGCCGCCGTGCAACGCGCCGGGTTGAAGCCCGAGCAGATCGACGAAGTGGTGATGGGTTGCGTGCTGCCCGCCGGCCTCGGCCAGGCGCCCGCGCGGCAGGCTGCGCTCGGCGCCGGCTTGCCTTTGAGCACCGGCAGCACTACCGTCAACAAGATGTGCGGCTCCGGCATGCGCGCGGCAATGTTCGCGCACGACATGCTGGCCGCGGGCTCGGTCGACGTGATCGTCGCGGGCGGCATGGAGAGCATGACGAACGCACCGTATCTGTTGCCGAAGGCGCGTAACGGCATGCGCATGGGCCACGGCCAGGTGATCGACCACATGTTCTACGACGGTCTCGAAGACGCCTACGAAAAAGGCCGCTTGATGGGCACCTTCGCCGAGGAATGCGCTGCGTCGTTCGACTTCACGCGCGAAGCGCAGGACGCGTTCGCCGTCGAGTCGCTGAATCGTGCGAAGCGTGCGAATGAAGACGGCTCGTTCACATGGGAAATCGCACCGGTGAAGGTGGAAAGCCGCAAGGGCGACGTGACCATCGAACACGACGAGCAGCCGTTCAAAGCGAACCTCGACAAGATTCCGACGCTCAAGCCCGCGTTCAGCAAAACCGGCACGGTGACGGCGGCGAACTCGTCGTCGATTTCCGATGGCGCCGCCGCGCTCGTGATGATGCGTGAATCGACCGCGAAGCGTCTCGGCGTCGAGCCGCTTGCACGCGTGGTCGGTCACTCCACCTTCGCGCAGGAACCGGCGAAGTTCACCACCGCGCCGGTCGGCGCGATTCGCAAGCTGTTCGAGAAGAACGGCTGGCGCGCCGACGACGTGGATCTGTACGAGGTCAACGAGGCCTTCGCGGTGGTCACGATGGCCGCGATGAAGGAGCATCATCTGGCGCACGACAAGGTCAATGTGAACGGCGGCGCCTGTGCTCTCGGCCATCCGATCGGCGCATCGGGCGCGCGGATTCTCGTCACGCTGATCGGCGCGTTGAAAAAGCGCGGCCTGAAGCGCGGCGTCGCGACGCTGTGCATCGGCGGCGGCGAAGCGACCGCGATGGGTATTGAACTGGTTTGACACGCTGCTTCAATGCGTGTGGGAACTTGAGGTGATTCGATGAAGACAGTGTTGATCGTCGGTGCATCGCGCGGCATCGGCCAGGAGTTTGTGCGGCAGTACAGGAAAAGCGGCTGGCGCGTGCTCGCCACTGCACGCGACGGCGCCGCGCTCGACGCGCTGAAAGCGCTCGGCGCGGAGACCTTTTCGCTCGACGTCACCGCACCCGAAGAAATCGCCGCGCTCGGCTGGAAGCTCGACGGCGAACGGCTCGACGCGGCGGTGCTGGTGTCCGGCGTGTACGGCCCACGCACCGAGGACATCGAGACGATTACCGCGGAAGACTTCGACCAGGTCATGCATACCAACGTGCGCGGGCCGATGCAGTTGATGCCGATCCTGCTGCCGCTCGTCGAAGAAGCCGGCGGCGTGTTCGCGGTGATTTCGAGCAAGATGGGCAGTATCGGCGACGCCAGCGGCACGACCGGCTGGCTGTATCGGGCGAGTAAGGCCGCGCTGAACGACGCGCTGAAGATTGCCTCGCTGAACGCCACGCGAGCAACCTGTGTTTCGCTGCATCCGGGCTGGGTGCGCACCGACATGGGTGGCGCGCAAGCGGCGATCGATCCGGCGCGCAGCGTCTCCGGCATGCGTGAAGTGCTTGCGCAGGCCGCGGCCGCACGTGAAGCGTTCAACGGCCGCTTCTACCAATACGACGGCACGGCGCTCGACTGGTGAAGAGACAAGTGGAAAGACGAATGAGGAGACCGAGCCATGGTGCTTGATCAGGACCATCTGATGGTCCGCGACGCGGTGCGCACGTTCGTCCGCGAAGCCGTTACGCCGTATGCGGCGCAATGGGACCGCGAACGCACCTTTCCGACGGACGTGCATCGCCAGCTCGCCGAACTCGGCGCGTACGGCGTGCTGGTGCCCGAAGCATACGGCGGCGCCGGCATGGACGCGCTGGCGCTCGCGCTAATCCTTGAAGAAATCGCTGCGGGCGACGGTGGCACCTCGACCGCGATCTCCGTCAACAACTGCCCGGTGTGCAGCATTCTGCTGACCTATGGCAACGACGCGCAGAAACGCGACTGGCTCACGCCGCTCGCGCGCGGCGAGATGCTCGGGGCGTTTTGTCTGACCGAACCGCAAGCGGGCTCGGACGCATCCGCGCTGCGCACCACGGCGACACGCGACGGCGACAGTTACGTGTTGAACGGTGTCAAACAGTTCATCACAAGTGGCAAGAACGGCAACGTCGCAATCGTGATGGCTGTGACCGACAAGGCGGCGGGCAAGCGCGGCATCAGCGCGTTCATCGTGCCGACCGATACGAAGGGGTACGTCGTCGCGCGAGTCGAAGAAAAGCTCGGTCAGCATTCGTCGGACACCGCGCAGATTATTTTCGAAGATTGCCGCGTGCCGGCCGCGAATCTGATCGGCGCCGAAGGCGAAGGCTACCGGATTGCGCTATCGGGACTCGAAGGCGGGCGCATCGGGATTGCCGCGCAAAGCGTCGGCATGGCGCGCGCCGCGTTCGAGGCGGCACTGGGTTACGCCAGGGAGCGCGAGAGCTTCGGCCAGCCGCTGTTTTCGCACCAGGCCGTGCAATTCCGCCTCGCCGATATGGCGACCCAACTCGAAGCCGCGCGCCAGTTGATCTGGCACGCGGCTTCGCTGAAAGATGCCGGGCAGCCTTGCCTGACCGAAGCCGCGATGGCCAAGCTGTTCGCCTCCGAAGCCGCCGAGCGCATCTGCTCGGCCGCCTTGCAAATTCATGGCGGCTACGGCTATCTGAGCGACTTCCCCGTCGAACGCATCTACCGCGATGTGCGCGTGTGTCAGATCTACGAAGGCACCAGCGACATCCAGAAAATCCTGATCGCGCGCGGTCTTGGCTGAAAGTCTGATGAATAAGCCATTGTTGTCGACGCAACGACCATCCGACTGCCCCTGCGGCGGCGCTGCGCCCGATCAGCGCAGCGGTGCCAAACCGCCGCGCTTCGCGCAATGCTGTGGCCGCTATATCGATGGCGGCGAAATCGCGCCGCGCGCGCTCGAACTGATGCGCTCGCGTTACAGCGCGTATGTTGTGGGCGCAACGGATTATTTGCGCGCGACCTGGGCGCCGCACACCTGCCCCGCGGATCTCGACGCCGACCCTGCCGCCCCCGATGCGCCGCGTTGGCTCGGACTGCAGATCAAGGCTTTCGCGGAAACCGGCGCCGACCATGCGACCGTCGAATTCGTTGCACGATACAAGGTAGGCGGCCGCGCCCACCGGCTGCACGAACTGAGCCGCTTCGTACGCGGCGAAGACGGACGCTGGCGCTATGTCGACGGTGACGTGGACGACTAAGCCACGCCTTCCAAAGCCTTTCAAAACACTGCGGCGCGGATAGCGCCGTGATCACATATGGCCCTCAATCGAGGGCTTTTTTTCGTGTTGGCTCGACGCCACAGCGCGCATATTTCGACACATTACTTCGTGGAGCCAAGCACCGTGCGACAGGCGTTTTGCAGCCGCTCGCCGGGATTGACGCGCGCTGTCCGCATGCGGCAATTATTGCGTCGCGGGTTCTCCTTTATTGCACAAAACAAAATTGTCATGCCAGGATGAGGCCGTAGGTTTGTGACGTCACGTTGCGAGAACCGGTCCATATCGATTCCGCAAATTGCGCAGGCGGCTGCCGATAGCCCACCAGTCAGGGTTCGGCGGCGGTTCCGGGCGGCATGTGTGGCGCTCATCATCGGCGCGTGGGGTCGCGTCGGCCGTTTGGGTTTATCCCGTGCGATCTCAATCAGCGTACGTGCGCCTGGCGCACTACGTACGCGAGTGTGTTTTTGTTTGTCGAAAACGCCGATGAAAGGCAACCGTCAGAAATGACAGTCGACAGACAAAGCGTCAAGGTGTTCAGGGCAGGTTTTTGAGGCAGGTGTGTCAATGGTGTTCAGCAAGGTTCTGACGAAGTGTGCGGTGACGTGTGCAACGGCGATGTGCGCTGTCGCACTCGCGCATGCCGAGCCGCTCGCCGACACCCAGGCTGGACCGCTCACCCGCGCGCACGTGCCGCGCATCGCACTCGACGACGACGTCTACCTGCCCACCGCCGGCCTCAACGAACAGATCATCCGCGTGCCGGTAAACGCTGCCGGCACCGTCACGCTCGAAACCACGATCTACAAACCGGACGGCGCAGGCCCGTTTCCGATGATCGTTTTCAATCACGGCAAGATTCCAGGCGACCCACGCACGCAGGAACGCAGCGACCCGCTGCCGTTCGCACGCGAATTCGTGCGCCGCGGCTACGTGGTGGTGGCGCCGAACCGCCAGGGCTTCGGCCATTCGGACGGCACGTATCAACAGAACGGTTGCGACGTCGAACGTAATGGTGTCGGCCAGGCAGGCGACGTCGCCGCCACGATCGATTTCATGTCGAAGCAGCCCTACGTGGATGCGACGCATATCGCCGTGGCCGGCACCTCGCACGGCGGTCTCGCGACGATGGCCTACGGCACCGAGGCTGCGCCTGGTGTGCGAGCCTTGATCAATTTCTCGGGCGGGTTGCGGCAGGACGCGTGCGCCGACTGGCAGGGCAACCTGACGCGCGCATTTGGCGCGTATGGCGAGAAGACGAAGGTGCCGTCGCTGTGGTTGTATGGCGATAACGATTCGGTGTGGACGGCACCGCTGGTGGCCGGCATGTATGCCGCGTATGCCGCGCACGGCGCGAGCGCGAAGATGGTGGATTTCGGCAACTACAAGAACGACGCGCATCGCCTTGTGGGCGACCGCGATGGCGTGCATGTGTGGTGGCCTGCTGTCGAGGCGTTTCTGGCTCGGGCGGGGATGCCTACAGGCGTGCAATATCGGGTCGATGACCCTTCGGCACCGAAAGCGAGCGGCTTTGCTGCTGTCGATGCGGTCGACTCCGTTCCGTTTGTCGATGAAGCCGGACGTAACGGGTATCGCAATTTCTTGCATCAGTACCCTAGCCGGGCTTTTGCAGTGTCGGATACGGGGGCCTGGTCGTGGGCGGAAGGTGGCGATAATCCGATGTCGGTTGCCATTGCCAATTGCCAGAAGCAGAGTTCGGCGCCGTGCCGGTTGTATGCGGTGGATAACGCCGTTGTGTGGGGTGCGCAGTCTTCGCAGACGGCGGATTCTGATTCTTCTTCGGCGGGACGGCGGGCTATTGCTAGCCGGAATTAAGGGTTTGTTTGGGATTGGCCTCGCGGGGCGGTGGTGTGGTGCCTGCGGCGTTGGCCTTTCCTTGATCTGGATTTCGTGCCTTTCCTTGATCTGGCCTTCGTGCCTTTCCTTGAATTGCTAGTGGTCTATTAGCGTTCGCCCCTGTGCGGGGCAGGCACTCACTTCTCTTTGCCGCCGCAAAGAGAAGTAAGCAAGAGAAAGCGGCTCACACCGCTCCTGCTAAGTGGGCTCCGTAGCTCGCACACGGTAGTGGTGCATCTGGAATCTGTGTTCGTGCACCTGCCTGCGCTTGTGACAACGGCGTCATTCTTCCGGCGGCGCTGCGCGCGCCGAAGCGCTCTTCATAAAACCACCCGCTACGTTTTAGCGCCCACGTCCCACCACCGGTCCGTGGCTCGTCATTGCACCGCCATCGCCATCACGATTGCGATTGGAACGGCAAGGGCAACCGCCTCTGCCTCTGCCTCTGCCTCTGCCTCTGCCTCTGCCTCTGCCTCTGCCTCTGCCTCTGCCTCTGCCTCTGCCTCTGCCTCTGCCTCTGCCTCTGCCTCTGCCTCTGCCTCTGCCTCTGCCTCTGCCTCTGCCTCTGCCTCTGCCTCTGCGATTGTGATCGGGACCGGGACGGTGATTTCAGCACATCGACAAATTATTTGAAGTGGAGGGCGCGGTGAGGGCGTGGGCGCTTCGCCGAGGCGAAGCCGATGGCTCCACCAAACCCAAACGAAGCCGCTGGTTTCCCATGCAGACCCATCCGCGACGCACGCCGTGCGGAGTGGGAGCTGATGAGTCCTTTGTCACTGGCGCGTGAAGGTGCGAGGGCACGGATTCCAGATGCACCACTACCATGTGCAAACAAAGGTGCCCGCTTAGCATGAGCGGTGTGAGCCGCTTTCTCTTGCTTACTTCTCTTTGCGGCGGCAAAGAGAAGTAAGTGCCTGCCCCGCACAGGGGCGAACGCTAATAGACCACTAACAATTCAAGGAAAGGCACGAAGGCCAGATCAAGAAAAGCCCAACACCATAAACACACAAACAGGAACCCGCCACACAGGCAACAAACCAAAAAAACCAACACCGCAGGCAACCACCAAACCCAAAACCCCAAAATTCCCGCCCATAAGGTCCAACTACTTTGTCGTCGCCAACTCCGCCGATCAGCGACCTTCATAGCGAAACAGAAACCACCTGCAGCGAACAGCGCCAAACCCCACCGCCGCATGCAAAAACCCAACCCAAACCCCTGATGCGCAGCACGAAATAAACCGCTAATCTCGACCCCGCAAGCCTTCCCGAGGCCGCGCGCAGCGCAAGGAAAAAACCGCAGCGTGAATGAAAAGGCCCTAAAAAAGCCAGCCGTGCACCGGCAAAAAAAGCACTTCGGAGTACCTTTTGGAAAAGTCAGCATCCCCTGAAGACTGGATCACCCGCAGCCTGCGTGCCGTCTGGCACCCCTGCACCCAGATGAAACACCACGAGCGCCTGCCGCTCATCCCGGTCGCACGAGGCCAAGGCGCGTGGCTCTACGACCGCGCGAACAACCGCTATCTGGACGCGATCAGCTCCTGGTGGGTCAACCTGTTCGGCCACGCCAACCCGCGCATCAACGCGGCATTGAAAGACCAGCTCGATACGCTCGAACACGCCATGCTCGCCGGCTGCACGCACGAGCCAGCCATCGAACTCTCGGAGCGCCTCGGCGCGCTCACCAACAACACGCTCGGTCACGCGTTCTTCGCGTCCGATGGTGCATCGGCCGTTGAAATCGCGCTGAAGATGAGCTTCCACTCGTGGCGCAATCGCGGCTTCGCGGACAAGCAGGAATTCGTCTGCA